>UQXW01000007.1 GCA_900545215.1 uncultured Bacteroidota bacterium
CTGTCCAACACATCTTGGTGTTCGTCTTGTTTTGTTCGTCGTATCTATCGGTCATGCCATTTAGTTTACCTTGATTATTGGGAAATAAGTTGGTGAGAACTTTCGGAATAAACTTATTAACTCATCACTATTTACGGCAAATGTCCACGCAGTATTGCTGAAATACAGGGATACGACTTCACTCTCTATTTGTATTTTAGCTGTAAATACTAATGTGTTGTTTTGAAAGAAAAATATTCTGCTACCGTAATCCGTTGTCTCGGCAAAATTCTCACTAACTCTTTCAAATACAAAATTATTTTTTACCGCTTCTATTATGCTATTGTCTCGGCATTCCAACAAAGTCCATCGCTTTGTTTTTGCGGGTAGAAATTGAATATCTTTCCAATCGATATAAATAACGATCTTGTTCTTTCCATGTGTAAAATCCATTGAATTTATAGGATTGTATGAATTATCAAATGAAGTACCAAAAGTATTCTGAGGGTATGGCTTATGAATGAGAATAGGATTAAAAGACAGCCAAACATAGCTCGCACAAATAGCCAAAAAGCAAACAAATCCTATGATGATAAGCCTTTTTCTCATATAATGCATACCTTAATTTAATAGCCGAGATTCAACACCCAAAATGCAACTTATCCGAATTTACCATTTGTTTCGGTTGCAAAGTTAGCAAAAAGTATTCAATGGAGAAATAAAACAGAACTTTTGTCGAACGATTGTTTTGTCTGTTCCTAATAAAGTAATGTTTTCATTTGCCCGCTCCTTAAACGAAAAACCTTTTGACGAATATCTATTCATATTCTCATTGGCACCTCTTTCCTATTATCAACTATCCATATAACAATGCTTGTATCGTTTTAGTCTTTATCACGTTACTCATATTTGTGTTGTACAAGTTTGTTACGCTACATTTATCACTCATTTCACTCATCACTGATTGCTTTGAGCAATCTGATTATTCGTGCAATTTTGTTGTCTCATCACAAAAATTGTCATTGATGAGATATTTCGCTTTTTGAGGACAAGATAAATAAGCCATTTTCGGTCTTGAATAGAAAGAAGGAGCGTTTTTCTTTCTTATTTGAGTCTTCACTCCCACTCCCTCAAAATGAACTTCCATTAGTAGTAATCCAATGAATAGTAACATTCTTCGAATATTTGATACCATGTGTCGTCATAGTACGTATAAAATTCTCCAACGCAAAAGACAGTATCATTACAGATAGAAGAACTTTCATTGAAGCACAATGCTTTTGGTGGCTTAATGACAGAGGTACAGAATATCAGCCTATCCGAATCAAGGTATAACCTTAATTTTCTTTTTGATGAATGATGTTTATGCAAAGGAGGGTTCATCTCATCAAATCCTTCTGTTTTGTAATCATACTCATTCAAAATCAAAGCGTACTCATCTTTATCATCGGTACTTAACAAAGCACGTCTTTTCTCTAACAAATCACCAAATGGAGTATAACTCTCATACCATTCGATTATGGCCAAAGAGCATATTATGTGTCCATTCTTACATGAAAAAACCCTTTCTTGTCGCATGCCTTGCCCGTTTCCTATTCTGACACTGTATCTAACCACTATAAACCTGCCCGATAACGTATATACACTATCTACCCATTGACAATTCACAGTCATCGTATCAACATCGGACATAATACTAAATCGACAAAGACTGTTGCAAGATTCTACGGACAAGAGCGTTGGCAAGTTTGTAAGAAAATCTTTCACCACTGCTTTTTCGTTATACTCGTATATTGTATCTGCATACTCTATGCTTTCTTCCCATGCACCCTCCGGCTCTCCCAAGATTTCAAATATCTCGGTTTTCAATCCGGTTTGAGGAATTGAATTAAAAATCCAATCGCATGTATATTCTTCCTGCGAATGTACATGCAAAGGCATCATGACCAAAAACGTTATTACGCAAAGTATTATCCGTTGTCCGCTTCTCATGGTACTGCATTTAAGGTACATCTTTCCATTCTTTCTTATCGGAATAATATATCTTGGTATTGTCAAACCCTATATTAAAGAAAACCATATAAGAAGCACTGTCCATTTTTTCGTAATACGGACCTTGATTAGTCTCTTCTCCAACACCGATTATTCAACACTTTCCGATATTCTTATTGTTACACTCTGCAAAGTAAGGTGAATTTGTTCAAACCTCCAAATTTTCTTTTGTTTTTCTATTTCAATGTATGTAAATCGGCAATGGACTTTCTTCCCGTTCTACATCGTCAAATTGGTGAATTTGCGTGTTTGTGTTCTTGTTTCCTTAATTGCGATATAAGAAAGTAAAGTCGTATGATTTGCGGGATTTCTTTCGTGTTTCGGAGCGTTTTCCTCCCAAAATGTTGCTTCCTGTTTATCCAAATCGGGTCTCTCTCCAAAAAGTCGGCGTTTCTTCACAAGAAAACGAAGTCTTTTGCCTCGAAAAACGAAGTCTCAGCACCGATAACTCTTCGTTTTCTCGGAATAAAACGCCGTTTTCCGTCCTCAATTACGGCGTTTTATTTTCTTCAATCGTCAAGATTTTTGCAAGTACTTGGAAGGTAATTGTTTATCATTGTATCTTATTCTCGCAAAATTTTTAGAGGGGATGTTCTTCGTCTGTTTCGAGGCATGCCTTGGAGTTAATGAATTTGAAAATCGTTAATCGCCACCTCCGCAAAAGTCCTCAAATGGTAAAAAAATGCAAAAAGCGAAATAGCATGTCGAAAAAGGAAAGAATGATAAGGTGGAAAAGAGCATAGAGATGGCAGAATGAGGAAGAATTATCTCGTAAACACGGGTCGAACAGAATATTAACACGAATAAAACTGATACTTCCGTTACTTTTTACACACTCTTTACTTCCTTTATTCTCTTTACCCGCGTACTCAAAGCTCCTTTCAAGTTGTGTGGGAACTTTAATGAACAGTTTGCGTCAAGAAATGTCGGTCTGCAACGACAGAATTGGAGGGAATGTAGTATCTTTGCTTCTTGAATCCGGCGAAAGGAAAAGGTGCCGTATTCTCTAATAATTTTCTTTTGCAAGAAATATGAAAAGAACAATCATTCCCATAATTGCAATACTGCTTTTCGCCTCGTGCGGCCAGGAACCGCCAATGCCGAAACCGAATACGTATCTTCGATTGAGCGTTCCGCAACCGAAGTATCATCATTATGATGACAAGAACCTCCCCTTCACTTTCGATTATCCCGACTACGGCGAAATCGTTCCCGTGAAAAGCGATGACAAATCGAGCATCTGGTTCAACATCGTCTTTGAACGTTATGGCTTTGAAGCCAATGTGAGCTATGTGCCTATCAAAACGGATACATCTTTGGCTTACATGGTAAACGATTGCTACACTTTCTTGGACAGACACAAGAAGTTGTCATCGGGGATTGTGGAAAGGCAATACGAAAACAGGGAAGCACGTGTCTATGGAACCGCTTTCGAGATAAAGGGCAGCGAGGTCGTTTCACCATATCAGTTCTATCTCACCGACAGCGTGCGACACTTCGTGCGTGTTGCTCTGCATTGCAGATTCGTTCCAAACAATGACTCTCTTGCCGTGGTGATTAAACGCATCGACACGGACTTGGACAACATGATAAACAGCCTTCGCTGGAAATAAATCGAAAAAAGAAAGTACTCTCGGCGGGACTCGAACCCGCAATTCAGGAACCGGAATCCTGTGTTTTATCCATTGAACTACGAGAGCATTCTTATAACCATCTCCTCCTCTTGAAGTAAAAGAAGAAAAGAACCACTATCACAAGCATTACCGCTATTATCCCCCAAAAAGCATACTTGGAACTTTGGAAAGGCAGGTCGAGGTTCATTCCATAGATACTCGACACCACCGTCAGCGGCAACATGATTGTCGAAAGAAAGGTAAGCACCTTCATTATCTCGTTTGTCTTGTTCGCCTGCAAAGAATCGAAAGTATGACTCAGTCCTTCAATCAATTCTCCGTAGTCTTCGACCATATCGAACATGCGTTGATATTGATCCAAGATGTTACCCCAGTAGTCCTCCATGTCTTCCGCATAACCCTTTATGCCTCCGGATTCGAACTTATGGAACACTCGGATTTGAGGTTTGAAGGTCGTGTTCAGCAAGATGATGTTTTTCCGCGTCAGACTCAGGTGTTCGATGACCTTTTCCGGCTTCTTGGTGAAAATATCATAGTTTATGCTGTCCACCTCACTGCCTATGCGAAGTATCAGAGTATAAGTCTCTACCATTAAACGGTCGAGCAGATTATACAGCAAAGCATCCGATGATGCCCCTATCTGTTCTATCTGTTCCTCTTCCTCCTTGCTCGCAATCCCTTCGGCATTGTGTTGCACCATCTGCCGCACCTGCTCGAACAAATTCTTGACCACCCAATGCGACCGACCGATGGTAACGATGTAATCCTTTCCCCAAAAGACCTTTACCTCTTTAAGCCTGATGAATTTGTTGCTTTTATCGAGATAAGGAAAATGAAGAATAAGGAAGTAATAGTCATCATATTCGTCGATTTTCGGTCTCTGATTGGTGGCTCGGCAATCCTCTATATCCAAGGGGTGAAACGCAAACGTATCGGACAAGTATTGATAATCTGTTTCATCGGGGTCAATCACGTGCAACCACTTCAGCTCCTCAAAATTGATGGTTTCTATCATCTTATCCTCCTTTCCGATTATACAGTTCTACATTCCTTTCCCAATCAGGCTGCAAAGTTACTAAAAAAAACATTCTCCGCAAGTCTGTCAAGCGTTTTTCAAGCAGCCGGCTTTATCTGCCTTTTCTCTTTTTTGAACCCCCTTCATGCAAACGCCGAAAGAAAAAATTATTCCGCCGAAAGAATTTAGCGAAACGCCGATTCAGAGAACAGAAACGGCGTTTGCATTCCGTAAACCTTCGTTTCGGTTCTCTGTATTGCCGATGTATCGTATCGTTTTGTGTTTTAAGCCATCAGCTTCACAAGCTCTTCCACCATTCTGTCCGCTCCGGCAAATACTTCGGCTATGTGAGTGGCAAGCATGTAGGCAGGGGTTGTAACGATTTTGTTTTCCTTATCCGCAACAGCCTCTTCCGCCGTGCAGATTCGATGTTTGCAACCGAGTTTGCGGGCATGCTCCGCAGCTTGACAGTCATTGCCGAGAGTAATGGTGGGGTGCTTGTCCCCGAGAACCTTTGCCAATATCATGGGAGCTATGCACATTGCGGCAACGGGCTTTCCTGCGGCATTGGTGCTTCTGACTGCTTCTGCCACTTCCGCATTCACCTCCATGTTCTCGCCCTCGAAGGCGTAATTGCTCCAATTCTGTGCCGCACCCATGCCGCCGGGAAGAACCAAAGCATCGAAATCCTCAGCTCTGTAAGCACTCAAAGGCTTTATGTCGCCACGGCAAAGGCGTGAAGCCTCGATTATGATGTTTCTTTTCTCGCCGCTCGGTTTTCCTTCGATGTGATTGTAAACCGAAAACTCACCTTGCGGAGCGAAACATTGGTATTGCATTCCTCGCTTGTCCATCGCCAAGAGGGCAGAAAGGGTTTCGTGCGTTTCGCTGCCGTCTCTGTTGCCGCAGCCTGCCAATATAACCGCTGTTTTTTTCATATCCGTATTTTATTTCGAGTTAAGTATCCTTTGTTCTATGGATGTGGTGGAATACCCTGCAAGATATTCCAACGTCATCACCTTTCCGCCGCGTTGCATCACTATATCGTAACCCACTATGTCCTCAACCTTGTAATCCGCACCCTTTACGAGTATATCCGGTTGCACTCTCGAAATAAGGTTATAAGGAGTATCCTCATCGAAAAGGATTACCGCATCGACCATTTGCAGAGAGGCGAGTATGCGAAGCCGCGAGTTCTCGTCCTGCAAGGGTCTGTTCCTACCCTTCAAGCGACGTACGGAAGCGTCCGTGTTGACACCTATAATCAAACGGTCTCCCGCATCTTTGGCTTTGGCAAGGTAATCCACATGTCCCAAATGCAACAGGTCGAAACAACCGTTGGTGAACACTGTTTTCAAGCCTCTGCTCCTCCAATCCTCCATACGTTTTTCCAAATTCTCATCGGAAAGAATTTTATTCTCTATTGACTCTGTCTGTGTCATCGTTTTGTTTCTTTTTTATGGTGGAAAAATATGCGAAAGCCGCCAATCCCGCAATCACCGTGCCGATTTGCGAAGCTATCCAACTCAACCAACCGCATGCGTAGCCTATCGGACGGCTTATCGCAAAAGCTTGAAGCACCTCGGCATAAATTGCCGGTTGCAGTCCTATGCCTCCGGGCGTTATCATGGGGCCGAACGCTCCGAGAACGGTGGTTACCAAGGCTTGAAGGAAGTTCAAAGTCTCCGTTCCGCCCATGCTGCGGAAGCAACACAGCGTTCCGATAATCCACAGCAGCCATATAAGCATGGAATAGGCTATGAACAAAAGCGGTCTCTTCAATCGGGATATGCTTTTCACACCTTCCCAAAGTCCTTTCAGCAAGTTAACAATCTTGCGAAAGGCTTTGTTCTCTTTCAATCGTTTTCTGAAAAAGAAGAAAGCCGCAATGCAGACAAGCATGCAGCCTGCACCGATAAGCATGAGCCGTAACAAGTGTTGCGTATCGAGCTTAAAATTCCTGTCCGTGTATTGCAACAGAACATCTGCCTGCAGGCAGAGTGTCATAAGCAATAGAAATAGAAATAGAAGCATGTCCGTGGCTCTCTCCGTGATGATTGTGCCGAGCGATTTTTCGAGAGGAACGCCGTCGCTCTTGCGAAGCATGGTACAACGCACCACTTCACCCAAACGAGGCACTGCAAGATTGGTAAGATAGCCGCTCATGACGGCAAAGAAACTGTTCCTGCGGGAGACTTTGCAAGAAATAGCTTCGCCCAACAGCCTCCAACGCAAAGCCCTTATGTAATGCGACAACAGGGTCGCCAATCCGGAAAGAGTGAACCAAAGCCAATCCGCCCTGCCCAAGGCTTCCCACATCTCTTCTTTCTCTCTCGCCGACAACTTCTCCCAAAACCACCACACGAAAGCCAACCCCAAGAGTACGAAGAAAAGGGTTCGGGCAATATCCTTGGTTTTCGATTTTCCGTTTCTCAAATCAACTTATTGTCTTTTGGAAATATGACGGACGGACGGAACGTTTTGGCTTCCTCGAAGTCCATTGTGGCAAAGGAAACGATGATGACCAAGTCTCCGACTTGTGCAAGACGTGCGGCAGCCCCGTTGAGACAAATCTTTCCCGAGCCTCTCTCGCCCTTTATCACGTATGTATCGAAACGCTCCCCGTTGTTGATGTTATAAATATAGACTCTCTCGCCTTCAATCAAGCCTGCGGCATCCATCAAATCCTCGTCTATCGTTATGGAACCTATGTAATTGAGATCTGCCTGAGTAACAGCAACCCGGTGAATCTTCGATTTTAATACTTCTATCTGCATCAGTTTTTATCTTAAACCCGTTGTTTCGGCGTGCAAAGGTATGAATATTATACCATACAGCCCGTTGTTTCCTCCGAAAAAACAGTCTGCAAACAATGAAGCGTCCTTCCAATGAAATGAAACGGCGTAAGAATTTTTTCTTTCGGCGTTTCGGTAAATTCAAACGGCGTAAGAAAATATTGAAACGCCGAAAAAGGCGGACATCTGTCCGTTGTATGTTCTGTGATACCTCATTCCTCCGGTCGGAAGTTATGCGGGTTTTTGTATCTTTGTACCTCGATAGAATGAAAGAAGGGTGTAATAAATTTATTGAAAGATGAAATCGGATGTTTTGACTTTCGAGCAGAAGCAGAGGTACTATGAGGCTTTGTGCGAGATGATTCAACCGGAGAGAGTGGCTTTGTTCGAGAAAATAATAGAGGACAGGACGGATAGGATTTGCGTTGTGTTGGAGGATATTTATCAACCTCAGAACGCTTCCGCAGTGTTGAGAACTTGCGAGTGCCTCGGGGTGCAGCAGGTGCATGTGATAGAAAACAATAACGAATACAGAATAAATCCCGACGTGGCTTTGGGGTCGAGCAAGTGGATTGACATTCACCGCCACAACAGAAAAGAGAACAATACCGCCGATTGCCTTTCTGCATTGAAGTCGAGGGGTTACAGGATTGTTGCCACGCTGCCGGCAGAGAAAGACGTTTTGCTGCCGGAGGTGAGTGTGGACGAACCGTTGGCCATTGTGTTCGGCAACGAGTTGGAAGGCCTGTCGCAAACGACCAAGGATATGGCGGACATCTGCATGAAAATCCCCATGTACGGCTTTACGGAGAGTTTCAACATATCCGTCTCGGCGGCAATCAGCATGTACACCCTGACAGAAAAGCTCCGCAACAGCGGAAACGCCATCAACCTCACACCGGAACGCCGATTGGACACCCTTATCAAGTGGGCGAAACACAGCATCCGCCGTAGCGATGCCGTGGAAAAAGAACTTCTCAAACGCCTTTTCGAGATTAAATAGAAGAAAGACAGCACTGCTCCGGTTTGATCGGGCAATGGAATGTTATATAGGCGAAACAGAGTTCGTGAAAGCCGTAAAATCGGTCGGCAATCTTGAAAGGTTCAATCAGATAGATAAAAGACGAGGTTATAAGTACGTACAAATACTGAATACTCCCGAACAAATCGTATCAATACTCGAACGATATACAGGAGAGGCTGAACCGAATTGTGAAAAACCAAGAGATAAAAGCCTGCAAAGTTGTTCGATTGCAACGATTCGGAATAACCATTCGCCCAAACGCCGTTCCGACGGAATAAAATGCCGTTTCGATAAAACCAAACGCCGAAAGAAAAAATTCTTTCGGCGTTTGGTTTTCTTGGTACCGAAAGGCGGATAATGCGGAGCGGGTTTGCCGACGTATTATCCGCCTGTGGGGTGCGGTTTTACTTGCTGTTGTGTATGAAATTGCTTATCTGCTTTATCGCCTGCGGGGTTCTGAGGCTTTGGCAATCTGTTATGGAGCTTTCGATGCCGAGGATTTTGTTGTCCTTTACGGCTTTGAGTTTGTTGTATGGGGCAGTGGTCTTGAATGTTTCCAAGTCCTCTTGTCTCACGATGATGTATTCGGGTTGTTGTTTGAAGATTTCTTCTTTGCTTATCGACCAACCTTTTATATGTTTCGCTATGTTCTCGCCGCCTGATAGCGTTATGATGTCGTCTATGAAGGTATCGCCGCCCGAGGTGAAGTCTCCCGTATCGCCGAAGCCCGCCACATAATATACTGTAGGCTTTCTGCCGGAAGGTATGGAGGAGGTGATGCTTGCTATTTCCTTTTTCATGTTGTCGATCAGGCTGTCGGCAAGTTTTTCCTTGCGGAATACTTTACCAAGAAAAGCTACCGTCTCATAGACATCGGCAACCTTTTTCCTCTCCGGCAAGCACACGACACACAAACCCGAGGAGGTCATCTTCTCCACCATTTGTTTGGCAATCATGGAGGCAGTGAATACGACATCCGGCTTTTTTGCCATAATCATCTCTATGTTGGCATCGCTTATGCCGCCTACCGATGGTATTTTCTTTGCTTCTTCGGGATAGAGGCAGTAGTTCGTTCTGCCTGCCAAGCGGTCTCCGACCTGCAAATCGAAAAGCAATTCGGTTATTCCGGGCGATAGAGATACCACTCTTCGAGGGTCGGTCTTCACGGCGACCTCTCTGCCGTAGTAATCCTTGAAAGAGATTGTCTCCTCCCCTACTCCACTCTTCGCCGCCTTGTTTCCGCAAGCAAAGAAAAGGAATAAAATCGCCGAAAGGCAAATTCCTATTGTTATTCTTCCGATATTCATCGTTCAAAAGTGTTTTTTCGTGTTTTCAGTTACTTTCATTCTATCCTCTTCAAAAGGAAAAAGGTACGGATAAAGCCTTTCCGAAATGTTTTGTCTTTATCCGTACCGTGTATTTTTCCTTTCAAAAAGGTTTATTTCACGAACAATTTCCTGCTGCTTTGCATTCCGTCTTTCTCAACGGTCAATACATATACTCCGCTTGGCAAAGAAAGGTTCAATTCGCAACTGCCCTCGACCATTGTTGCAAATACCTGTCTCGATTGCATGTCGAAGATTTTTATTGCAGAAGTTCCGTTCTCCAATTCCACGTGTACGTTACCTGCCGTAGGATTAGGATAAAGTCGGAAAGAGAATGATTGTGCATCGATGAGGGATTGAACCATCAAAGTGCGGAATGTAAGTTCTTCTCCGTAAACAGTGTTGCCGCCATCGTTCGTTGCGAATGCACGGAAAATGTATTCGGTATCCGGAGTAAGCCCGTCGATGGTTACGGCGTAAATATCGCTTCCGTCAGTCGAAGTTACGGAAGTCCACGTTTGCTCATCTGCCGTTTTGTATTCAAACCCTCTTGTCGTAACTGTTTCCGTGCCGGCAAACAAGTCGCCGTTCAAGGTTGCCGTTTCCTCTGTTACCTCTGTGGCTGCAAGGGTTATCAAATCCATAGGCAAAACAAACGGTGCGTTATCGTTCTTGTATGTAAATCCATCGACGCAGAAATATGACGGAGCATTAAGATAACCGTAAGCGACATCGTTCGAAGCAAGTGTAAAGGCTATCTTGCTGCATTCTCCCAAGGCTTGCAAATCCATATACACCCATTCCTTCACCAAATCCGCCTCAGGGTCTTGACTGTTGCGGTAATCGGCAAGATAAACGGTTACCGTTCCGGTTTCTGTTCCCGCTGCGTCATAGCCCGTTGCCGTTATGGTTTCCCACATACCTGCGGTGAAACTTGCGGCGAAGTGGTTATACATCGCAGAACTTGGAGCCACATATATTCCTTGTGGGAAGAAAGTAGAATTATCTGCTTTGCGTATCACGTTATGAAGAGGTGTTTCGCCATAGTCCGAATAATAGCCCACCATATAGTTGGAGCCTGCACCCTCCAAGGCTTGCAAACTTGCGGAAGAATAGTAGCCGGCAGCTGTGGTATGATTTGATGGTCCGAAGCCGCAAGCGAAACTGCCTCCGTACAATCCCACTGCTTCGTAAGCGATGTCTCCATCTGTATAATCCTTGTAGTAATTGCCATCTCCGCCCAAAGTACCATTCGTTGCGTCTATCAATTCATGACTGTCGGCAGACAAGGCAATACTTTCGCAATCCGAAATCATATAAGGCACTCCCGCATTCATCACAGCCACTCCCGTAAGGTCGAAACCTGCGGAATAAGAGCCGGCACAAGGAGAGTCGTAAATCACATTGCCTTGTGCGTCCGTATCGACACCTTCCGTTACGTCTATCAACCTGACAAAACGAATGTTCATCTTATCGAGATTTTCATCATCCGGCAAATCGGAAAGGTCGAACGGCGTTCCGTAGCCTACCTCATACTTGCCGGCAAGGTTGTTGTAGTGTTGTGCCATCACATCCGAGCTGCTTGTGCTTAACGATGTGGCAGGAAAACGGAAGAAATGCTCTCCGTCGCTGCTCACTTCAACAAAGGCAAGTTCCAAAAAGTTTGGTCCGAAAGGGTTTTCAAAGACTGCGAAATCAAAACCCCTTCCGTTGACTATCGGACGGTAGAACGTAACCAAGGCTTCGCCTCCAAAACCCAAAGAAACGGCTGTTGTCGTCGTGCTGTCCGGCACACCCTGTGCCATGTCGGGAGTTCCATAACTCACTCTTGTTGTTCCGTTCGGAGCGGTGAAGCCTCGCTTGACCTGAACACCATAAGCCCATGAAACAATCCTTGAATCCGAAATTGCAACCGCCTTGCAACCCTCCGTTCCGACAGGTCCGTCGAACTGTGCAAAGGTGAACGCTGCCTGCAACAGCATTCCCAAAAACAAAAATACTCTTTTCATCGTTCTATTGTTTAATTATTACTATTCAAACACCTGAGAACCCGAACGGAAAGAAAGATGAACGACAAGACCGCAAAATCCGAAACAACAATTCCGGCAATGACGCTTCAAGCTCTTTCCTCGAAAGCTCTCAACAAGCAATGCAACACGGCAGGTCTTCTGACTCGTTCCGGTCACCGAAGCCTTCCCATCGGCTTTAACCGACAGTGGCAAAGGGTATTCGATAACCTTTCTTGCGGAACTCACAGCAGCGGGACTGTTCGGGACTTACACCCGATTCCCTTTTAATCTCTGCAAAGAAAGAACCGTTTGCGGCTGCAAAGATAGTGCTTTTCACGAAATAAACAAGATACCCGACAATTCTTTCGTCCTTTCGCAAAATCAAAACGGCGAAAGGAAAAATCAAAACGGCGATTGATTCCGTGATATTTCATATTTCTATTTCAAGTGTTTGTTTTGACAAACTTCATATTTTATTTCGTACCTTTGCTTTCGTATAAGAAGTGTTGCTTTTGGTCGTTTGCAACGCCAAGGTGTTCATTCCTTACTTTCGACAAAAAAATAAAATCATTGCAACTAACATGACAGATATTGAACTTAAAGACTTAGAAGGCAATCTTTGGCATTCCGCCGACATGTTGCGTGCCGGTGCCCACTTGGCTGCCAACAAATATGGTCAACCTATCCTCGGACTTATTTTCCTCCGCTATGCCGACGTACTCTTCAAGCAGCACAAGGCAGAAATAGACGAGGAATACAACAAGCACAAAGGTACTCGCATGGAGCGAGAATATAAGGACATCGCCGTGGAGAAGTGCGGCTTCTTCCTGCCCGAATGTGCTTACTTCGATTATATCAACGATGCACCCGACGATGCCAACAAGGCTATCCTCGTCAAGAATGCGATGGAGGCAATAGAGCGAGAGAACCCTCGTATGGCTGACGTACTTCCAAAGGAGGTGTATGGTCAGTTGGTGCCAGAGGAAGAGCCTGAACTTTTGAGCCGCATTGTGCGTGTCTTCAAGGACATTCCCGAAAACATCAGCATTGACATTTTCGGTCAGATTTATGAATACTTCCTCGGCAACTTCGCCTTGGCAGAGGGACAGGGTGGCGGTGCCTTCTATACTCCTGCCACCGTTGTGCAATACATGGTAGAGGTACTTCGCCCAGTCACTGGCGACAAGAAGTTTCTCGACCCTGCTTGTGGTTCGGGTGGTATGTTTGTGCAAGCGGCTCGATACATGCACCACCACAATGCCACCAACCAAGACATGATGAGCTTCCGTTGCTATGGTGTGGAGAAAGAACCAGACACCGTGAAATTGGCGAAGATGAACCTCTTGCTCAACAATGTGCGTGGCGAGATTACGGAGGCAAACTCCTTCTATAGCGACCCTTACAATGCCTTCGGACAGTTCGACTATGTGATGGCGAATCCTCCTTTCAATGTCGATGAAGTGGTGTTCGACAAGGTGGCGGACGATGCCCGATTCAATACCTACGGCGTGCCTCGCAACAAGACAAAATCAACAAAAAAGGCAAGCGACAAGAAGGAGACCGTGCCTAATGCCAACTATCTCTGGATAGGTTACTTTGCCACGGCTCTGAATGAGACAGGTAAGGCAGCCCTCGTCATGGCAAACTCTGCGAGCGATGCAGGCGGAAGCGAGTTGGAGATTCGCAAGAAGATGATACAGGACGGCATCATCAGCCAAATGGTTACCCTGCCGAGCAATATGTTCTCTACCGTAACGCTTCCTGCTACCCTTTGGTTCTTCAACAAGCAGCGTTCCCGCAAGGACGAAATCCTCTTCATCGATGCCCGTAACATCTTTACGCAAGTGGATAGGGCTCACCGTAAGTTCAGCGATGAGCAAATCAAAAACCTTGGTATCATCACTCGTCTTTATGAGGGTGATGGCGAAGCTTTTTGGCAATTAGTCGATGAGTATAAGGCTGAGGGCAAGCAGGCGGAAGCGGATTGGTTGCTCGAACGATGGCCCGAAGGGAAATATCGTGATGTCATCGGGCTTTGCAAGGTGGCGAAGATAGAGGGCGAAGACGGCATTGAGGATAACGATTGGAGCCTTAATGCAGGTCGCTATGTGGGTGTTGTCATCGAGGACGACGGTATGACGGAGGTGGAATTTCGCCGTGAAATGCTCTCGCTCCATGCCGAATTTTCGCAACTCGGTGCCGAAGCCGCCGACTTGCAGAAAGAGATTGAAAAGGATATGAACGAACTGTTTGGGGAGGATTAGAGGTATGGAGACAGCATTATATAAGGATAGCGGCAGCCTTTTGAAAGATGCTCAAGGTATCATAGAACAGGCACGACAAGAGGCTTATCGTTCGGTGAATATAGCCATGCTTCAACGTAATTGGTTGCTTGGCAAGCGTATCAGCGAGGAAATACTGAGAGGTGAAAATCGTGCGGAGTATGGCAACGAGGTGATAAAGAAATTGTCCGAAGAGCTTACCGATATATATGGCAAGGGCTTCAACAAGAATAACTTGTACGCATTTGTGCAATTTTATAAGATTTTCCCGACACTGTCAGGAAAATCCGAATTGCTGTCTTGGTCGCATTATATGTTGCTGCTTTCCGTTCCTGAGGATACTGCCCGTAATTGGTATGCTCATGAGGCTTACGCCGAGACATGGAGCGTGCGGACGCTTCGCCGCAATATAGCTTCGCAGTATTATTATCGTCTTTTGCAATCGCAAAACAAGACCGTCGTGGAGAATGAGATGAAGAGTATCACAGCTCCTATGCAGAATGATAAGTCGGAGTTTATCAAAAATCCTGTTGTGGCAGAGTTCTTGGGGCTTGTTCCTAATACGGATTTCTCGGAGTCGCAGTTGGAGGGCTGTATCATCAGCCATCTGCAGAAGTTCATCATGGAGTTGGGCAAAGGTTATGCTTTTGTGGCACGTCAGCAGCATATCCACACCGATATGGGTGATTTTTATATCGACCTTGTGTTTTACAACTATATACTGAAATGCTTTCTGCTCGTTGAATTGAAGACCTCGCAGATAAGTCATCAGGATGTGGGGCAGATGGATATGTATGTGCGTATGTACGATGAACTGAAACGCACGGAAGGCGACAATCCTACCATTGGTTTGATATTGTGTTCGCAGACGAGTGCGGATATGGCTCGCTATTCCATTTTGAAGGAAAACAAGCAGTTGTTCCAAGCAAAATATCTCACCTATCTTCCTACCAAGGAGGAACTGCGTAAGGAAATAGAACAGCAAAAGGAGATATTCTTGGAGCAACAAAAGGAAAAGAATATGAACGAACCATTTGGGGAGGAATGAAAGATGGAATATGTAAGAATTGGAGAAATTTGCTCAAAAGTCTGTAGTGGTGGAACTCCTACAAGTTCTAATCCTAATTATTATAATGGTGGAATACCTTGGTTGAATACAAACGAGGTAAACTTTTGTAATATTTATGCTACTAATAAGACCATCTCACAAGAAGGTTTGGAACATTCTGCTGCCAAATATATTCCTGTTAATACTGTTATTGTTGCAATGTATGGAGTAACAGCAGGTAAATCGGCAATAGCCAAAATTCCACTAACAACGAATCAAGCTTGTTGTAATTTGGTGATAGATGATAATAAGGCAGATTATCAATATGTCTATTACTTCTTAAAGCAGCAAAGTGATAATTTGAATAAATTGGCAAATGGTGGTGCTCAACAAAACTTGAATTCTTTGATAATAAAGAAGTATAAGATTGCTTTGCATTCTTTGCAAATTCAGCACCGCATAGCTTCTATCCTATCCGCTTACGATAGTCTGATAGAGAACAATACCAAGCGTATTCGTCTTTTGGAGAAAATGGCAGAGAACCTATATAAAGAATGGTTCGTCCGCTTCCGCTTCCCCGGATATGAAAAGGCGGAAATGGAAAACAAACTGCCAAAAGGGTGGAAAGTTGAACGATTAGGAGAATGGGGAATAAGTTTGGATACAGGCAAACGTCCAAAGGGAGGTGTTGATATTTCCTTAAAAGATGGTTATCCATCATTAGGTGCAGAATAATCAAAGAATTAGCTTTTTTTGATTATTCATCTGTAAGTTTGATACCAAAGGACTTTTATGAATCAATGAAAAGAGGCAAGAATACAGGAGATGATATTTTGCTATATAAGGACGGAGCTTACATAGGTAAAGTTACTATGTTTATGGATAAGTACCCATATGAGCATTATGCTATTAACGAACACGTATTTTTTGTGGCACCTAAGAATGTAGAATATAAAAACTATCTTTATTTTACTTTGCATCAAAATGAGTTTTTTGTCTTGATGCAGAATTTGAATAGAAATGCAGCTCAACCGGGTTTGAGTAGAGGAGATGTAGAAAGAGTTCAAATGACAATTCCTACTTCGGAGGTGGTAAAGCAATTTAATCAGGTAGTTAAACCAATGCTTAAGATTATGTTCAACCTTGCCAAGCAGAACACTCTCCTCGCTCGCCGGCGGGATCTTCTCCTTCCTCGCCTTATGTCGGGCAAATTGGAAGTAAAACCATAAAGAATAAAGATATGAGCAATTACAATATACCTACATTACCCCTTGATTATGACCTTGAAACAAAGGCTGTACTGAAACAAGTCAACCTTGCCGGCAGGAAGTTGGCAGAATTGAAGGGTGTGGCTCGAATATGGGTAGAAAATCGACTTTTAGGGGACATATCGACTCGGATATGAGTAGAAAATCGACTTTTAGGGGACATATCATCTCGAATATCGACAAGCTGTTGCTGCAAATGAAAGAGGAAAAAGATAAGGAAAAGATGCTTTGCACGCTTTCGGGCAAGAACGAATATCGGGTTTTCTCTGAAAATTGCTATCTTTGTAAACACAATGATATATTTTCCCAAAACAAGCAGTAGGAACAATGACAAAACCAATAACGATAATAGATGAAGACTACAAGCAGTGGATACAAGAAATAGCTTACGCTATCATCGTAATCAGATAAAAGCCTCAATAAAGGTAAACCAAGAAATGTTGTCATTTTATTGGGATTTGGGGCATGACATAGTCTCACGCCATGCAGAGAACAGGTACGGCAGCAAGTTTTACGCCTCCATTAGCCACGACTTGCATTCACTGCTACCAAATATAGAAGGGTTGTCGGAACGCAACATTCGATATTGCAAGAATTTCTACCTGCTTTATTCTCAATGGAACAAGATTCTGCCACAAGTTGTGGCAAAATCAGAAGAATACCCTCCTGTATTAGATAAGTTATGTGCCGTACCATGGGGGCATCATAGGGTAATAATAGACAAATGTAAAGGAGATATTCGAAAAGCCTGCTTCTTTGTAAACAAGGTTGTGGAAGAGGGATGGAGTCGTTCGGTACTCATAAACTTCATAGACACAAACTTGTATGAACGCCAAGGAGGTGCCATAACAAATTTTAGACGGACTTTGCCATCGAACGAGAGCGATTTGGCACAAGAAATTACTCGCGATCCATATTGCTTCGATTTTACAAGATTGCGAGAGCCATATAACGAACGATTGCTAAAAGACGCATTGTTACATAACATTGAAAAATTCTTGCTGGAATTGGGAACAGGCTTTGCATATCTTGGAAGAGAATATCGACTTGAAGTAGGCGATACAGAGCAATTCATTGACATGCTTTTCTATAATCTAAAGTTGCGTTGCTACGTAGTAATAGAAGTAAAAACAACGCCATTTGATACTTCCAACATCGGGCAATTAGGCACATATATGGTTGCTGTAGACCATCTGCTCCGCACTGAGCATGATAACAAGACCATAGGGCTGCTCATTTGTAGAACGAAAGATAAAATTGTTGCTCAATATGCATTAGAATCGAGCAATCAACCTATAGGAATTTCAGAATATGAGCTTGAAAAATTTTATCCTGCAAAAGTTGAGGGGACAATACCCACAATTCAGGAAATAGAAGAAAATATAAAAAAGGAACTGCCATAGTAACACATGAAATGCGGGAGACTGTTCCACAAATCGGCAGAAGTCATTATGTTGAACTGAACGTATCCGAATAAATTACAAATAATAATCGTATGAGATCATTTATCAGAGAGGACGATATAGAACAGGCGATATGCAACCGGCTTTCACTTCCCGAATACGGATGGAAGCGAATAGAGTGTGACGCACGAGGGGAGGCTCAGGACGAGGTCTTATCCACGGGGCGTGCCAATCCATCGGAGTGTATTCTGCCCGATGTGTTCCTCGCTGCATTGAAGCGACTGAACCCACAGGTGGACGAGGATGTGCTGAAAAGTATCTTGCAAGATTTCCGCAAGGACTATACAGCTACGGATATGGTGGATACCAACTATAAGTTCTACAATCATATACGCAATGGCATCAAAAAGCCTGTTCGCAAGAACGGCAAGGAAGACTTTGCCATCGTGCGACTCATCGACTTCGACCATCCCGAAAGGAACGACTTTCATTGCGTCAACCAGATGTGGATCAAGGGACATTATCGCTATCGCCGTCCCGATGTATTGCTCTTCGTCAACGGTCTGCCTGTGGTCTTCATCGAACTCAAAAATTCTACTGTCAAGGTAGAGGAAGCCTACAACAAGAACCTGACGAGCTATCGCAAGGACATCCCGAACATCTTTGCGATGAACCAAATCTGCGTGTTGAGCAATGGCTTGCAAACCAAGATAGGTGCATGGAACAGCAAGTATGAATTTTTCTTCGAATGGCTTCGTGTGGATGATGAGAAAGAGAAACCAGACCGTGTTCAAATAGAAAGCCATGGACTGAGCGTCACCAATCTGATAGACGGTCTCTTCCGCAAGGAACGCCTCTTGGACTATATCGAGAATTTCATCTTCTTCGATAATAAAAGAATCAAAATCATCGCAAAGAACCACCAATATCTCGGTGTCAACAATCTGATGGAAAGCGTAAAGAATCGAGAGAAGTTGAATGGTAAGCTCGGTGTGTTCTGGCATACGCAAGGTTCGGGCAAGAGTTATTCGATGGTGATGTTCGTGAGAAAGGTACGTCGCAAGTTGCATGGCAACTTCACTTTCCTCGTCATTACCGACCGTGAAGATCTCGACACGCAGATACACAAGACCTTCGTTCGCACAGAAGTCATCGGCGAGAAAGAAGAATGCCGGCCGAAAAACTCCACGCAGCTTCGAGACTTCCTACGGAGCAACAAGCCGATGGTGTTCACCTTGATACATAAGTTCCAGTACGACAAAACCAAGAAATATCCTCTCTTGTCTGACCGCAACAACATCTTTGTCTTGGTGGATGAAGCACACCGCACCCAATACAAGCAACTCGCCGAGAATATGCACACGGGATTACCGAACGCAAACTACATCGCCTTCACCGGTACGCCGCTCTTGGGCAGCAAGCGGCTCACCAACCAATGGTTTGGCGATTACGTATCGGAATACAACTTCGCCCAAGCCATCGAGGACGGCAGTACCGTACCTTTATTTTATAGCCGAAGAGTGCCTGAGGTGGGCTTGACCAATGATTGGCTCGACACCGACATCGACCAGATATGCGAGGACGAGAACTTGAACGACCGAGAGAAGGAACTCTTGGAGAACTCATCGTCTCGCATCTTGGAGGTCATCAAGCGAGAGGAACGTCTCGACCGCATCGCTCGCGACATCGCCCACCATTTCCCACGCCGTGGATTCTTGGGCAAGGGCATGGTGGTGAGCGTGGACAAATACACAGTCGTCAGAATGTACGACAAGGTTAAGCACTATCTGCCGGAGGAGGAGAAAAAACTTGTAGAGGAACGCAACCATGCTAAGACTGAAGAGGAAAGAGCGGAGAAGAACCGCCAACTTGAATTTTTGAGCAAAATGGAGATGGCAGTGGTCATCAGCAAGGAGGACGGCGAAGAAGAAAAATTTGCTGCCCAAGGTCTTGACATCAACCTGCACCGCAAGAAGATGGAGACGATTACGCCGGAGGGTAAGGATATAGAGGACAGGTTCAAGGATAAGGACGACCCTTTGAGCTTGGTTTTCGTCTGTGGCATGTGGCTGACAGGCTTTGACGTGCCGTCGCTCTCCACGCTCTATCTTGACAAGCCGATGAAGGGACATACCTTAATGCAAGCCATAGCCCGAGCCAACAGGGTTTATCCGGGGAAAAGCTGCGGTATCATTGTCGATTATGTCAATGTGTTCAAATATATGCAGAAGGCTCTTTCCGAGTATGCTTCGACGGGAGAAGGCAACGAGTATCCTGTCAAAGACATCGAACAGTTGATAGCCAACATCGACAAAACCATCATCGAGTGTGGTGTGTTCTTGCAATCGCTCGGCATCAAGTTGGGAGAAATCATCGCCGAGAGCAACACCCTCGACCAACTCGAAATGCTCCGCAAGGCATACAATCGTATCTTGGAAAAGGATGAGTGGAAAGACCGTTTCAAGGTACTGACCAATCTCCTGATGAATCTCTACGATGCAGCAAAGCCTGAGATATTCGAGCGAGCTTGGCACAATGAGAAGTTTTCGCCATTGGCATACTTGAATGGTTTATTCTGCAATCAGATAGATGACGAGAAATTACGCAGGGCAAAGCAACGTATGGCAGAGACACTCGACAGAAGTGTTTCGGCCGGCGTTTCGGAACAGCAAGCCGCTTACGGAATTCATCAAGGGAAAGTAATTGACCTGAGCAAGATAGATGTGGAGTCTCTTCGCAAGGAAATCGATACCACTCCTTACAAAGCTTTGGAGGTGGCAGACCTGCGTAGCTTCATCGAGCGAACCTTGGTTCAGATGATTAACAAGAACACTACCCGGGTGAAGTTCTCGGAACGATACAAGAACATTATCGATAAGTATAATGCCGGTGGCAGTGAGAATGAAAATTATTACGAAAAGCTCCTTCAGCTCATTGAGGACATGAAGCAGGAGCAATCTCGCTCCACCGACCTTGGATTGACAGAAGAAGAGTTGGAAATCTTCGACTTGCTCCGTTCGGGCAAGAAGTTGACCAAAGCAGAGGAGCAAGAAGTGATTCTTGCCTCGAAGAATCTCTATCAGAAACTATTGGAGGAGAAAGACCGGGTGATGGTGGTGGATTGGTACAAGGACGAGCAACCACGTCATCAGGTATTTGCCTTGATTCAGACTTCGCTCAATGATGATTTGCCTGAGAGTTATGACCGAGTAACATTCAATGACAAGACCCGCTTGCTGTTCAATCATTTTGTCGATATGGCAGTACAAGGGTATGGTTGGGTGTAATCTTTCTCCTTGCAAAGAAAGAAAAAATCTTGCTTTGTGCAAAAAAACGCTTACATATAGAAATAATTCGTACATCTGCCGGCAAAAAGGTGGAACAGACATGGAAATAAGTCTTTACACCTCCGAAAAGATTTGGCAATTTGAGCAAATGCAGGGTTGTCGCAGTTTTCCGCATGCTCCGGCAACCCATATCGAAGATAATGCGGAACAATCGAGTGTAACAAGAAAATAATTCAAAGAAAATAGAAGAATGAAAAGCAAAAGTAAATATGCAATTCTTTCTGTTACGGGATTTATTCTTGCAGGCTTGACGTTGTTTTGTTCCTGCAATGACAAAGATGAGAATGATGAAGGAGCTTTCACTCGTTCACAATGCTACTATTATTCTAATGGCAATAAGATAAACCTGATGGAGATTGCCTCAAAACAATTCGTTATGCTGAAAGATGGAGCGGATACGGCAGAGGTCAGAGACAAACTGCAAACATTGGGCTGCAAAGTCGGCGATTTCAAGAACATATCTTCGGAAGCAACGACCATTGTTTATTGGTGCGGACTCGACAATGTGAAACAACCCTCAGTTTTGCACAATATGGAAGAAATAATCTATCATGCTCCTTTCGTAAAGACGAACGAAGGCGACACGATGGGGGTTACACAACTGTTACCATAATAGGAAATGACGACTATCAACCGTTGTGGTACTTTTTGGTATGTACGAAAGCATCAAAAGGCAACACCCTGCAAATGGCTGCTTATTTCTATGAAACAAAGTACTTCGCCTCCGCACAACCGGAGTTCTTGTACTCTGTCTCCCTTTGCAAAGCCGAATAAGTCTTATTTCGGAAATATCAGCGGAATTTGCAAACGATAAAACCTTAATTTGTAACCAATGGCTGTATTCGGTGATGAATGCAGCCTGTCTTATTTACCATTAAATAAAACAGGATTTACTTTTACTCGACCGCCAATTTCCTTGCACTTGCCCAAATCTGCGTATTGACGTTACAAATTTCCTACACTCAAAACATACAATCAAGAATATGAAAACCGACTCCGGAATGTGGCAAAAGCAGGAAACCTGACAAATCAGTCCAATAACTGTTCTATAACATTGGAATCATTTTGAAAGAACATTATGTAATAAATCGGCATGTACGTAATTTCGTTTTCGGTATAAACCCTTTGTTCATTGGATAAGACATAGGCTCTTTTGATGTTATAGTCCTTATTAGACAGAAATTTATCCAAAGCACTGTGAGTGTTATAATCTTTTCCGGACTTAACCTCTATCGGAATGTTCGTCAGGTTGTCTGCATCGTCAATAAGATAATCAACCTCACCATTTTTCTTGTTGTCATAGTAATATAAGTCATAACCGTGAGCTTTCAATTCTTGTGCAACAACAGTCTCATAAATCGAACCGAGGTTTATGCTCTTGATATCAGACATTATTGCAGTAATATTGTTACGATAGAATATACCGGACAGGATACCTACATCGTTCATGTATAGTTTCAATAAATTCTTTCCGCTGTTTTCTATCAAAGGATATGTTGGCGTACTTATGGCTTTCACATCTATGGCAATGCCGGCTGAAATGAGGTAATCGAATTCATCTGAATAATCCTCTGATCTTTTCCAACTTTTATTCTCTATGTCCTTAATCACAACTCTTTTCTTCTTATTCTCGAGATTAGATGGTATCATATTGAAGATACGTCGTATTTTCAACTTTTTGTTATGTTCTGTTTCATACTTGGAAGCATCTATGCCATATAATTCATGAGCCTCTCGCTGGATAGAGCGAAACGCAACAATATTACGACTTTCCACAAATGTCTCGACAGCTTTGGGAAGACCGCCTACCAATAAATATTTCTTGAAGAAATCCATCATTTTGCCATGCATTGTATCCGATAATGCCAACCGTTTGTTGAAACTCTCCCTCATTGTCTCAACAGCAAGCTCTCCAACACCGTTGGCATACAGAAATTCCTCAAAGTCCATAGGAAACATGTGTTCGATATCCAAACTTCCAATAGGCACGGACTGTGTATTTTTAAGTGTTACACCGAGCAAAGAACCACTTGCAATATACGTAAACCTGTTGTCCTTCATCAAAAACTTCACAAGAGTAAAAAGATGGTCGTATGCCTGTATTTCGTCAATGAATACAAGAGTGCTCGTTTTATTCTTCATCTTCTCGCCGGCAACAACGCTCAATGCAATATAGAAATCATTTATCGTCTTTGCCGCTGCAAAAACCCTGTCTCCCAATTTATCTTCCTCCATATTGATTTCAATATAATTGGAGAACATTTTCTGTCCGACCCAACGAATGATATATGATTTTCCTATTTGTCTGGCACCATCAATAAGTAACATCCTGTCGGAATCAGATGCCAAATACTCCTCAATCCGTTTTGCAATCTTTCTATATAGCATAAGTCATTATATTTCTTGATGCAAAGATAATACTTTTTCCTACTCGAGGTGCGTTTTCCTACAAAACAGGATACCAAAAAGGTGCGTTTTCCTATGAATTTAGAGGCTGAAAAGGTGCGTTTTCCATTTTCAAAAGCACTAATACATAATTGGTGCAATACTCTCTGGAATAATTCCGTTTTAGAGAAAAGTAATGAATGAAAAGCAGAAATTATTCCGAACTATTCGCCGTATATTGCAATTTGGTTGCATTGGTCTTATTGTATTGTACGTTATAGTTGCTATTGCATTTTATATTTATATGCCTCATTAAACCCATTGGCGAAATCCACGTTAACAGCGTTTCGTATATTATTCGTGTCCACCAGACACCTTTACATTATTTATTTCTTTTTTTTCTCTTGCTTACAATGTTTTCCTAATCGAAAAGCAAGAAAGTAAAATCGATAAGTCAGTGGGATTTTCTCTGTGTTTTGAGGTGATTTCAGACCGAAATGACATCTTTCGAGAAACGAAATCAATCTTCATGGACAAAAAATGCCGTTTCTTCTGAAGAAAACGAAGTCTTTTGACTCAAAAAACGAAGTCTTAGCACCACTAACTCTTCGTTTTCTTGAAAAAAGACGGCGTTTTCCGACCATAAAAACGCCGTCTTTTTCCGGTCGTTCTTCGATACATTTACAAACACCTGAAATACAATTTATTGCCAAACTCTCAAATACTCGAAAAAATTTCAGAGCCATGGCTCTTGTCGGATTTTTCGCAAGCCACGAAGTTAAAGAACTTGAAAATAGTTAAACCGAAGCAGTTGCATAGAGATTGAAATGATAAAGAATGTAAAGTGGATAAAGGTGATGAATGGAGAGAGGCTTCGATATACTATTTCGTTCGGGAAGCATGGAGGTCTCAGCCGTCATGTTTCGACATTGCAAGGTAAACATCATTATGAAAAGACATGCCACACAAGATAAATAAGCTCACATCTTTGACAGAGCCTGTAAAGGAGGAATTGTCGGAGGTATGGGAAAAAGCCGTAAGGAGTTCGCACCATTTCCTCACAGAACAGGACTTGAATTATTACCGTTCACGTATGAAGAAGGTGAATTCCACTCACAAATGCAACTTATCGGTTATGCCATTTGTTGTGCTTGCTTTTATAGTCGCCTGTTATAGTCTCACGTGGGCAAACTCTTGCACATTTTCCGCCTCCGATGCACTTTTCCTTGTAAACTTCCATTTGTTTTAAATCTGTTTACTCATCTTGGAATATCTCAATATGCAGGGACAAGACGAACGAATGCCTTGCATCAAATACTGTCTTACTGCTCCGATTTCTATTCCGCTTGTTCGGCCTCCGGCTTATTTTCTTTCAGTCTTTCGGTCTCAAGCTCCCGCTTCACTTTATTATAAAGGGAATCGAAGGTTTGCCAAAATCTTTGCGTGGGGTACATTTCCGTCAAATCATATTGACCATAGCGATAGAAATCATAGACTGCGGATATTGTATCCATTGAATTTTCCGATACTCGCCATTTATTAAACTGCAATAAAATCAACTCATTCGAATTTATGATGTCTTTTATTTCTTCCAATTCGCTGTTTTTGATAATAAGATTGGCATAACGATAAGGCGGTATGCTGTAATGCTTATCCAAGCAAGACTTTATCCATGTCGTATCGTTGGTTGATAGGATTTTTCTTATATCCCCTTCCCATGGAGGGAAATACAGCTCGCAATATGACTCCAAAGGGTGTATCTTTAAGCCAAGTTGAATGAGTGTTGTATCTTTATAATATTCAATAACCTCCACAGGAAGACTTATCTGCTCGATTCCCTCGATATACGTCAACGCATAATCATCATTATTAGTTACCCAACGATTGGCGAACTCATTTCTGTGCAAGAAATCGAATTTTCCCCTTTTCTTCATCTCTTTCTTTGCTTCTTCTGTCCATGTCCAATCCCATCCATCACAGTCCAAGCATCTGACTGTCTTTTTCTGTTTCGCTGTCGTGCATTGAAAAAGCAATGTTGCCGACACGAGTAATAATAAGTAAGTAATCTTTTTCATAGGAACTTGGTTTTATGTATTCTTTCTTTCAAAGGTAATCAGCATTACGGTGTATCTCTTGTATTTATGAGGTAAAAGTCTGCAACGAATGTTTATTGCATGAAGACGAACTGCACTATGTTCGCTCCCATTTTCAGTGCAGCAAGGTGTTTTTCGTAAGGGTCGTTATGCACCGAGGTATCCTCCCAACCGTCTCCGAGGTCGCATTCGTAGGTGTAGAAACAGACCAAACGCCCTTCGTATATCAGCCCGTAGCCTTTGGGTGGCTTCAAATCATGTTCGTGAATCTTCGGCAGACCTTTGGGAAAGTCGTATTTCTGGTGGTAAATCGGGTGTGAGAAAGGCAGTTCCACGAACTCGCATTCGGGCAACACTTTTTTCATTTCCCGTCTTATGTACTTGTCCAAACCGTAATTGTCGTCTATATGAAGAAATCCGCCTGCCAAAAGGTAGGTTCGCAGATTTTTCGCCTCTTGCTCATCGAATATAACATTGCCATGTCCGGTGATATGAGCCATGGGATAGAGAAAAAGCTCGCTGCTGCCGACTTCAACGGTGGGATAATCCGCTTGCAAGCCCGTTTGAAGTTCCTTATTGCAAAACTCGATGAGATTTTTGAGTGAGGTAGGATTGGCGTACCAGTCTCCGCCTCCGCCGTATTTGAGAAGCGCTATGGAGTTTTGGGCTTCCGCTTTGCCGAAAAGCAGAACCGACAGAAGGAAAAGCAATGTTGTCATTTTCTTTCGGTTCATGGTACGAATGATTTCAGAAATTGATGAAATGCACGCCTTGCAGAGCATAGAGAGCAGCCGTCTCGGTTCGCAGTCTCGCCTCTCCGAGCGTGAGGGTAAGGAAACCCTTTTCTCTTGCGTAGGCTGCCTCTTCTTCGGAGAAGTCTCCCTCCGGACCGATCAACACGATGACGCTTTCGCCTTTTCGATATGCCTCACGCAACTTCACTCGCTCCTCTCCGTGACAGGTAGCCATGAATTTCTTTTCCTCAGTTGAAGAATCAATCAAGGCTTTGAAATCCGTCAATGGGTTTATCTTCGGCATGAAAGATTTGAAGGATTGCTTCATTGCCGAAACGGCAACCTTTTCCAAACGTTCCGTTTTGATAACGGTACGTTCGCTGTGCTGCGTTTTGATGAGGGAAATCTCGTCGATGCCCATTTCCACGGCTTTTTCCACGAACCACTCCGTTCTGGCGTTGTTTTTGGTCGGTGCCATGGCGATATGAATGCGGAAATCGCGGTTATCGTAAGACGGAACCTTGCTTTTGACCGAACAAAGACAACTCTTCGGCGAGGCTTGCAACACTTCGGCAAGATAAAGCCCTCCTACCCCATCGGTCAACAGCAACTCATCGCCCTCCTTCATGCGAAGAACCTTTACGCAATGGACAGCTTCTTCATTGCTGAGGCTGTATGGTTGCTCCGGATTCAGATCAGGAGTATAGAAAAGGTGCATTCCTCGAAATTTATAAGGAGAATACTATTCCTATTTCGGCAAACGGGTCGATGGAGTCGTCGTTTCCGAAACTTGTCTTTTTGAAGTCCGGGTCGAAACCGCCATTGAAATACACTCCGTTATAGTCATCGTCGTATCCCATCTCATATTGTACCCCTGCTTGAAACCTTAATTTTATCACAGGACTTAACTCCTGCGTCATTCCGAGTTTCACCTTCGCCGAAGGTACGAAACGGGTTATTCTCAATTCGTCCGTGTTCTTTTGAAGGAAGATTGCACCGTCTTTCTCGAAGTCTTTCTCGCCTATCATAAGGTTTGCACCGGCATCGAGACCGAGATAAATACTCGTATGCTTGAAATCGTAGTGCAGGTTGGCAGTCAGCATAAGCGGAACGTATGTATGAGACTTGTATCTGTCCGTTATGATTTCATGACGAGCCCCTTCAGCAACATGTTTCACCGCAGCACCCCTGTAATACCAAGCTCCGGTGTATCCACCCCAAGAAGCAGTAAAATTAGGGCTGAAACTCCAATGACGCATCTTGTATTGATAGCCCACTGTCAGCCCGAGAGCAAACGGAGTCGTGTTTTTATATCCCGCCGTTATGATAGGCATGCCGCCTATGTTGACCGACAAGAGATGTTCAGGCACATTGCGTCTCCATTGTCCGCTTCTCCAATCGGTATATTTTATTTCCGGTGTTGCCGAATCGGCTTTTTTCGCATCTTTACCAAACCCCGTTCCGGCGTATGCCGAAGTGAATATGGATAACAGGGCGACAACTGTAATAATTCTCTTCATTTCCTTATCGTTTTTGTTTGTCCAAAACTTTGAGCGTTCAAAATTACAAAGAAAAAGCGATACAGCACAAATTTTTCCGGCTTTTTCGCCCTATTTCCACTTTATTTCATCGGTGGTAAAACATTACACCCTCCTTACTCGTTTCTGTTGCGATATTATTTTCTAAAAGAAAGAAGTCATGAATACAAGAATTACAGAGTTGTTTTCAACAGATATTCCGATAGTTTCGGGAGGTATGGTATGGTGCAGCGGTTGGAGGTTGGCCTCTGCGGTGAGTAATGCAGGGGGATTGGGTTTGATTGGAGCGGGCTCCATGACCGCCGAGGTACTCTCGCAACATATAGAACTATGTCGCCAAGCCACTGCCGGTACTTTCGGAGTGAATATACCATTGATGAATGCCAATAGTGCAAAACACATAGAATGCGTAATGAAGCATAAAGTTCCCGTGGTGTTCACCTCTGCCGGCAATCCCGCCCTCTACACCGCACGATTGAAAGAGGCAGGCTGCAAGGTGGTTCACGTTGTTGCGAACGAGAAGTTCGCCTTGAAGGCACAGAGTGCCGGTTGCGATGCTGTCGTTGCCGAGGGTTTCGAGGCAGGAGGTCATAATGGTAAAGAGGAAACCACAACCCTTGTATTGATACAGCAACTTGCAGGCAGGTTGACACTGCCTCTGATTGCAGCCGGAGGCATTGCCACCGGAGAACAGATGGCTGCCGTCATGGCTCTGGGTGCAGAGGGCGTGCAAGTGGGCAGTGCCTTTGCCGTTGCGAAGGAAAGTTCCGCCCATGAGGCATTCAAACAAGCCGTCTTCGCCTCCAAGGAAGGCGACACCAAACTCATGCTTCGCAAACTCTCACCGACACGTTTGTTGAAGGGTGCTTTCTTCGACAAGATAGCCGAAGCAGAGGCGAGAGGTGCCGATGCGGAGGAACTGCTGAGCATAATAGATAAAGGAAGAACAAAAAAAGGAATGTTCGATGGCGATTTGGAGGAAGGTGAATTGGAAATAGGTCAGGTTGCTTCAATGCTCGACAAGGAGAAAACGGCAGCCGAAATCATAGAAGACTTCCGCCACGGCTTCAAAAAAGCACAAGAACGTTTGCAACAAATAAGATAGAACCATGAAACAGCCGGATTATTTATTCGAAGTCAGCTGGGAGGTTTGCAATAAGGTGGGCGGCATACACACCGTTGTATCCACCAAAGCGAAAACGCTTAACAAACTCTTCGGCAACAATTTCATCATGATCGGTCCCGACATCTGTCGCGATGATATGGCGGTTCAGGAATTCGAACCGGACGAATACGCCATGACCTCTTGGGCTGAATATGCACGAAACAAGGGTTTGAAACTTCGTATCGGCAGATGGAAAACCTTGGAGGAGCAACCGCCGGTGGTGTTGGTGGATTTCACTCCGTACTTCAACCGAAAAGATGAAATCCTTACGGAATTGTGGAACGAGTATTCCCTCGACAGTCTGACAGGAGGCTGGGACTACATAGAACCCTGCCTTTTCGGATATGCGGCTGCAAAGGTCATAGAGAGTTATTACGAGTTCTATTTGGAGGCAGGGGACACCATCGTCGCCCAATTCCATGAATGGATGACGGGAAGCGGGATATTGTACCTGAAAAAGCAATGTCCGCAAATCGCAACGGCATTCACCACCCATGCCACCGTCTTGGGACGCTGCCTTTCGGGCAACGGCATGCCTCTATACTCGGCTTTGGAATCATATAATGCCGATTCGCTTGCCATGCAGTTCGGAGTGAGAGCCAAACAGTCCTTGGAGAAACTCTCGGCTCAAAATGCAGACGTTTTCACCACCGTAAGCGAGATAACGAACAGGGAATGCAGCCGGTTTCTCGGCAAGTCCGCCGACGTGATTACCCCCAACGGTTTCGAGAACGACATGGTACCGAAAGACGAGAAGCAAAAAGAAATCCGTCTCAGGGTAAGACGAAAACTTACGGACATAACAGAACGGCTTTGCGGCGAAAAAATTTCGGACAATGCTTTGTTTGTCATAAACTCCGGACGATACGAATTTTTCAACAAGGGAACCGACCTCTTCATAGAGGCGATGGGTGAACTGAACAAACAGCAACCGGAGAGGGAAATACTTGCCGTGGCAGCCGTTCCGGCACATCATCTGAAAGCATTCACGGAGAACGAAAATTTTTCCGAAGATTCATTTTCCTCAAACGCCGAAAGAATTTCTCAAAACGGCGGAGGAAAAAAACGAAACGCCGTTTCGACGCACCGTCTTTTCGATGAAGACAACGATTTGATACTTCGCAAGTTGTCGGAATGCGGTCTGAACAATTCTTCCGACAGCAGAGTGAAAGTATTGTTCATTCCGTCTTACCTCGACGGGGCGGACGGAGTGATAAACGAGACTTATTTCGATTTCTTGCAGGCTTTCGACCTCGGCATATTCCCGTCATACTACGAGCCATGGGGCTACACACCGATGGAAAGCATAGCTTTCGGCGTTCCTACCCTCACGACAAGCCTTGCCGGCTTCGGTCTGTGGATACGGGAAAGTGTTTCCAAAGAGCAGAGAGCCGTTACCGTAATGGAAAGAACCGACGACAATGCCAAGGACTGCGTTTCGGAAATCGTATCCTTCGTCAAAAAGGAACTCATGCTGTCTCCGGAAGAAAGAGAACTCATACGACAGGAGTGCAAACAGCTTTCTGGAAGCCTCGTATGGGCAAGTCTGGCAAACAATTACCTCCATGCCTACGAACAGGCGGTGGATAAGGCACGACAAAGGTTCGATATGTATGGAGAAAAACAGGCTTTGGTGAATTATGCCGCCGATTCGCAAACGCAAAGTTTCAAGGAGGCACATTGGCGTAAAATCCTCTTTCGACAAAAGCTGCCCGAGAGGCTTTATGCCCTCGAAAAGCTGAGCCGGAACCTTTGGTGGAGTTGGAACAAAGAGGCATACAATCTTTTCGAACGCATAAATCCCGAAAAGTTCGCCGCTTTGGAGAACAATCCCTTGCCGCTTTTGGAAAGCCTTACGGCGGAAGAATTAGAAGGATTGTTGAAAGATGAGGCATTCCTTGCCGAAATGGACAAGGTGGAAAAGCGTTTCGATGAATACATGTACCGCAAACCCGAGGAGAAAGAGGACATGGTGGCGTATTTCAGCATGGAATACGGCATAGACAACTGTTTGAAAATTTACTCCGGAGGATTGGGCATATTGGCAGGGGACTATCTGAAAGAGGCAAGCGACTCCTGCAAGAATATAATAGGAATAGGGTTGCTCTATCGTTACGGTTACTTCACCCAACACATAACCAAAGACGGCGAACAGCTCTGCGAATACAACGCACAGAAGTTCACGCACCTTCCTCTCAAAGCGGAAAGGGACTCCAAGGGCGAATGGCGTAAGATAAGCCTCTCTTTGCCCGGCAGAACCTTGGAAGCGAAGATATGGAGAATAGATATAGGTCGTGTGCCTCTCTATCTCCTCGATACGGATATAGAAAGCAATCGAGAGGAAGACCGCAGCATAACGAGCCGATTGTACGGAGGCAATTCGGAAAACAGATTGAAGCAGGAGATTGTGCTGGGAATGGGCGGCGTAAGACTGATAGAACAACTGCAACTGCCCGTAAAGTTGTATCATAACAACGAAGGACATGCCGCATTCTCCTCATTGGAAAGAATGAAGTCCTACGTCCGGAAATGCAATCTCACTTACCTTCAAGCCAAAGAGCTTGTCCGTGCAAGCACTCTTTTCACCACCCACACGCCTGTTGCTGCCGGACACGACATGTTTGAAGAGAATTTGTTGCGAGCCTACCTCGGACACTTCGCCGACTATCTCGGCATATCATGGGAGGAGTTCATGAATGCAGGACGCATGAAGGGCGAAAAGGATGAGAAGTTCTCCATGAGCGTTCTGGCAATGAATTTTTCCGCACAGGTCAATGCCGTCAGCCTTATCCACAGAGATGTCAGCCGAAAGATGTTCGCACCTTTGTATGAGGGCTTTTTCCCCGAGGAATCGCACATTGACTATGTCACCAACGGAGTTCACCACCTCACATGGACCTCTCCGCTTTGGCAGGACTTCTATCGCAAAACCTTCGGCGAAGAATACCTGTCCGATACCTCGAATGCGAAGTACTGGAAAAAGATTTTCGATGTTCCGGACGAAGAATTATGGACATTGCATAAGCAGGAGAAAGAGGCATTGATGGCTTTCATTCGTCGGAGACTTGAAAAGGAATACACCCTGCGGGCGGAAGACCCGCAGGTTTACTTCAAGACCATAAAGAAACTCTCGGGCGACAAACTCACCGTGGGTTTTGCACGCCGCTTTGCCACATACAAAAGAGCCAATCTGCTTTTCACCAATCTCGAAAGGCTGCAGGAAATCGTCGATAAGGGCGTTCAATTCATCTTTGCAGGCAAAGCGCACCCGCAGGACAAAGCCGGAGCCGACCTGATACGCCGTATAATGGAGGTAAGCCGCATGCCGCAATTCACGGGCAGCATAATCTTCATCGAAAACTACGATATGTCGGTTGCCAAGCAGCTTGTCAAAGGTGTGGATGTGTGGTTGAACATGCCGACACGACCTTTGGAAGCCTCGGGAACAAGTGGCGAAAAAGCAGTCATGAATGGCGTTGTGAACTTTTCCGTTTTGGACGGTTGGTGGGCGGAAGGCTATCGTCCGGAAGCAGGTTGGGCTTTGCCGAAAGAGGCGACCTACACATCGGACGACTATCAGAACGCTCTCGATGCCCAAATGCTGTACGACACCTTCCTGTCCGAAATCATTCCTGCCTACAACGAGCGGAACGAAAAGGGCATAAGCGGGAAATGGTGCGGCAAAATGAAGCATACCATTGCCGACATAGCACCTCATTACACCATGAGGCGGCAAATCGATGATTACTACAACAAGTTCTATCGCAAGATGGCGGAACGCACGCGGCTTCTGGAAGCGAACGACTCTGCCCTTGCAAGGGAATATTCCCAATGGAAGCACAATGTCATGAGGCTTTGGGACAGCGTTCGCCCAATCGGCTTGAAGTATCCCGATTCCGAACGGGAGGCAATGGATACAAGCGGAGAATTTTACGCCGAAGTGAGCCTTTACCTCTCCGAATTGAAAGCCGAAGAAATAGGCGTCGAACTCGTGATTGCCAACAAACAAAACGAGAAAATCAACACCTACACCAACATTCTTCCGTTTGAACTCGTGGAAAGCGGCTGCAAAAAAGCCACATACCGCATAAGAATACAAACACCTGCCGCAGGAGTGCATGACTACGCCATAAGGGTTTATCCGCACTGCGACCTGATGCCGCACCGCATGGATTTTCCCGTTGTAAAGTGGGTTTAGTCGGCAGCCTTTCGGCAAAAAACAAAAACAACCTGCCTTTCTTTCGGTCGAAAACCTTGAAAGAAAGGCTTTTTCATGCACTCCGTCTCAGGCTTCGCACTGCTATGAAAACAAAACGCTCTTTCGAGTTCGTTGGAACGGCGAAAGAAAAAATTTTTACGCCGATTCGTGAAATTCTTTCGGCGGTTCATTTCATCCGAAGGGCGTTTTAATATTCGTTTATGCCTGTAAGGCGGTTCATGATAGGGTATTCCGAGAAGTCTTATCGAACATTTTGTTTTTCATATCCGTAATATCGGTTATTTTTTCTGCATTTCGGGTATTTGCATTTTTCGATGGAGGAAGTAATTTTGCAATCGGAAAAAGGATAGCGACATGAAACAGATACATTTCGACACAGTGGAGCGGTTCAATGATTATTACGGGTTTGAAACCGTACACCCTCTCATCTCGGTTGTGCGACACGATAAGGAAGGTGGCGTAGAGACGGCAACATATCACTATGGTCTGTATGCTCTTTTCCTCAAAGAGAACAAAGGTTGCAAATTGTCGTATGGTCGAACGAAGTATGATTTCGATGAAATGACCATTACCTCCTTTGCTCCGGGGCAGAGCGTCAGCGTCGAGCCGTCGGATGAGGTCAAGCACCCGAAGTGGACCGCCATTGTATTCCACCCCGACTTGCTTGCAAGGACAAGGCTCGGCAGAGAGATGTCCAAGTATGATTTCTTCTCGTATAACAGCAATGAGGCTTTGCATTTATCCGCCGGAGAAGTCGAAGTGGTTCGTTCCGTACTCTCCATAATCAGGCAGGAGATGACTCATGCCATCGATAAGCATTCGCGAGGTCTTATCGTTGCGAATATAGAAGTTCTGCTCGGATATTGTTTGAGGTTTTACGAGAGGCAATTCATCACTCGTGAAGAAATCAATCATTCGACCGTGCAACAATTCGAGCAAATGCTGAATGACTACCTGCACAACGACGCAGAACATTCGGGATTGCCTTCCGTGGCATATTTTGCCGATAAATGCTGTTTGTCTGCCGGCTATTTCGGAGAATTGATTAAAACAGAGACCGGCATGAATGCCCAGAATTTCATAGCGGCACACCTTCTCAATTATTCGAAAGAGTTGCTCAATGATATGTCGTTGAGTGTCTCGCAGGTGGCAGTGCAACTCGGATTCGAGTATCCGCAACACTTCGTCCGCTTTTTCAAGAAACATACCGGCAAAACACCGACACAATATCGTGCAGCATAATATCCTAATATCAAAAATATGAAACACATCACATTTTTGGCTTGTGCATTGCTCGGCATTTCGTTTGCCTCTTGCAGCCAGAACACAAAAGAATTAAAAACGATGGAAACACAGAAGAAAACATTGGTTGTCTATTTTTCGGCAACAGGAACGACAAAGGCAGCGGCAGAAAAGATTGCCAAAGCGACAAACGGAGATATTGCGGAGATAGAACCCGTCGAGGCTTACACCGATGCCGACCTCGATTGGCGTAACGACAAGTCCCGCAGCAGCGTGGAAATGAAAGATTCCAAGTCTCGTCCCGCATGCAAGCCGATTGACGTTAATCAATACGAGGTAATCTACATCGGATTTCCGATTTGGTGGTATGAAGCACCAAGGATAATAAACTCTTTCATCGAAAGCAGCAACCTTGACGGCAAGACACTCGTTCCGTTTGCCACATCGGGCGGCAGCACCATTGCCAAATCCGAACAAAACCTCAAAAAGGCATATCCTTCCCTCAAATGGAAAGAAGGCAAGTTGTTGAACAACGTATCGCAAAAAGAATTGGAAGAATGGGTAAGAAAGTCTTTGTAATTTTATTGGTATTATCATCTTTTTCGGCCATGAGTCAGACAAAAGTAAAACAGACAGCAGGGCATGATGCACTCGGAGAATTTGCTCCGGAGTTCGCCCACCTTAACGACAACGTACTTTTCGGAGAGGTATGGAGCAGAAACGACCTTCTGAGCCTGAGAGACCGCAGTATGATTACCGTCACGGCTCTTGTCAGTCAGGGTTTGACCGACAGTTCGTTGCTTCACCACTTGCAATTTGCGAAAAAGAACGGTATCACCCGCACAGAGATTGCCGAAATCATAACCCATGTTGCATTTTATGCCGGTTGGCCTAAGGCATGGGCTGCATTCAATCTTGCAAAAACGGTGTGGAATGAGGAAAGTTCCGATAATGACGCAAAGAACGAGTTTCAAAAAGAAATGATTTTCCCTATCGGAGAGCCGAACACCGCTTTCGAGAAGTACTTTACAGGCAAGAGTTATCTTGCAAAGGTTTCCGATGAACAGGTAAGAGTGTCCAATGTTACCTTTGAGCCGGGTTGCCGCAACAACTGGCATATCCACAATGCGGACAAGGGAGGCGGTCAAATGCTTATAGGCGTTGCCGGACGCGGTTGGTATCAACAAGAAGGCATGCCGCCGCAAGAAATCCTCCCCGGTACGGTTATCCACATTCCGGCAGGCGTAAAACATTGGCACGGGGCTGCAAAAGACAGTTGGTTCGCCCACCTTGCCTTTGAAGTGGCAGGAGAAAATACTTCGACTCAATGGCTCGAAGCCGTAAGCGATGAACAATACGACAAAATCAGGTAAATCATGAAATATATCGATAAGATAAAGTCCCCGGCAGACCTTAAAAAGCTTCCGGTGGCAGAACTTGACGAACTTGCCGCCGAAATCCGCACCTTGCTCATCACCAAGTTGAGCGAACATGGCGGACACTGCGGACCGAACCTCGGAATGGTCGAGGCAACCATTGCAATGCACTATGTTTTCAATTCTCCGGAGGACAAAATCGTCTTCGACGTTTCTCACCAGAGCTATCCGCACAAAATGCTTACCGGAAGAGCCGAGGCTTTCATGTCTCCGGAGCATTACGATGACGTTTCTGGCTATACGGAGCCTTCTGAAAGCGAACATGATCACTTTATAATCGGTCATACCTCCACATCGGTCAGCCTTGCAGGCGGATTGGCAAAAGGAAGAGACCTCAAAGGTGGGAAGAACAACGTTATAGCCGTGATTGGAGACGGTTCTTTGAGCGGAGGAGAAGCTCTCGAAGGTTTGGATTGGGCATCGGAATTGCGTTCCAACTTCATAATTGTGGTAAATGACAATCAGATGTCGATAGCAGAGAACCACGGCGGATTGTATCGAAACCTCAAAGAACTCAGAGACACCGACGGCAAATGCCAAAACAATCTTTTCCGCTCCATGGGGCTTGACTATATGTATGTTGGCAAGGGTAACGACATTCCGACGCTCATCGAGGCTTTCCGAAAGGTGAAAGGCACGGATCACCCTGTCGTCGTACATATCAATACCGTCAAAGGCAAGGGCTATACACCGGCTGAAACGGACAAAGAATGCTGGCATTGGAGTGCTCCGTTCGATATTGCAACGGGAGAGTTGAAAAACGCAGGTAGTGCGGAGACTTACGACGAACTCACAGCTACTCATATCCTTCAACTAATGAAAGAGGATAAGGAAGTATGCGCAATCACAGCCGGAACGCCGGGGGTGTGGGCTTGGACACCAGAAAGACGAAAGGCGGCAGGCAAGCAGTTCATCGATGTGGGTATAGCCGAGGAGCATGCGGTGGCATTGGCTTCCGGCATAGCCAAGGCAGGCGGCAAACCGATATTCGGCGTATGCAGTTCGTTCATTCAAAGAACCTACGACCAGCTTTCGCAAGACCTTTGCATAAACAACAGCCCCGCAACCATACTCGTACTTTGGGGTTCGCTCTCCTCGATGAACGATGTTACCCATTTATGCCACTTCGACATACCTTTACTATCGAATATTCCCAACCTCGTATATCTGGCACCGACAAACAAGGAAGAATACCTTGCAATGTTGGACTGGAGCCTCGAATACAAAGAACACCCTGTCGCAATACGCGAACCGTTCGGCATCACGACCCCTGCCAACCGTCCCGTAGCCACGGATTATTCCGAACTGAATCGATATGAACTTGTCAAAAAAGGAAGAGATGTGGCAATCATTGCGGCAGGCAACTTCTTTGCACTCGGCGAAGCAACATGCGAGATGTTGAAAGCGAAGAATATGGGGGCAACTCTCATCAATCCGAGATTTATCAGCGGCATAGATACCGAATTGATGGAGAAACTTAAAGCAGACCACCGCATTGTCGTAACGCTTGAAGACGGAGCATTATCAGGCGGCTTCGGCGAAAAGATAGCACGCTACTTCGGCAATTCGGACATGAAAGTTCTCTGTTATGGAGCGAGAAAAGAATTCGTCGATCGCTACAATTTCGCAGACTTTCTCGCCTCCAACCGATTGCGAGAAGACTTGATAACGGAAGATATTCTATCTCTATGCAAATAGCAAGGCGAAAACAAAAAACGAGGCAGGGATTTCAATCAAAAATCCCTGCCTTATTTTTTTGCATGAAAAGCTTACATACTCAGCACACTTACAAAGCATTTTCCGAAACGCCGTTTGGTGAAATTCTTTCGGCGGAAGAAAAAATTCTTCCGCCGTTTCAATCAAGCGAAACGGCGTTCGGTTTTCGTTGTTATTTGCAGAGGTTGCGAAAATGCTTACCTTTGCAGATGCGAATGTTCAATCGGTATTGTCATGAACACAAGGGATAATACGGAAAGATTGTAAGCGTAAGTCAACACTGAATTTTTTAATTGTAAACTTATGGATAAGATGAATGTAAAGCAGGCAATACTTCTCGATGGTAAGGAGAAATCTCTTTCCCGCAGGCATCCGTGGTTGTTTTCCGGTGCTTTGAAGAGTGTGGAGAAAGGTGTACAGGAAGGTGATGTGGTGAGGGTATTCTCGAACAAGGGCGATTTTCTCTGCGTCGGTCTGTGGCAAAGCGGAAGCATCGCAATCAAGATATTGAGTTTTGAAGATGTGGAGATAAATTACGGCTTTATGGTCGAAAGGGTGCGGAAGGCTGTGGAATTGAGGCGTCTTTGCGGATTGTTCGATGACGGGGATACGACAATTTTCAGACTTGTCAACGGCGAGGGCGACTTTCTGCCGTCTCTTATTGCCGATTACTATGAAGGGTTGGTCGTTTTGCAGTTTCACTCGGTGGGAATGTGGCGATTGAGAGAGGAGATTGTCGGAGCATTCAAAGAGGTGTTGCAGTCGGATTGCAAGGCTGTGTTTTCCAAGTCCTCTTCCACCTTACCGAAACAAAGCGGCATAAGTGCCAAGGACGAGTTCCTTTTCGGCTCTCTTCCGGAGGATTGGTTCGCAAAGGAAAACGGTTTGACATACCGCATAGATTATGCCATGGGACAGAAGACCGGCTTTTTCATCGACCAAAGGGAGAACCGCCGATTGGTCGGTGAATATGCCAAAGGCAAAAGAGTGTTGAATGCTTTCGCTTATACGGGAGGTTTTTCGCTCTCTGCTCTCAAAGGTATGGCGAAAGAGGTTGTCAGTTTGGATATTTCGGCAAGGGCGGTGGAGATTTGCGAAAAGAATGCTGAGATGAATTTTCCGCAAAGCAATGTTCACCGCGGAGAAGTCGCCGATGTATTGGATTATCTCGACACTTTGGAAAAAGGACGCTTCGACTTGATAATCTTGGATCCGCCTGCCTTTGCCAAGCATCAGCGAAACCTGCAACAGGCTCTCAAAGGTTACAGAGCCATCAACCAAAAGGCTATGGAGAAAATAGCAAGCGGAGGATTGCTGTTCACCTTTTCTTGTTCGCAAGCGGTAAGTAAAGACGACTTTGCCACCATGCTTTTCAGCTGTGCAGCCCTCTCGGGCAGAAAAGTCCGCATAATAAAGCAACTTGCCGCAGGTTGCGACCACCCTCAAAGTATCTTCCACCCCGAAGGCGGCTATCTGAAAGGCACGCTGCTTTATGTGGAATAGGGAAATGGAGATTTTGCGATGGTTTTGTTCGTTTTCCGATTTCTTCGTACCTTTGCGGTATCGGTAAGAAAGGATTGAGGATATGAAAGTGAGAAAGGTGATAGATGATTTCAAGGCTTTTGCAATCAAAGGTAACATGATAGACATGGCTGTCGGTATTATCATCGGCGGAGCCTTCGGAAAGATTATCACTTCCTTGGTGAATGATGTGATAATGCCTGTTTTGGGCCTGTTGGTCGGCGGAGTGAACTTCACGGATTTGAAATTGACATTGAAGGAAGCTGTTTTCGAGGCAGGCAAAGAGGTGTCACCGGCTGTTACTCTCAATATCGGCAACTTCATTCAGGTGATTTTCGATTTCCTTGTGGTGGCTTTGGCGATATTTTTCTTCATTCGCCTCTTGGGTAAGTTGAAACGAAAGAAGGAAATGAAAGTTGTCGAGCCTGAAAAACCGAGTGCGGAAGTGAAATTGCTGGAAGAAATCCGCGATATTCTGAAAAACAAGTAGCGATAAGCTCGCTTTTCATTTTATTTTGTTTGATGTTGATGCGGGAAACGGTTGTTTCCCGTTTCTTTTTGCGTTTCTATATTTTGCTTTTGATGATTACTTGTCGAATTTCGTGGTATCGGTAATCGATTTCGGCATTTATATGATTTGACCCCCTGTTTCAATCGGAGTTTGACGCGTTTTCAATCGACTTTTCACAAAAATACATCTGCAAATTTGCGGTATTGCGTATTTTTGCTATCTTTGCATTCCGAAATCATATAATCTATATCGAAATGTCAAAGTTCAGATTCATGGCTCTTCAAGAGTTGGCAGGACATAGACCCTTGGAGGTTAAGGAAACGGCGGGTGAAATGCCGGATTACTACGGTTGCAGGGTGTTCAACAGGAAAAACATGTTGCGTTATCTGCCTTTGAGAACGGTGGAAGCGATTGATTCGGCAATCGATAACGGCGGTGCCATTTCGCAGGAAGAGGCAGACTTGGTTGCAAACGGCATGTTGGCGTGGGCAAAAGATAATTCGGTAACGCATTACACGCATTGGTTTCAGCCATTGACCGACGGGACGGCGGAGAAGCATGATTCGTTCATAGAATTTGCAAAGGACGGGTTGCCCATAGAACGTTTTTCGGGTAAGGTTTTGGTGCAACAGGAGCCTGATGCGAGTTCTTTTCCGAGCGGAGGACTGCGGAATACGTTCGAGGCACGGGGTTATACGGCTTGGGATATTTCGTCTCCGGCTTTCATCGTGGAGGATACGTTGTGCATTCCGACCATTTTCATATCCTATACAGGAGAAGCATTGGATTACAAAACCCCTCTTTTGAAGGCTCTTGCGGCGGTTGACAAAGCGGCAACGAGGGTTTGCAGATTATTTGATAAGAATGTGAACAGGGTAACGGCACAACTGGGTTGGGAACAGGAGTATTTCCTCGTGGATAACGCTCTTTTCAGAGCCAGACCCGACCTTTGCCTGACAGGGAGGACGCTTATGGGGCATTCCTCTGCAAAGGAACAGCAGTTGGATGACCATTATTTCGGATCGATTCCAAGCAGGGTAACGGCGTTTATGAAGGAATTGGAGGTGGAATGTCATAAATTGGGAGTACCAATCAAGACAAGACATAACGAGGTTGCCCCGAATCAATTCGAGATTGCCCCGATTTACGAAGAGTGTAACCTTGCCAACGATCACAATCAGCTGGTTATGGATTTGATGAAGAGGATTGCATTGCGTCATAACTTCAATGTACTGTTCCACGAAAAGCCTTTCCAAAGCGTAAACGGCAGCGGCAAGCATAATAATTGGTCTTTGACGACGAACACAGGGGTGAATTTGTTCGCTCCAGGAAAGAATCCTATGGGGAATATGCTGTTTTTGACCTTCATAATCAACGTAATGATGATGGTTTATCGCAATCAGGATTTGATAAGAGCTTCGATTATGAGTGCTACAAACAACAGAAGGTTGGGGGCAAACGAGGCTCCGCCTGCCATTCTCTCCGTTTTCTTGGGCAGCAGTCTTACGAATATGTTGGAGAAACTTGAAAAGGAGGTGTCTAACTCGAAGATGACGCCTGAGGAAAAGACGGCTTTGAAACTTGGAATCGGCAGAATACCGGAGATACTTCTCGATAACACGGACAGAAACCGCACTTCTCCATTTGCATTTACAGGAAACAGGTTCGAGTTTCGGGCTGTCGGCTCGTCGGCAAACTGTGCTGCGTCCATGATTGTGATAAATGCCGCCATGGCAAGGCAGTTGAACGGTTTCGCAACGGCGGTCGAGGAAATGATTTCGCAGGGAATGAACCGTGATGAGGCTGTTTTCAAGGAATTGAAACGCATAATAAAAGAGAGTAAGGGTGTTTGCTTCGAGGGAGACGGCTATTCCAAACAGTGGGAGGAAGAATCCAAAAGACGAAAGCTCACGAACATAAACTCCGTACCCGAGGCGTTATTGAAATACGAGGATGCGGCGGCGAAGGACGTCCTTTTGGGAGAGAGAATCTTCACTCCGGCAGAGTTGAGCAGCAGAGTGGATGTGGAAATGGAGAAATACGTGAAGAAAATCCAGATAGAGTCGCGAGTTTTGGGCGATTTGACGATAAATCACATTATTCCGGCAGCCGTGGCGTATGAAAACATATTGTTGGACAACGTCGTGAAGATGAAAAACGTCTTTTCGGAGACCGAATACGAGAGATTGACATGCAAACGCAGGGATTTGATTGTGGAAATTCAGGAAAGGATAGACGCTTTGAAAAAATTAGTGCATGAAATGACCGAGGCGAGAAAATATTGCAACAATCTACACTCTGTGAGAGCGAAGGCGTTGGCATATAGTGAGAGGGTTGATTGTTATTTGGATAAAATCAGAGAGCATATCGATACTTTGGAGATGAATATCGACAATGAGATATGGCCGTTGCCCAAATACAGAGAACTGTTGTTCACGAGGTAATTCCGCCATGTGGAAAGTAATGTGCAAAAAAACCGCTTGGAGGATTTGTATGGGACGGATTTTCTTTGTAATTTCGCAAACCGATAAATAACGAAAGGACAGTATGTTTGTACTTTACAGAAAGGAGTTGATGTCTTTCCTCTCTTCAATCATAGGATACCTGATAATAATCGTCTTTTTGATTGCAAACGGTTTGTTTTTGTGGGTTGTCAGAGGAGAAACCAACGTTTTGGATTACGGAGTGGCAGGTTTGGACGGCTTATTCATCTTGGCACCTTGGGTTTTTCTCTTTCTCATTCCTGCAATTACCATGAAAATGTTTGCCGAAGAGAAAAAGAACGGAACGATAGAGCTGCTTTTGACCAAGCCTTTGAACGATATGTCGATTATAACGGCCAAATTCCTCGCCGGAGTCAGCCTTGTGGTGGTATCGGTTCTGCCTACACTAATATATATATTGGCGGTTTATCAACTCGGATTGCCGAAAGGCAACTTGGATTTGGGCAGTATAGCGGGTTCATACATAGGTCTGGTATTTTTAGGAGCCGTTTTCGTGGCGGTAGGCGTCTTCTGCTCCTCGCTGACCGATAATCAGATAGTCGCATTCGTCCTCTCTGTATTTCTGTGTGCGTTCATGTATATAGGATTCGAGTATATGTCTCGTATTCCTTTCCTTTCGAATGCGGATTTGTTCATTCGTTCGTTGGGAATCAATCATCACTACACTTCAATCAGCAGAGGCGTGGTAGATAGCAGGGATATTATATATTACTTGAGTGCAATAGGATTTTATATGTTGCTTACCAAGTTGAGTTTGGAGAGTAGAAATTGGGAAAAGTAAGAGGGAGAGCAGTGAAAATGAAGAATAAATTTTTGAGAACCATATTCAAACCCGCAAGTGTGAAGGCCGACGTGAAGCGTTCTCACTTTTTGCAACTGTTATTGGGTTTGGTGGCAATAGTTTTTGTCAATGTGGTGGGCTATTACTTCTTTGCCCGTTGGGATTTGACCAAGGAGAAACGTTACAGCCTGTCCGTTTCGACCAAGAAGCTCTTGAAAAACGTCAACGAAGTAGTCTTTATCCGTTGTTACTTGGACGGAGACATGCCTGCCGAATACAAGACTTTGAGGAACGAAACGAGGGAAATGTTGGACCAATTCAGAGCCTACAACTCAAATATAGAGTATGAATTTGTCGATCCAAACGCTTTTGAAGACAAAAGCGAAAGAAACGAGTTCTACGGTCGTCTTTTTGAAAAGGGATTCAGCCCTATCAATGTGATGACCACCAAGTCCAACACGCAGGTTCAGCAATACATATTCCCATACATGGAAATCACGCATAAGGGAAGGACATATCTTGTGCCGTTAATAAGTTCCAAACACGGAATAGCGGGAGAAAGCATCATCTCCGGCTCGATTGAGAACCTTGAATACAACCTCTACACCTCCATTCGCTCGGTTGTGAACGATAAAAAGGATAAAGTAGCCTTCCTTTACGGACATGGGGAATTGCCGGTCGAGAATATCTATGACTTTGTGGCTTCGTTGAACGAGTATTACGAAGTTGACTCTGTCTCAATCAACGAGAAACTGAACGCTTTGACAGATAGGGTTTACGATAGCGTGGATATAAATAAGGTAACAACGGCAAACAAATACAAATGTTTGATTGTTGCAAAGCCCACATCGATGTTTTCGTACAAGGATTTGTATATCATAGACCAGTACATAATGCACGGCGGTAAGGTTTTGTGGTTATTGGATGCCCTGACTGTTTCCATGGACAGCCTTCAAACGCAACCAAGCACTGTTGCCGTGTCTAACTTCACGGGAATCGATGATATTCTTTTCCGATATGGAGCGAAGGTAAATACTAACCTTGTATTGGATATACAGTGCGCAAAGGTTCCGATAGTAACCGGACAATATCAGGAGAACGTTCCGCAAATGACCTACTACCCTTGGAACTTTTTTCCGGAGATACACCCCAATTCCAACAATATAATATCGGACAAAATCAGTCCCGTGAAGATGGAATTCGTCTCTTCGATAGACACAACGGCTTCCCCTGCAAATAAAACCATACTATTATCTTCCTCGAAAAGCACAAGGCTTTTGAACGCTCCCGTCAACGTATCGTTGACCATGCTTAAACAAAAGCAAGAACCCAAGTTGTTCAATTCCGGAGAAAAGACGGTGGCAATGCTCTTGGAAGGAGAGTTCTATTCCGCTTTCAAGAACAGATTGACCGCAACCATGGAAGAAAATTCTCAAATAGCATTCAAAGATTTCTCCGACAGCACGGCAATGATAGTGGTAGCCGATGGAGATATTGTGCGGAACGACTTCATCAACGGGCAACTCCTCCCTCTGGGTTACGACAAATACACAAGGCAGATGTACGGAAACAAAGAGTTTTTGCTAAACTGCGTCAACTATTTGTGCGGAGACCGTGATTTGATACCGTTGCGTTCGCGTGAGGTCATATTACGCAAACTCGATGTAGCGAAAATAGACAGGGAAAGAACATTCTGGCAACTGATAAACGTAGCAGCACCTGTACTATGCGTGCTTGTATTCGCACTATTCTTCGGATTGTTCAGAAAGAAATACTATACTGGAAAATTGTTTTCAAACATCAAGACAAAGAAAGTCGGAAAATGAAACTCAAAAGGAAGCAAAGAAATTGGTTAATCGCAGTTTGCGTATTGGTGATGGCAGGAATTGTCGCCGTGATTCTCTTGACAAGAGACAATTCGACCATCGAACAAAATTACCATATCAAAAACGTGAAGACAATCACCAAGGTCATAATAGACGATAAGGACGAAAGAACCCTGACCTTGGAAAAGAGAGACGACAGCACTTGGTTCGTCAACGGTCATGCAGCAAACAACAAGATGATTTCAAGCCTCCTTTCCACCTTAAAGGAAATGAGAATACGCGAACCCATAGCCCGTGCGGCAAGGAACAATATCATCAAACAGTTGGCGGCAAGTGGCAAAAAGGTACAAGTCTATCAGCAGGATTATCTGATTGATTGGGGCTTTATAAAGTTGTTCAAGAAAGAAAGACTCACCAAAACATATTTCATAGGTTCCGAAACGCAGGACAACATGGGTACATACGTCATGTTGAAAGGCGAAAAAGAACCCTGCGTTGTTTATATTCCGAGTTTCAAAGGCTATTTATCCACACGATTTTCAGCCGTTGAGGACTTTTGGAAAGCACATACCGTTTTCAAATACAACAGAGACGAGATTGCATCGCTGAAAGTTGAGATACCGAACATGAAATCGGAAAGCTTCGAACTTGTAAAGAACGGAAAAGGTTTCGACTTCAAACTCTTGGAAACAGGAAAAAGACTCACGTCTTTCGATACGGTGAAAGTAGTGGCACTTTTGTCGAGCCTTTTCGAGCTTAACTACGAAAGCGTTGCAAAAGACATTCCGCAAATAGAACGAGACACCGTCTTCTCAAAAGCCCCCGCATTCGTCTTCACGGTCAAAGACACGAAAGGAGGAGTGAACGTATTGAAAACTTTCTCGAAGCTGTACGACCCTACAAGCATAGCCGAAGACGAGAAGGACTTCTATAACATCTTCGACGTGAACCGTTGCTACGGATTGAACAGCCGAAACAAAGATACGCTGATATTGCAGTTCTTTGTACTCGATGACCTGATGCGACCTGCAAGCTATTATTTCAGAACACAGAAACAATAAACACAAAACAGTAAAACAAAAATCAGTACGATATGAGATTTATAATTCATGGAGGAACCCTTTCAAGGAGTTTGCAATCTATTTCATCGGTAGTGCCTTCCGGCAGAACGATGCCCATATTGCTTAACTTCCTTATGGAGTTGAAAGGAGAGGATTTGACAGTAACCGCTTCCGATTTGGAGACAACGATTACCGTAAAACTGAATCCCGGAATGGTCGAACAAGGTTCGATAAACCGTATTGCCATTCCTGCAAAAATGTTCTTGGAAGTAGTCAACAGCCTTTCCACACAACAAATTACGATTGAAGTTCAAGAAGATTTTTCGGTCGAAATAACGGCAGGAACCGGTAAATACAAACTTGTCGGAGAAGACCCCGAAAGCTATCCGGTCGCAATGGAATTGGAAGAACCAGTTTTGACGACAATGAGTTCAAGCATACTTGTCAAAGCAATCGGAAAAACAATCTTTGCAACCGGCAACAGCGAATTACGACCACAAATGTCCGGAGTACTCTGCGAACAAACAGAGAGCGGAACGACATTCGTTGCAACCGATGCCCATAAATTGGTGAAATACACCCGCACGGACTGCAAATGCGATGAACCCCGCAGTTTCATTCTTCCGAAAACTCCGCTCGGACTTTTGAACAAACTCCTCTCCTCTTATAAAGAAGAAATGGACGTAAAAATGGAGAACAACAAAGAGAATGTCCGTTTCACCTTCGAGAACTACACCTTGATAAGCCGCCTGATAGACGGAAAATATCCGAACTATAACATGGCGATACCGGAAAACAACCCCAACAAACTCATCATGGACAGAACCATGTTATATGATTCCGTGAAGAGAGTTGCGTTGTTTGCCAATCAAATAAGCAATCAGGTCGTATTCCGCCTCAAAGACAACGAACTATTCATCTCCGCAGAAGATACGGACATGGCAACGCTTGCAAAAGAGAAGCTGAACTGTAATTACAGCGGCGATGAATTGGAAATAGGCTTCAATGCGAACTTCCTCATGGAGATGTTGAATAACATAGACACCGAACTCTTGCTCATGGAAATGTCCACACCGGACAGAGCCGGTATCATATTCCCATACAAGGAAGAAGAGGAAGAAAGTAACGAAAGCATACTCATGTTGGTAATGCCTGTAATGTTAGTGAAATAATTATAAAACTTATAGAAATGAGAAAAGTAGTTTATGCGTTGGCACTGGCTTTGGTAATGTCTTCGACCGCCTTTGCCCAAAAGAAGAACAAAAACAAGAAAGAAGACAAAAAAGAGTATCAATTCACCCTTGTGAAAGAGAACCCAGTAACATCGGTTAAAGACCAAAACCGTTCCGGCACATGTTGGGCTTATTCTGCATTGAGCTTCATAGAATCCGAAATCCTTAAAGCAGGAAAAGGCGAATACGATTTGTCAGAAATGTGGATTGTAAGAAACGCTTACATGGAAAAAGCCGAGAGATACATACGTTTCCATGGTGCAGCAACCTTTGCAGAAGGCGGAGCATTCCAAGACATACCGTACATCATCAAGAAATACGGCATAGTACCGGAAGAAGTTTACAGAGGATTGAACTACGGAACAGATGCACCGGATTTCTCCTCCGTATCCCCTGTTTTGGAAGGCTTTGTAAAATCATTGGCACAAAGCAAGAAACTCACACCGAACTGGAGAGAAGCATTGAACGCCTTGTTGGATTCTTACTTCGGACCAATGCCCGAAAAGTTCACTTACAAAGGCAAGGAATACACACCTAAATCATTCGCTGCAAGCCTTGGTTTGAACTTCGACGACTACATAGAAATCGGTTCGTTCACACACCATCCGTTCTATCAACCATTCATGTTGGAAGTTCAAGACAACTGGTTGCATGCAAACATTTACAACGTGAAACTCGATGAGTTGATAGCCATCATGGACAAAGCCATCATGGACGGATACACCATAGGCTGGGGTTCCGATGTCAGCGAGAAAGGCTTCTCTTGGAAGAACGGAGTTGCAATCGTTCCTGACGAAGACAAGAAAGACCTTAGCGGTACAGAGAAAGAGAAATGGGAAAAATTGACTCCTGCCGAAAAAGCAGCCGCAACCTATTCTTTCGATGGCTCAGCAAAAGAGAAAACCATCACACAGGAAATGAGACAAGAAGGATTTGATGACTTCACGACAACCGACGATCATGGCATGCACATTGTGGGAATTTACAAAGATGCCAACGGCAACAAATTCTACAAAGTGAAGAACTCATGGGGCGATAGCGGCAAATACAACGGATACTTCTACGCTTCCGAAGCGTTTGTAAGGTATAAAACCATCGATATTCAAATCAACAAAAACGCTTTGTCGCCTGAAATGAAATCCAAATTGGGAATCAAATAACAAATCCGTAATAACGGACACTAAAAAGAGGGTATCGAATCGATACCCTCTTTTTTCATTTTATAGTCCAACCGGCTACGATAATTTTTTCGGCAACTTAACCCTGACTTGTAAACCCAATAGACATCAAGACGCCGAAAGAATTTTCCGAACCGCCGTTTCACGAAATTCTTTCGGCGTTTCGTTTTGTCGAAGCGGCGATTTATTCACTTGCTTTGCAAGAAACAGATTTGTCGACTTTTGAAAAACCATAGCGAAACGAGGTATGATAGTAAGCTTTCGGGTATTGCTTCCTATGGAATCGAATATAGACTTTTCAAGAAGAAGCGATGAAAATATTGGAAGCCAAAGCATGCAATAAAAGCAGTAATTTTATTGCTGAATGCAAAAATATACTGAAATATATTTGCGGATAAAAAGATTATTCGTATATTTGCCCTGTTCAAAACAAGTGTCGCCATGGATACTTTTTGTTTCTCAATCCATTACATCGGCACGAACCGCTTCATTTCTTAGAGAGGTTCGCCCCTCCCTATGTGTGAACCTCTTAAATCAAAGCCCAAACGTAGGGAAAACTCAAAAGCATTGATTTCAAATAAGTAATACACGAAATGAAGACAACAAATATAAGAATTTTCAGAAGCATATTTTTCGCTTCGCTTGTGCTTGCAACATATATCTCGCAAGCACAAATGTATCCTTTCAAAAGTGCAGAAAGGATAGTATCATTGCAGGCATGGGATTCAACAAAATTGCTAATCAAAACCATTGATGAAAATAATCTGATTGGGCTATACACAATTCCTCCCAATGATATACCTTGTTTTATGCTGACTACACAGGGACAAACGAGTGCTAAATTTGCATGGCTTAATGGTATAAAACAAATAAAGGATTTCAAAGTGTTGAATAATCACTTATTCTTTTGTGGACAAGCCAATAATGGTCTCGGCTTTATAGCATGCTGCGAAGTGGACACATTATTCAATCCCTCAATAAGTAGCATGGAAATACAAATATTCCCATCTGTATCGGAGATAAACAAGATAGATGTTTATGAAAAAGTACCGAAAGAATATCATATAGTGGCAATAGGCAATAATAAGTGTTTTATACATACTTCAAGTAATAGCTGTGAATATTGTATGTATGTAAGTCCTTGCTATTTGAGCGACATAGTAACAACAGACAATTATATAGTCGTGCTTGGCAAGATAAGTCCCAGCAATCTCGCCTTATTTACACACCTAAAGGTTGCTATTCATAACTATTTCGGAATGAGCTATACTCATAACCAAGCTCGTTTTGAGAGATTTTTGATAGAAAAACTGTTTGGCGATGATGTATTGGTGTCTTACACAGATCGTCCCAATGATTATCAGGCTCAATTTGTTAGAATAAATGCTCGAACGTGTCAACCTATTATTCAACAAAGTCTGCTGAAAGTCGGAAAACCCAATCCCAAAGAAATGGTATTCAACCCTGCCGATAGTACAATTCTATATCTTTCCCATGCTGTGAAAAACAAGGATATGATAGCAACAATAAAGCCATATCTGAATTACTCTTATCTATCTCATATTGTCATACCGAATATGTGTAAGTGGGGGCATGAGACTTTCAACAGCCTGACAAATTATAGGAATAACTATATGGCAGTAATCGGAGTCGATACTACCTATAGCAATCTTTATTGGTTTGATTACGAACGAGGGGCAGGCCAAGGTAACTGCTTTCAGACTTTACAAACCAACGTAGATATATCAAATACCTTTGCTCCTTTATCTCCGCAAAACTATCTGAGTGTTCAAATTTCGAACAAACAATTTCAGACAATACAGGTTCTGCATTTCACTCCACAATACAACATAATATGTAATGATTAAATTTGACAGATATGAAAAAGACAGCAATTTATTTATTGGCAGTACTGATGAGCTGTATCAGTATGGCTCAGAGTTCTCATTATGTCCTTTATCCACCGGAGCATATTGATGATTACATACTTCCTTCTGCTTTGAAAGAAGATGGAGGATGTTTATTTTCTATTTCGGATACCTTGCATCCGGGACCTTGTATTCCCCTGCGAACCTCCTTTTGGCAGGATAGATACATTATAGCAATACCATACTATTCCGATACTTTGGTAAGTATTTACGGTATAGGAATTCTTGGTAGCAAAGTTAATGCAAGTCTTCCTAATCCTCTGTTTCAAATAAGGGATTCCCTGCCGGATAATATATTAAGAAGTAAAACAGCAAATTTTCAAGCGAGTTATGGTATAGAACCGAATGCTTACACTGAAGTATTCTTTGATACACCGATAACAGTACAAGGATTGTACCATATATCTCTCGAGTTTGAAACATACGATGGGGCTGATACTTATTTTATAAAGGTTATCAATCAGGTTCTTTTCTTTGGAGAGGTTCCGACACCGGAGGAAAGGTGCGGTAAATGCAATTCGGATTATGCTCCTTTATACAAGCAAAGAGGAGATAGTGCATGGCATGCGTATCCGCATGCAACTGCCAACACTCCTTATGTGTATGGTATAGATGGGTACTACACTATCCCTATGATGTTCCCGATTAGGGGCGACTTGGTGTTGCCAAGCGATACTGTAATTACCGATACTGCAAGCAGTGCTTTGAGTATGAGTTTGTTGAACGAGGAAAGTGTACGAGTGTATCCAAATCCGGCAAGTGATGTGCTGAATGTGGCGTCGAATTATAATATTCTGAATATTGCAATCTTCGATGCCATGAACAGATTGGTGGAAGAAAGAGAGGTGAATGCCAAGAACATTCGCATAAGCCTTGCAAAGCGTCCGTCCGGTGTTTATTTCATCAAAGTACGTACCGACAGAGGTTACACCATGCGGAAGTTCGTCATCAGATAAAGACAGACAATTCCGCTAAGAATGCCTTAGAAATTCAGAGCTTCAAGAGATGGCAGATTGAAAGGAAGATTCGTCGTTTGTAAAACGCCGATTGGCAAAATTAAAATGCCGAAAGAATTTTTTCTTTCGGCGTTTCGTCAATAACAAAACTGCGTTTTGAGCGTGGTGAAAACTCATTTTGTTTTTCGATTGCGAAAATATATCGATATATGCTTGCAGATAAGAGGATTATTCGTATATTTGCCCTGTTCAAAACAAGTGTCGCCATGAATACTTTTTGCTTCACAATCCATTACATCGGCACGAACCGCTTCATTTCTTAGAGAGGTTCGCCCCTCCC
>UQXW01000008.1 GCA_900545215.1 uncultured Bacteroidota bacterium
GCCAAACCGGTATCTGCATATAACAGCACCAACTTATCGCTCGTTTCTCGGCAAAGGGCGTTTTTACGGTTGCTTTTGCAAGACCTTTGAGCGATGAGGTGGTTTTTGATTTCGTAAAGCCGAAAAGCGAGCAGGAAATCAAATACGAAATGTCTTGTAAGAGAGATACGGTGAGTTTTTTCGCTTGCAAGGGTGTCTGTTTCGATACCATAGAGTTACATGTTGCAGACGGAGATTTCAAAGATGAGATTTCAAAGACCGTTGTTGCGAACAGAAAAAAACGAGACGATGATTCTTGTTTTCGTTTTCGCAGTTTGCAGAAAGATACGGTGCATTATTTTGACAGGAAATTCCTTGCGGTCGGGTTACCTTTGGATTCGGAGCGTATTCCGGCAAGGCTCGTTTCGGGGAACGATACACTCGAAACAAGTCTGGCATTGTGTGAGGGGTTGACAAAGTACTGTCTGTCCGAGGATTTGGAGAGAGGACGTCAGTACAGGCTGATTGTAGATAGCGGAACGGCGAAAGATTTTATCGGAAGGGCGAATGATTTTTTTGAAACGGCGTTTTATTTGACGCAAGTGGCGGATTACGGACGGCTGATACTGAATTTTGAAGATAGTGCTTTTATCGATGTGCCGCATATCTTTTATTTGTGTGATATGAAAGCCGAGGTGTTGAAGCAGATAAATGTTCCGAAGGGTAAAGGTAGCGTTGTGTTCGATTGCATAGAGCAGGGAATGTATAAAGTCAAGGTTGTAATCGACGAAAATGCAAACGGACAATGGGACGGGGCTTCATTCAAAGAAGCCCAACCGGTAGAAAGAATTCTGATGTTCGACAAGCCGGTGAGCATACGAAAATCATGGGATACGGAAGAAAATTGGACGATTTTCCGGTAAAGCCCTTGTCAATCAAAGAAAAGTATGTATCTTTGCAACTCAAAAATAAAAACATAAGAACAAATGTCAGTAAAAATCAGATTGCAACGTCATGGTAAGAAGGGACAACCTTTTTATCATATCGTTATTGCGGATGCTCGTGCAGCACGTGATGGAAAATTTATCGAGAAGTTGGGTACTTACAATCCCATGACCAATCCTGCCACAATAGAGTTGGATATAGATGGTGCATGCAGATGGTTGAAAAATGGTGCTCAACCGACCGAGACTGTAAGGAATATACTTTCTTATAAGGGTGCTTTGTTGAAAAGGCACTTGCAGATAGGTGTTGAAAAAGGTGCAATCACACAAGAAACGGCAGACAAAAAATTCGCTGCTTGGCAAGAAGAGAAAGCAAAGAAAATAGAAGCCAAGAGAGCGGCTTGTGTAAATGCCAGCAACGAAACTGCAAAGGAAAGATTTGCAAAAGAGGTTGAAGTGAAAGAGGCAAGAGCTGCATTGATTGCGAAGAAGAGAGAGGAAGAGGCCAAAGCCAAAGCCGAGGCAGAAGCTGCGAAGGCTGCGGAAGCCGTTGCAACGGAAGGAGCAGAGCAACCTGCCACAGAGACTGAGGCACCTGCTGCAGAATAAGTGCAAGATTAAGATTAGATTTGTGAGTCTGTTTTCGAGAAATACGAAAGCGGACTCGTTTTGTTTTCAACGGATAGACGATGAAGAAAGAAGATTGTTTTTATTTGGGTAAAATATCGAAGCCTTTCGGTTATAAAGGCGAGGTAAGCGTATTCTTGGATGTCGATTCTCCGGAAGAGTATTCCGAGTTGGAAGAAGTATATGTCGAGATAAACAAAAGGCTTGTTTTGTATGAAATCGAGAGTATAAGAATTCAAACGAACAAAGCAGTTGTCAGGTTTGCGGATGTTACAAACGAAGATGTGGCAAGGCTTGTCGGTAAGTCGTTGTTTCTGCCTTTGGAATATTTGCCGGAATTGGAAGGGAATAATTTCTACTTTCATGAGATAACAGGCTTCGATGTAGAAGATGAGGAAAAGGGAATGATAGGGAAAATTGCTGGTGTATATGAAAATACGCCGCAACCACTGCTTTCCATAGAGTTTGAGGACAAGGAAATTCTTATACCTGCGATAGATTCGATAATAAAGGAAGTTGACAGAAGCAAAAGGCTGATGAAGATAAAGGCTCCGCAAGGTTTGATAGAGCTGTATATCGGTTGAATTTACCGATAAAGCGAAAAAATATATCAAAAAACGATAAATAATTTGGTGGATACGGAAATTGTTCGTACTTTTGCAGCGTTAAAACGAGCGTTCGCATGGATGCAAGAAAGACAATACTGAGGCTTAAAACGATAAAGCTGTTATTCGATATAGTGTTATGGTTACTGATAACACTTATTGCGTTGTTTATCGTTATTTCTGTCTTAAATGTCGGCAATAAGGGAGGCGGAGTCTCCGGATGGGCTTTAATCAAGCAGAAAACAGAGCCTATAATTCTTTCCGGCGACATAAAATCGGAAGTTCCTGGTGTAGAACTGTCTTTGATGCCGGAAGGCGTGAAGGTAAGCTATGAAGTGTTTTCGCAACAGCACAAAACGCTTTTCGTAGCGTGCAAAGTGCTTTATCTGTTCACCCTTAACCTCGGCATGTTCTTCCTCGTCTTTGTGTTGTTCCAGATAAGGAACATCATAAAGAGCGTCTATCTCGGAGTTAAATCCGAAAACAGCAACATATCTCACCATGTCTTTTCACGCAAAAACATACTTCGCTTGAAATACATAGCATACGGTTTCTTGATAATACCATTCGTGGAACTGTTGAACTATTTCGCAGATAAGTATTTCCTGACACGATATGTCAATATCAAAGGATTGACGATTCTTCCTACGGACGGCATAGGCAACATCTCGTGGGAATACATATTGGTAGGGCTTCTATTCACTGTGATGATAGAAGTATTCAAGAAAGGCTTGCATTTGCAAGAAGAAAACGATTTAACGGTTTAGATAAAAGGAAATGGGGATAGTTGTTAATTTGGATGTCATGATGGCAAAAAGGAAAATATCTCTCGGAGACCTTTCCGCAAAGGTCAACATAACCCCTGCCAATATGTCGATACTCAAAACAGGGAAAGCAAAAGCCATACGCTTCTCGACCTTGGAGGCGATTTGCAAAGCATTGAACTGTCAACCGGGCGATATATTGGAATATGAAGATGAGGAAAACAACAATAACAAGTAATAATTAAGTTCAACAAAAACATCCAGCTATGAGAAACAGAGTTTTTTTAGCATTGGCGTTGTGTATCACTTTAATCACAACGGGATTTGCCCAAAACAAGAAGGCTGCAAAGGTCAATCTTAACGAGCAAATCAAATTGAACGGAAAGGTAAGAACAGGCAAATTGGCAAATGGTCTTACTTATTTCGTCAGATCAAACAACAAACCCGCAAACAGAGCGGAATTTCAAATCGCAGTCAACGCCGGCAGCGTTTTGGAAGAACCTAACGAAGTCGGATTGGCACACTTCACCGAACACATGAACTTCAACGGTTCTCGTCAGTACCCCGGCAATTCCATGATTAGCGAATTGGAAAAGAAAGGTATCGTTTTCGGTAGGGAAATCAATGCCTACACAGGTTTTGACCAGACTGTCTATACTCTTACTTTGCCTACGGACGATAAAGAATTGTTCGACATGGGCTTGAAAATCCTTGACGGTTGGGCATTCGGTGCTTTGATGACCGGAGAGGAAATAGACAAGGAAAGAGGCGTCATCATAGAAGAGTGGAGAATGGGACAAGGCGGCAGCGAGCGTCTTCGTGCAAAAACATTTGGAACAATGTTGAAAGGTTCCAAATATGCAGAACGACTTCCTATCGGAACACTTGACAGACTTCAAAACTTCGTTTACGATGACATCAGAGGATTTTATCGCAAATGGTATCGTCCCGACAATATCGCAGTCATAGTAGTCGGAGACTTCGATGCAGATGAAATGGAACAAAAAGTCATCGACTTTTTCACCATGGTACAAGCTCCTTGTACACCAACCCAAAGACCGGTTTATACCATAGACAACAATAAAGAACCTCTTGTATGTGTTGCAACAGATAAAGAAGCTACTTCAACCTCTGTTCAAATGTTCTACAAACACCCTGCAAAAGAGGTTAAGACCATAGCAGACTTCCGTGAACAACACTTGGTTTACAGTCTCTTTGAGACAATGTTCAATGATCGTTTGAGCGAATTGGGAGAGAAGAAAGCATGTCCGTACATGAGTGCATTCGCCGGTTATGGCGGTTTCTTGGCACGTCCTGTTGCTGCTTACCAAATGTACATCAGTGCAAAAGAAGGCAAGGTTATGAAAGCTATCGAAGCAGTTATGTTGGAGAACAGACGTTTGCAACAACACGGCTTCTTGCAAAGCGAGTTGGATAGAGCAAAAGAAGCATTGTTGGAACAATACGCTCAGGCTGCAAAAGAGGAAAGCAAAACCGAGAGCGGAAAAATTGCAGCGGAATTGGTGGATTACTTCTTGGAACAAACCCCTATGCCGGGAGCAATCTTGGAAAACAAATGGGCGAAAGCTCTGATGGACGACATCACATTGGAAGAAGTAAACGCTCTTATCAATCAATGGATAACGGAAGAGAACTTTGTATGTACTATATCCATGCCTGAGAAAAAAGGCTCAAAAGCTCCAAGTGAAGCAGACGTATTGAAACTTATCAAGAAATGTGAGAAAGCCGACACAAAGGCTTGGGTCGACAACACCAAGGACGAGCCATTCTTTGCTCAAGAAGTAAAAGGCGGCAAGATAACTTCAACAAAGAAGAACGACAAATTCGATTATACCGAATACACTTTGAGCAATGGAGCAAAGGTTATCATCAAAAAGACCGACTTCAAGAACGATGAAATACTTGTCAACGCAGAAAGTGCAGGCGGTACTTCCTTGTATGGCGACAAAGACATCGTAAACGCACAATTTGCAGCCTCTATTATTGACCAATGCGGTATCGGAAACTACAACCATACTCAGTTGCAGAAGTTTATGAAAGGAAAGAGCTTCGGTTTAACCCCATCGATCGGAGAATTGCAAGAAACCTTGGGAGGAAACTGCTCACCAAAAGACTTTGAAACCTTGTTGCAATATTTATACATGTTCTTCACTGCACCAAGAGCAGAAAAAGAGGTATTGGATAACACAATCGACAAATTGAAAACTCAAATCAATATGGTTAAGAACATGCCGGAATTTGCATTCCAAGAAGAATGGATAAAGGCAATGCGACCAAACGATAAGAGAACCATCATTATACCAACCGATGCACAGTTGAAGCAAATGGACATCAACAAAATGTTGAAGATATTCAAGGAAAGATTTTCCGATGCTTCCGACTTCACGTTCACATTCGTAGGAAACATAGACGAAGCAACAATGTTGCCTTTGATAGAGAAATATATAGGCGGCCTTCCTTCATCTAACGGCAAGAAAGCCGAGAAATGGCAAGACCGTTCCACCGAGTTCGCAAAAGGCATCGTTGATAAGAGCGTCTATAAAGGCGAAGCAGACAAAGGTTTGATGACAATAACATTCACCAATCCTTTCAACTGGAACGATAAAGACCGTTTGGCAATAAGAGCCTTGAATAACGTATGCTCGATCAAACTTACACAGGTAATCCGTGAGGAAATGGGAGGAACTTATTCACCATCATTCAACCTCGATTACGAGAAATACCCTAAGGCAGAAGCAACAGCAATGTGCTACTACACCTGCGACCCTTCAACTGTCGATACGTTGACCACAGCAACCTTTGCGGTATTGGATGAAATCATCGCAAACGGACCTACGGCAGAAGACTTGGCAAAGGTAAAAGAACAGTTGATTTCTTCACGTAAGACTTCAATGGAGAGAAACAGCTATTGGAACGCTGTTATCACAGGTTCAAGATGGTATGGATACGAAATGCAAACTTTGGAAGAGTTTTCCGCAGCAGTCAATGCCTTGACAATAGAAGACGTGAAAGCAGTGGCTCAAAAATACTTGAAACATGACGGATATGTAAGAGTAGCTTTGAAGCCTGAGGCTATGAACCCTGCAAAGAAGTAAGCCTTACAAAACAAAACGACAAAAAATCGTGAAATCAAAACGGCGTTTTAATTTTCTGGAACGCCGTTTTATTTTTCTGAAACGGCGTTCCAATTTTCCGAAACGGTGGAAAAAATCATCATTATTGAGTATTTGTCGGAATAAAAAACGGATATAATTTTGCACTTTCAAAACTAATAAAAATTCAAAGAAGCAATGAAGAAAAAAAATCACAGAACTCTATTTGTTTTTGCCGTGGCAATCTTGTTGAATGTCATGGGTGGGTATAAGTTGTTTGCACAGATTGACGACAGAGTATGTATAGAGGGACATGTCTTCGACAAGAAGACACAGGAACCTATCTGCTATGCTGCAATCATGCTGGATAATACAAATATCGGTACGACAAGTGATGAAAACGGCGACTTCGTTTTCCGTAAACTCAAACCGGGGAAATACGTTCTTCATATAAGTTTTATAGGTTACCAAAAAGAGACCTATGAAGTGGAAGTCGTAAAAGGAGCTGTGGCTCACGCCCATATAGAACTTATTCCGAAATCAACCCGCTTGGACGACGTTGTTGTGTCGGCAAACAGAAATGAAACGGATCGTCGGGAAGCTCCCGTGGTCGTGAATGTCCTGAGCGAAAAACAGTTCGAGCAGAACAATGCACAGGATTTGGTGCAATCCTTAGGCTTTCAAAGCGGTGTCAGAGTGGAGTACAGTTGTCAGAATTGCGGCTTTCCACAAGTCAGAATCAATGGCTTGGACGGTCCTTATACCCAATTACTCATAGACTCCAAGCCTGTCATGAGTGCTTTGAGTGGTATTTACGGTTTGGAACAAATACCTGTAAATATGGTCGAGCGAGTTGAGGTGGTCAAAGGCGGAGGTTCAGCACTGTTCGGGGCGAATGCCATTGCCGGAACGATAAACATAATCACCAAAGAACCTTTTTCACCCTCATTAAGCATAGGAACAGATATTCAGTCGATAGGTGGGAAATCCTATTCTCAGAATTTCAATGCAAACGGAGCCATATTGAGCAAGGACAGAAAGCTTTCCGCTTCATTCTATACAACATTCCGCAAAAGAAACTCCTATGACAGAGATGGAGACGGCTTTTCCGAAATAGGCGAATTGAACAACCACTCTTTCGGAACAAAGATATTTTACAACATTAACGCCACAAACCGACTAAGTATAGAATACCACACCACCAATGAGAAGAGACGAGGCGGCAATAACTTCGATTTGCAACCGCATGAGAGCGATATATGTGAGATGACAGAGCATTTGATTAACTCCGGAACAGTGGATTACAGTATTATATCCTTGGACGGAAAGCATAGATTGAACCTTTACACATCGGCACAGTACATAGACCGAAACTCTTACTATGGCTCACATTGCGATCCCAATGCTTATGGAACCACCACCGACCTTACCTTTCTTGCCGGAGCAATGGCAAATCATCATCTGGACAAACTGTTTTTCTCAAAAGCCACAATAACCTATGGAGTTGAGTTTAACATGAATAATTTGGACGATAAAGTTCCTGCGTACAAAATAAGAACCGAACAAAAAGTAAATACATTGGGAGCATACCTCCAATCCGAATGGACAAGTGAACATTTCAATGTTTTGATAGGTGCAAGAATGGACAAGCACAAACTTCTGAACAATCCTGTTTTCGTTCCGAGAGTGAATTTGCTTTATAAGCCGAATGAGAAGTTGCAAGTCAGAGCAAGTTATTCCGCAGGCTATCGGGCACCGCAGGCGTACAATGAGGATTTTCACGTAACGCAAGTCGGAGGACAGAGTTTGAGAACACATCTTGCAGATAACCTCAAACCGGAATATTCGAATAGTTTTTCTCTTTCAGCCGATTATTATCTTCAAATCAGCGATAATTGGAGAGCAAACCTCTTGTTGGAGGGATACTACACCCTTTTGGACGATGTCTTTGCAACCCGCATTATAGAAAACGACACCGTGAACAATGTCTTGCAGCAGGAACGCTACAATGCTTCGGGAGCCACTAACTTGGGAGCAAGCCTTACGGCAAAAGCAGAGTATAAAGACATATTCTCCTGTACGGTAGGATACAGCATTCAGTCGAACAAATATAAGCAAACGGAATATTGGTCGGAAGATGAGCAGGTTGCAGGAACGGACTACATATTGAGAAGTCCGGAAGACTATGGATTTCTATCCTTGAACTATACAGCCATACCGAAAACCGCCATAAGCATAAGCGGAACCTACACCGGCAAGATGAGGGTTGCCCATTATGCTGGCTACATACAGCAGGACAGATTGGAAATAACGCCGAGGTTTTTTGATATGAACGCCTCTCTTAGCTACGATATAAAAGCCGGCAAAGGCATAGTCCTACAAGTCAAAGGCGGAGTGAACAATATATTCGACAGTTTCCAAAAAGATTTGGATAAAGGCGTTGACAGAGACTCCGGATATATCTATGGACCTGTCGCACCGCGTACGTATTATGTCGGTATCAAATTAAAAATGAAATAAAGCCTGTATTGTCGTAATAAAAGCAACCCGAAGTAGCAGACTTCTTTCGAACCATTCCGGCAAAACGCCGTTCTACGAAAATAGAGCGGCGTTTTAATTTTTTCTTTCGTCGTTTCATTTTCGCCGAACGGCGTTTCGTCGGATAGGAAAAGAATTAGTACATTTGCAGAACGAAAAAACAATATGGTTTAACGAAAAGACAAGGGTTTACAGATGTTTACCGGAATTATAGAACAAATGGCAAAGGTCGTCGGAATAAGACAGGAGGGAACGAACTTCCATTTCACATTGCAATGTCCCATTGCCGATGAATTGAAGATAGACCAGAGTTTTGCCCATGACGGTTGCTGCCTTACGGTTGTTGCGTTGGATAAGGCGAAAAAGGAGTATGTCGTAACGGCAATGAAGGAAACGATGGACAGAACGAACCTCGGACGCTGGGAAGTGGGAACGGAGGTTAACGTGGAGCGGAGCATGAAGATGGACGGCAGGTTCGACGGTCATATCGTGCAGGGACATGTGGATCAAACCGCCGAATGTATAAAAGTAATCGATGAAAACGGCTCGTGGAGGTACTTCTTCAAGTATCCTGTCGGCAAGGAGAACATCACTGTTCCCAAAGGGTCGATTGCAGTCAACGGAGTAAGCCTCACTGTTGTGGATAGCGAAGAAGGAATGTTCTCCGTATCCGTCATTCCCTACACTTACCAACACACGAACTTCCATACATTGAAACCCGGCAGCATTGTAAACATAGAGTTCGATGTCTTCGGCAAATATGTTCAAAGATTGTTGGAACAATATACTTCGAACAACAGATGATAGACTACTCTGTTGAACCGGACAGGTGTGTCGTCGTTGGGGTAACCACTCCCGATGTGACGGAAGAGAAGACCAAGGAATTTCTTGACGAATTGGTTTTCCTGATAGACACAGCCGGAGCCACGGTTCTGAAACGCTTTACGCAAAAACTGCCATACAAGGATCCGAGGTTCTTTGTCGGCAGCGGCAAATTGGAGGAAATACGGGAGTATCTCGTCGCTTCGGAAATCGAATGGGTGGTCTTCGACGATGAACTCTCTCCATCGCAGGCGAGGAACATAGAAAAATTTCTGCATTGTCATGTTTTGGACAGAACAGGCTTGATTTTGAATATATTCGCACAAAGAGCCGGAACCTCGCATTCCAAAACGCAGGTGGCGTTGGCTCAATATCAATACCTCTTGCCACGTCTGACAAGAATGTGGACACACTTGGACAGACAGAGAGGCGGTGCAGGCTTGACGATGAGGGGAGTGGGAGAAACGCAGATAGAGACCGACCGACGGATAATACTTTCCAAAATATCGCTCCTCAAACAGAAACTTGCGGACATAGATCGCCAGAAAACGGTTCAAAGAAAGAATCGCGAAAGTCTGGTAAGGGTTGCATTGGTCGGCTATACCAATGTCGGCAAAAGCACTCTGATGAATTTGTTGGCAAAGAGCGATGTATTCGCAGAGAACAAACTGTTCGCCACTCTTGATACGACGGTAAGGAAAGTGGTGATAGAAAACCTGCCTTTCCTTTTGACCGATACGGTCGGCTTCATCAGGAAGCTGCCTCACGGCTTGGTGGAGAGCTTCAAGTCAACCCTCGATGAATTACGGGAAGCCGATTTGTTGATACATGTGGTTGATATATCGCATAAAGGATTCGAGCAACAAATTGAGGTGGTGAACAAAACCTTGGCGGAAATCGATGCCGGAGATAAGCCGATGATAATGCTGTTCAACAAAATCGACGCTTACACATACGTAAAGAAAGACGAGGACGACCTAACGCCCAAAACGAAAGAGAACGTAAGTTTGGAGGAATTGATGGAACACTACAATGTTTCGTCGAAAGACCCCGTCTGTTTCGTGTCTGCAAGGAACAAAGAGAACATCGAAAATTTGAGAAAGACGATATACGACAATGTAAAGAGGATACATGCGATAAGGTATCCGTATAATAATTTTTTGTACTAAAACAAATCGAATATTATGCTGTTGTTGAATGCAAACTCCCTATCATGGGAAGACGTTATGGTATTTCTGAAGGATTTAATCTTCAAATTCGGGCCCAAACTGATAATCGCCTGCATCATATTATATGTAGGATTCAGGCTTATTCGATTTCTTACCAAGAGAATAGGCAAGGTGTTCGAGAAAAGGAACCTCGATGTCTCGTTAAGACCCTTCCTATTGTCCGTTGTTTCCATCGGCTTGAAGATATTGCTTATCCTGACCGTCGTGGGCTACCTCGGAGTGGAGATGACTCAGTTTACGGCAATCATAGCCTCCGCCGGAGTTGCGATAGGCTTGGCTTTGAGCGGTACGCTTCAAAATGTGGCAGGAGGAGTCGTACTTCTGGTTTTGCGACCTTTCAGAGTGGACGACTACATCTCCGCAATGGGCTACGAAGGCACGGTGAAAAGCATTCTGATTTTCCATACGACGCTCATAACCGTCGATAACAAGGTCATCACTTTGCCAAACGGTGCATTGTCTTCGGGAAGCATGATAAACTATTCGCGAATGGATACGAGGAGAATAGATTTGAATTTCAAATTGGCTCACGGCGTCGATTTGAATGCCGTATCCGCTGCAATAATCGCCATAGCCAAAGAAGACAAACGCATATTCACGAATCCCGTACCCGTGGTCATTCCGACCATCTCCGATTTGTCGGTATTGGTTGACCTCCGATTTTGGTGCAAGACCGAGGATTATTGGGACGTTTTGGCAGATATAAACAAGAATGTCTATGATTATCTGGTCAAAGATAAGATCGCGTTGCCTTATTCCAAAATAGACATAATCAAACAGTAGAATGGCAGAAAAGAATCCCCTCGGCATATTCAGCACACGAAGAATTCTCTTGCCCGTGCTTATAGGCATGGGCGTGGCAGGCTTCTTGGTTTGGCGGGATTTGCGGAACGATGGAGCGGTAATGGCAGACATAGTCCGCAACTGGACATGGCAGGCAACAGGATTTCTTATCGCTGCAATGTGTTGCGGAATCATGCGGGATCTGATGTACATGTACCGAATCCGATTGCTGAGCGACAAAAAACTCTCTTGGAAACAATCCTTTCAAGTCATCATGCTGTGGGAGTTCGGCTCCGCAATAACACCCTCTGTCGTGGGAGGCTCGGCATTGGCTTTCTTCATAGTCTCTTTGGAGGGCATTCCGGTCGGACGAAGCACCGCAATAGTCATGATAACCGCCCTGTTGGATGAGTTGTTCTATATAGTCGTTGCACCGATTACCATATTGGTTGTCGGCTCGGCTCTTGCCTTCAACACGGATTTCAGGTTCGATGTATTCGGAACGACCTTCGGCGAGTTCCAAGTCTTCCTTATAGGCTACGGATTCATGTGTTTGCTGACGGTTGTTATCCTTGTGGCTATTTTCTTCTTCCCTCAGGGATTTCGCAAACTGCTTTACAAACTGTCGAATGCACGTTTGTTCCGCCGATTGAAGCCTAAGATGGAAAAGATGGGCGACGACATCGTTACTTCTTCCCAAGAATTCAAACACAAAGGCTTTCTCTTTTGGACGAAAGCCTATTTATGCACGGTCTTGTCTTGGACATCGAGATTTTTCGTGCTGAATTTTATCCTCTTGGCTTTTTCCTCTGTCGGCGAACACCTCTTGGTTTTCGCACGCCAGTTGATTATGTGGATAATCCTTTGCATCTCGCCAACCCCGGGCAGCAGCGGCATAGCCGAATTTGCATTCCCGCTCTTCATAGGCGACTTCATGAGAGAAGGAACCCACGCCGCAATCGCCCTTATTTGGAGAGGCTTTACCTACTACCCCTATATAATTCTCGGCTTGCTCGTCCTACCATATTGGACGAAGAGAGTATTCGCCAAAAGCAAAGAAAACCAAAGCAAAAAGCAATAACACTCCGACATAAACCCGACGCCGGATAACAGAACACCCTTTCCGTAAAATGAATCGCCGAAAAGATTTACTGAATCGCCGATTCATTTTGGCGAAACGGCGTTTCGGTAAACTACTGTTGCTCAATATCGAATTATTTCAACCTTCGTTCAATCTTGGTCGCCTTTTTATTGTATTTTTTTGCCATGGCAGTGTCGCCTGAGGCTGAGTAGATTTCAGCGAGGTTTCTATAGAATACTGCCATGCAGGAATAATTTATGATTATTGAACTTTGCAATACATTCAAGGCTTTGTTCATATACTCCAAGGCTTTATCATATTCATTCTTGTCGGCATAAGTCAGACCTATTTGATAGTAAGAATATCCGACAGTGAGATCACTCTCGCCAAATGTATTCTTGCGTATATGCAAAGCCTTATTATAATATTCAAGAGCCTTATCGGATTCGTCTTGCATGACATATAAGTCGCCTGTTTTGATATACAAATTTATTACTTCGGTATGGTTTTCCGGCAATACGGTTTCATATATATTCCGAACCTTGGCGTAATACTCCAAGGCCTTATCTGTTTTCAATGACTGAGCGTACGCGTCGCCTATAATGTTATAAAGTTGAGCCGGTATAAGACTATTGTCTCCCCATGTTGCGTTTGGAACAGACAAAGCTTTGTTCAGATACTCTGCACCCCTGTCTGCATCGCCGTTTTCAAGATATATCATGCCACTGATGAGGTAAGATAGTCGTACATTATCATTATCTCTATAGGATGCGTTCTCACATATCATCAAAGCTCTGATCGAATATTCCAAAGCCCTATAATGTTTGTTGTTCAGGAAGTACACCTTGCTTATTCCGTTGTAAAGTCTTGCCAAATTATCATTACTTCCGTATGATACATCTTTCCATATAGGTTCGGTACTATTGAAGAGTTCCAAAGCTTTATCGTATTCGTTTAATTCACAATAAACCAAGGCAAGATGATAGTAAGAATTTGCCGTTTCCAAACTATCATTATTCTTTTCGGCTATAAGCAATGCTCTGTTGTAGTATTTCAGAGCCAAATCGTAGTTGCAGGCAAAGTCTTTCAAGAAAGAACCTGCTGCAAACTGTGCTTGAATGTCGTTTTCGTACCTGTCGGCTTTCATCATGGCATAATGGGCTGCGGAATCGAACTGTAAAGTTGCGGTGAAGGCGGTTATATATGTCTCGAAAGTGTTATACTCGACCTGAACGGCATTTGCATATAACTCTTTCATCTTTTTGTATTCGGCAATCAGTTCATAGATATTCGGCAAGGTCTGTTCTGCTGCCTCGTAATTGCCTTCCATTATATGGAGTTGAGCTTCTAAGTTGGCAGAATCCAAAAGGCTCAAATCTCTGCCGAGGTATTCCAATGCTCTGTCGAAGATAGAAGTTTCCAATCGTTCTATATCTTCCTCCACCTTGAAGAATGCCGAGTCCGTTCTCTCCTTTGCAACCAACAAACGTTTGTTCTCTGTTCGCAGGCTGTCTATCTCTTTCCTCAGACGGGAAACAACTTTATCCTTATCGGCAGTAGAGACCATTATGAGCCGAAGAGGCTTATCGGCTTGATAGAGTTGCATGTTGTTATAGACGTTTTTCGCACCTGCAAGTTCGTAGTTTTTCTTTTCAATGGAAGTTATCCTGTATTGGTTTGCACTTTTCAGCAAACTGACAGAGGCAACACCTTGCTTATCGGTCTTTACGTAAGTCGTCATATCGTTAATCCGCACTTCTACATCCTTTAAGGGTTGCCCGTCTCGGTACTTCTTGGCAGCGGAACGGTCTGCCGTATAGTTGCTTGTAACTAATATTTTCTGTTCCTTTTGTGCCTGCAAGCCGAATGTAAGGCTTAGGGCAAAGATTAGCAGTACTGTTTTCTTCATCTGTTTTATCGTTTTTCCGTTTATTCCAATTCAAGGTTTATTCCTTCGGAATCGAAGTCTATTCCGTAAAGGAGGTTTTGTTTTCCGTCGATGCTACGTATCAGATAGGTGTCTTGTTGTTGGAGAAGCGGTATGTAGGTGTCCAATATGCCGTTTTGGTCTGTGCATCGTCTGATGCTGTCGTTGAGGGTGAGCGGGGTATCGAACAGTGGGCGGTCTTGCTTGTCGGTTATCCTTAATTTGAGTCTGCCGAAGAGCAGGCTGTCCCGGCTGACGGCTATGGTGCTTTCCTGTTTGCTCGAAAGCCTGCCGGCGGACAGGGTAAGAGTGCTTTGTGTGACATTCATGTAATCGCCGTCAAGGCTCAGCGTGATTTCTTTGTGCCTCAGCTTGGAGGGAATGTTGCGTATGATTATCTGCGAGTTCATATCGGCAAAAGTGTCTCTTGCATGCCAATCGCCGCATCGCAGTTCGACGGCTATCTTTTCCAAGGGTGGCAGATTGGGGTTTGAAAAGCCGGTTTCTTTCAGCCTCAGCCGTAATTCCAATGGGGCGGAGGCTTCGACGACAAACAGCAGGGTTGCCAGAAAGGCAAGGAAGAGACAGATGTTGCGGGCGATTTGCATAAACATTCGCCGCTTCTGTTCCTGCCAAAGGGTGTTGACTTCGAGTTGGAGCATTTTAGAGATAATCTTGACGACCAAGCGTTCCCATTCTACATGCTTATGGAAAAATCCTCGCTTGTTTACCGTCAGACCGAGGGCTTCACCGTCGTGTGTTTTCGGAAAGGCTTTCAATATCTCTTTGTTGAAACACTCCGTTTCGGGGTTTCCGCTGTATGGTTCGCCATCTGCGATATAGAGGATAATCTTATCTTTTCTCCCGTGGGTGAGAAAGTACTCTATTTCGATGCCGCACCATTCGCTTTTGGCGGAATGAGGAGTACAAACAACGATGAGGTATTTGGATTTCTCCAATTTGGCGAACAGTGTCTGCTTCAAGGTTTCATCGACCGTCAGATCGTCTTGGAAACGGAAGATGTCGGGCAATTTCTTCGCCAATCCCTTTTGTTTGCGAACCGTAGAGGGCAGGCGGTACGAACTCAGACTGCGTTTGAGTCTCTTTGCAATATGTGCGTCCTTGCTGTTGTGGCTGATAAATGCCAAGTAGGCATATTCTTTCGCTTCTCCTTTAACTTGTTTCCGTGTATCCATTATCCTTTTTGCCGTTTGCAATATTATTTACGGCATACAACCGGTTTATGCCAAAATTTCGTTCCTTCATGCAAAGATATGAAATTATTCGGATTTGGTTCTATTCGTTTTCACAAGTAATATTTCCGGTTTTGCAGACGGTTGGTTTTCATTAAATTGCGAACTGCCGGAATAAATCGGCGTAATAATTTTTTCTTTCGCCGTTCGACAAAATTCTTTCGGCGTTTCATTTTGGTGAATCGGCGGAAGAGTTTGACGGATCGACTTTGTAAAGGTGTCGGAAGGGTGCTTGCAGTTGCGGTTCTATATGGCGAAAACAAAAAAAAGGGAGTGCGTTTCCGCAACTCCCTCCACAATTTATGCTTTATAGGATATTTTCAAATTAATCGTCTATTTCGATAACGAGGAACTTGCTCTTTTGCCAGAATTCCGCAGGGTTGCTTATCTGTATTGCGGTAGGTCTCTTCGCTTCTCCCGCCAAGGTGTAAGAACTGCTTGGGTGAGATGTAAGGATTTTTATTTTCTTGCCTGAAAGCTTGATTTCGGTTATCTTACGTATGTCTATCTTGGTATATTTCTGCAAGTCGCTGTCGCTGCTTACCGAGCTTCTCTTGCCTATGCCCAAGAAACCGCCCTTACGGTTGATTATTTTTTGCTCGACCAAGTGCTTGCGTGTGCCGATGATGTAGTACGCCGTATTCTTTTCCTCTTCGATTCGCATTATATGCTCGTCCTTGTCTTGGTTTTGCTTGCTTAGTTCATCGAGATTCTTGTTCAAATTCTCTATGACTATTTTCTTTTTCTGCAATTCGGTGGTCAAGAGTTGTATTTCTTCCTCTTGTTCGGTTATTCTTTGCTGCAACTTTTCTATGAAAGCCGTCAATTCTTTGTTGTTCTTGTTGCTCTTTCTCAACTGACCGTTGATTTGATCGACTTTCTGCTTGTTGGCGTTCAAAATCTCGTTGATGTCTTGAATTTGTGCCGTTATCTTGCTACGTGTATCGGCATTCACTTCTCCTGTTCTGTTCTTCAACTTGGATACATTGGCGTATTTGCTTGTTACGGCGGACAGACTTTCCTCTATCTCGTTCAACTGTTGGAACAGCATTTCGACTTCTGCATTCTTGCTCGCCAAAACGGACTCTATGGAGTCTTGAAGTGCCTTTTGTGTTACTAATTGTTGTTCTGCTTTCTTGTTTGTGCAGGCTGCAAATGCCACTACGGCTATCAGAGCTGCTGCGAATAATGTCCTTTTCATTTGTGTGTGTTTTTATTTGTTAGTTTTTGTTCTCTTTTTCTTTGTGCTGCCGAATGCCTTTCAAGGACAAGTACGGCGGAGATACGAATAAAAAACTCTTTTCAACCTTCGAGTTCGATGTTTTTTCATATCTTTGCACCAAATTCAAAACGGCATGTTGTTGTCGTTTATTGCATGGGGTGCTTATTTTCATAGGCTGAGATTATACCCTTTAACCGTTACGGTAATGCGGAGCGGGTTATTTTCCACCCCTTGTTATATATAATGATGGCTCATGTTCTTGTCGGTTGAAAGACCGTAAGAGTTTGAAAAAACGTTTGTTGCTTATGAACAATGTATATATGGCAATGTCCATTGCGGGTTCTGATTCTTCTGGTGGGGCAGGTATCCAAGCCGATTTGAAAACCATGTCGGCTTTGGGCGTGTTTGCTTGCAGCATCGTAACAGCCGTTACCTGTCAAAACACTTTGGGGGTAAGCGATGTGTTGCCCATTGAAGAGAGGTACGTAAGGGGGCAGATAAATGCGGTATTGGGGGATTTGCCTGTGAGAGCCGTGAAGATAGGAATGCTTCATGATGAGGTTATTGCCCGTTGTGTTGCAGATTGTTTGCATGACAACGGTTTCAAGGGCAATGTCGTCCTCGACCCTGTGATGGTGGCAACGAGCGGAAGCCTGTTGGCAAGGGAGAATTTGCGAGACGCATTGATAAAATACTTGTTTCCCATGGCAAGTTTGGTAACGCCGAATCTGCATGAGGCGGAGGTGCTGTCAGGTATGGAGAAGATAGAGACGGAGGCGGATATGCGGGAGGCGGCAAGGCGTATTGCGGATTCGGGAGCGGAGGCTGTGCTTGTGAAAGGCGGGCATTTGGCAAATAATAAGGTATTAAAGGATATTTTGCTCCGAAAGGAAGGCGGACGGTTGGTGTTCGAGGACTTCGTTTCCGAGAAAATAAATTCCGAAAACACGCATGGAACCGGCTGCAGCCTCTCTTCCGCCATTGCTTCGTATTGTGCAATGGGTTGTGATTTGAGTACGGCGGTCGGAAAAGCCGTGGAATTCGTGCATAATGCCATATTGAATGCGAAAGATTTATTTTTGGGGCATGGACATGGCAGTTTGAATCATTTTTTCAAGCCTGAAAAACTCGTGATATATGAAGATAATCGTGAATAAGAAAGAAATGGAAGTCGGTGAAGGCTGTTCCGTGGAGCAGTTGGCTGAAATGGTGAATGGTAAGTCGGTTGACAACATCGCCATTGCCATCGGCATGAAAGTAATCCGCAAGGAGGATTGGAAGACTTGCAAACTCGAAGAGGGCGATTGCGTAACGCTTATTCGTGCGACATGCGGAGGTTAATCGGAATAACCATGCCGGAATTCGAAAATGCCGATTTGGAGCGGGAAACCATAGTATCGTTATTGGATAGCGGGCGTTTGGAATTCTTTCATGTGAGAAAGCCTTCGTTTTCCGTCCGTGATATGGAGCTGTGGCTTGAAGCCTTTCCGGTAAGATTGAGGGAGAGATTGTGCTTGCAGGATTGCATCGGACTCGCCAACGCTTTCGGAGTGGGGGGAGTGCATCTTAATAAAAGAAATGGCGGAATGGCTCCGGCAGGTTTTCGAGGCAGGATAAGCTACGGTTGTCATAGTTTGGAGGAAGTGCAACAGATGAAGCCGAAAGCGGATTATGTTTTTCTCTCTCCTATTTTCGACAGCATCAGTAAGCAGGGCTACAAAAGCAAGTTCTTGAAAGATGAGTTGCGGGAAGCCGCGAGAAAAGGGGTGATAGACGAAAGGGTTTTCGCTCTCTCCGGAATAGACGAAAGAAAGTTTGAGGAGTTGGAGGAAATGGGCTTTTCGGCAGCAGCTTTGATGGGAAGTTTATGGCGTAACGTCAAATAAAAGATACGAATGAGGAAACAGATGAATGCAGACAGGCTTTATTTCATAACTCATGCCAATGAGAGATTTTCGTATGAGGAAGGTGCAAGAATGGCATTAGGCAACGGAATACGTTTGGTGCAGTTGAGAATGAAGCATTGCGATTTGGAGACTGTGAGACAGACGGCTCGGAGGTTGAAAGAGGAGTGCGATAAAACAGGAGCGGAGTTGATAATCGACGATTATGCGGAAATCGCGGCCGAAACGGGAGCATGCGGAGTGCATTTGGGGCAGACGGACGAGAATATCGGCACTGCAAGACAAAAATTGACCGACAAACAAATTATAGGTCTTACATGCAATACATTCGAACAGGTGTTCGACGCAGCGAAAGCAGGAGCCGATTATTTGGGAGTGGGTCCTTATCGGTTTACTCGGACGAAAGAAAATCTCAGTCCTGTGCTTGGTGTTGAGGGATACAGGACTTTGATTGCCGAATGCAGAAAACACGATATTCATATACCTATATACGCCATCGGAGGAATACGTCTTGAAGATGTAAAGGGGCTTATGGAGGCAGGAGTCTATGGAATAGCGGTATCTTCTCTTATTCTTGAAGCACCTAATCCCGAAGAAACCATTCGGAAACTTCGGAAAGAAATAACGCAATGTCAAACGACAATACATGAAACAGGAAAAACAATAGAAACAGCATAAAAACATTTAAATGGAAAAACTGATAATAGCAGGGAAAGAGTTCAACTCGAGATTATTTCTCGGAACCGGTAAATTCCCTTCAAACGAGGTAATGGGGAAAGCAATAAAGGCTTCCGGCACTCAAATGGTTACCACGGCTTTGAAAAGAGTCGATGTAGAGCATTCGGATTCTGATGATATGCTTGCACATATCGATAGGAAAGAAGTGGTCTTATTGCCGAATACTTCTGGCGTAAGAACGGCTCAAGAGGCAGTATTTGCCGCTCAAATTGCAAGAGAAGCCTTGCAAACGAACTGGCTGAAATTGGAAATCCACCCCGACCCGAAGCATCTCTTCCCTGATGCAATCGAAACTCTGAAAGCAACGGAAGAATTGGCAAAAGACGGCTTCATAGTCTTGCCTTACGTTCAGGCAGACCCTATTTTGTGTAAACAGTTGGAGGAAGCGGGAGCGGCAACCGTCATGCCGCTGGCAGCACCAATAGGAACCAATATGGGTTTGGTAACGAAAGAATTGTTGGAAATCATAATCGACCAGAGCAATGTGCCGGTTGTGATAGATGCAGGCATAGGAACACCGAGCCATGCTGCCGAAGCCATGGAGTTGGGAGCCGATGCGGTTTTGGTTAACACCGCAATAGCAATAGCCGGAGACCCTGTGAGAATGGCAGAAGCTTTTGCCAAGGCGGTGGAAGCGGGAAGAACGGCATACGAAAGCGGTTTGGCAGCAAGGTTTCAAACAGCCCAAGCCTCATCACCTTTAACGGATTTCTTGAATTTATAGAACAGTCAAATAAAACGAAGAGTTGATACAATGAAACACACAGAAGATATTTGCAAAGCCTACGAGGCTTCGAAGAAAGTATATATCAAGGGAGAAATTCACGACATCAATGTCGGCATGCGGGAAGTGCAGTTGACCGATACCGTGATAGACGGCGTAAGACACAGTAATGGCAGCATAAGACTTTATGATACTTCCGGCGTTTATACGGACGATGCCGTGAAGATTGATTTGAAGAAAGGGTTACCGCGACTTCGCGACCGTTGGTTAAGCAAAAGAGAGGATTTACAGAAGCTTGATGATTTTACTTCGGTTTACAGCAAATTGAGACTGAACGATCCTGCTTTGGAAGCACTGCGTTTCCAACCCAAAAACCTACCTTATAAAGCCAAGAAGGGCTGTGAAATAACCCAAATGGCGTTGGCGAAGAAAGGAATCATCACTCCGGAGATGGAATACGTCGCTATAAGAGAAAATCTTGCTTCGGGAAAGAAAGAAAACAGCTACATAACACCCGAATTTGTGCGTCAGGAGGTGGCGGAAGGAAGAGCCGTCATTCCGGCAAACCCTAATCACCCCGAGGCTGAGCCTATGATTATAGGAAGCAAGTTCCTTGTGAAGATAAATACCAATATCGGCAATTCCGCATTGAGCAGCGATATAGAGAAAGAGGTGGAAAAATCCGTATGGTCTTCACGTTGGGGCGGCGATACGCTGATGGATTTATCCACAGGCAAGCATATACACGAGACAAGGGAGTGGATAATCCGAAATTGTCCCGTTCCGATGGGCAGTGTGCCTATCTATCAGGCATTGGAAAAGGTTAACGGCAAAGCGGAAGACCTTACGTGGGAAATCTTCAAGGATACCCTTATCGAACAATGCGAACAGGGTGTCGATTATTTCACAATCCACGCCGGTTTGTTGCAGAAGCATATTCCTTATGCGGCGAAGCGTCTGACTGGAATAGTCTCTCGCGGCGGTTCCATAATGGCAAAATGGATTACTGCACACAATCAGGAAAACTTTCTATACACTCATTTCGATGAAATCTGCGAATTGTTGGCACAATACGACGTTGCAATAAGCATAGGAGACGGATTGCGTCCGGGCAGTATCCACGATGCGAACGACAAGGCTCAATTCGGCGAATTGGAAACGATGGGAGGATTGACCGAAGTGGCATGGAAGCACAACGTGCAGGTGCTTATCGAAGGTCCGGGACACGTTCCTATGCACAAAATCAAAGAAAACATGGAAAAACAAAAGGAATGTTGCCACAATGCACCGTTCTACACCTTGGGACCTTTGACAACGGACATCGCACCGGGCTATGACCACATCACTTCCGCAATAGGAGCGGCAATGATCGGTTGGTTCGGCACTGCAATGCTTTGTTACGTTACTCCGAAAGAGCATTTGGGTTTGCCGAACAAGGAAGATGTCAGAAACGGAATCATGGCTTACAAGATTGCAGCCCATGCAGCAGACATTGCAAAGGGACACCCTTCCGCCATGGAGAGAGACAACGCTTTGAGCAAGGCGAGATTCGAATTCCGTTGGAACGATCAGTTCAACCTTTCGATAGATCCGGACAGAGCAAGAGAGTATTACGGAGCGGAAAAGGTTCACGGCACGCCTTTCTGCACCATGTGCGGTCCTAATTTCTGTGCCATGAGAATATCGAGAGAAGTTTCAGGAGCGGGAAAGATAGAATAAGTCTTTCCCGATGGAAAAATCGAAAAACAAAAGTCGAAATGAAAGAAACATTTTATGATACCATCAAGAACCTTTGCTGGGAGGAGGTAACCGAAAGCATTTATTCCAAAACGGAAAGCGATGCCATCAGAGCCTTGGCAAAGAATAGACTTGATATAGAGGACTTCAAAGCCTTGATTTCCCCTGCTGCCGAGAAGTTTCTCGAACAAATGGCACAAATGAGCCGCAGTATAACCCAAAGACGTTTCGGAAAAGTAATGCAATTCTATATTCCGATGTACCTTTCCAACGAATGCAGCAATCATTGCATTTATTGCGGCTTCAATCACAACAATCACATAGGTCGAATAACCCTTACGGACGAACAGATTATGGAAGAAATCAAGGTAATCAAGTCCATGGGTTATGACAATGTGCTGCTATTGACGGGCGAATTTCCGAGACATGCCGGCGTGGAATACATAGAACACGCCATAGAACTGTGTCGTCCCTATTTCTCGACAATCAACCTCGAAGTCTTCCCCATGCATGTGGAGCAATACGAACGTCTGATAAAGGCAGGAGCCAATTCCGTCTATGTTTATCAGGAAACCTTCAACGAAAAGCGATACAAGCACTATCACCCCAAAGGAATGAAAAGCAATTACACCTATCGTCTCGGCACTCCCGAACGTTTGGCACAGGCAGGCATACACCGCGTCGGCATGGGTGCTTTGATAGGCTTGGAAGAATGGCGGACGGAAATGGTTTATCTCGCAATGCACCTGCGTTTCATGACAAAGAATTATTGGAAGACCAAATACTCCGTATCTTTCCCGAGAATGCGACCTGCCGCAGGCGGTTACGAAGCCGACTTCTACATGAACGAAAAAGAGTTTGCACAAACCATTTGGGCATTCCGTATTTTTGATCACGATGTTGAGGTTGCGATGTCCACAAGAGAGACTCCGCAAATGCGAAATCACTTTGTGAGCCTCGGAGTAACCTCCATGAGTGCCGGCAGTAAGACGGATCCGGGCGGATATGCCCACCCGAATACGGAGTTGGAGCAATTCCATATCAATGACGACAGAAGCGTGGAACAAATGGAACAAATGGTTCGTTCCCAAGGCTATGACGTCATATTCAAGGATTGGGATAAAATTTTGAACTGATGTTGAGCGAAAAGCAAAAGGCAAGATACAACAGGCAAATCCTTTTACAGGACTTCGGAGAGCGAGGGCAGGAAATCCTCCTTTGCTCCTCCTGTCTTGTTGTTGGCGTAGGCGGATTGGGATCCATTATTTCTCTCTACCTTGCTGCGGCAGGTGTGGGCAGGATAGGGCTTGTGGATAATGATAAGGTAAGCATAAGCAATCTCCAAAGGCAGGTGCTGTATAGGGAAAGTCAGGAGAATATGCCGAAAGCCGTAATGGCAGCACAAAACCTCAAAGAACTGAACTCCGAATGCGAATACCGTTCTTACCAATGCTTTCTCGATGAAGACAATGCCGAAGAAATCATTTCCGAATACGACATAGTCATGGACGCAACGGACAATTTCAAAGCCAGATACCTCATAAACGATACCTGCATGAAGTTGCATAAACCCTTTGTGTATAGTTCCATAAGCGAAACTTCGGGACAACTCGCCCTGTTCTCACCCTGCAAAGGCAGAAGCAACTATCGCAGCCTCTATCCCGAAGCTGAACAACTCGCAATGCAGACCAATCCGAGTAAGGCGGTCATGGGCGTATTGCCTGCACTGACAGCCTGCATGGCAACCAACGAAGCAATAAAATATCTCATCGGCAGCCCCGATACCCTTTTGGATAAACTTCTTTGCTTCGACCTTCGCACAAATGAATTCAACACATTCGATATAGGATAAACCGAGCCGAATAAACGATTAGCTATCAGGCTTCCGACGAAACGCCGTTTGACGAAAATGAAACGCCGAAAGAATTTTTTCTTCCGCCGATTCATTCCCGCTCGAACGGCGTTTGAAAAAATTCGTATATTTGCAGGTGTAAACGAGAGTTGAAATCATGAAGAAAAGAATTGCATTATTGTTCGGTATGTTGCTGTTCGTATGCCTTGCAAAGGCACAAACCGCCGGCAAAGAGCCTTTTCCTTATTATATAGGTAAGGATTATGTCGTTGTGGGAGTGAGTGCAAATACCTCGGACAAAGAATTGTTGGATATAAGGAAGAATATATTGAAGTATTCTTCCGTCAGGTTTACCAATTTCGATGTAATACGCGGCAAGGACGGTAAAATACAGTTCCTTTCCATGGAAATAGATTGCAGGGACGGCTACAAGGCTTCCATCTCTCACAGTTTCGAGAAAGGCGACAAGTCCGTTCACGGATTTATACGCGATTATACCCGCACCAATTACGACAGGGCGTTCTACTATGGGGATTTGACGACGGAACAAGCGGGAATAGAAAGAGTTAAACGCGTGTTGGAGAAGACGAAAGTGGCAGAGCAATAATTTTTTTGGCGGAATATTAGGTCAAAACGAAAAATCTAAGTAACTTTGCACCCTCAAAAAGATATATAAAATGGCAAAGAAATCGAAAGACGTAAGAGTTCAAGTGATATTGGAATGTACGGAACATAAGGCATCGGGAATGCCCGGCACTTCTCGTTATATCACGACAAAATCGAAGAAGAACACTCCGGAGAGATTGGAATTGAAAAAATACAATCCGATATTGAAGAGAATGACTGTACATAAGGAAATAAAATAACAAAATAAGAGGAGTATAGAAGATGGCAAAGAAAGTAGTCGCAACCCTTAAAACATCGACGGGTAAGGATTTTGCAAAAGTGATAAGAACTTTGCGTTCCGAAAAGACAGGAGCATATACGTTCAAAGAAGAAATCATACCTTCCGACAGCGTAAAAGAATATTTTGCGAAGAAATAAACTTTGTTCGGCATTCGGTTTCGATAAGCGAACATTGTTGTCCGAAGGACATTTTTTTTGAAATAGAAGTTGTTATACTCACTCAGCGATGAGCATAACAACTTTTTTGTATTGTTTCTTCCGCGTTTGTATCCCGTCTTTGGCGGAGAAGCGTGGTTTATATGTAGAATAATCAGTGCGATATGGGATTTTTTTCATTTTTCACCAAGAGTAAGAAGGAGACATTGGATAAAGGTCTTTCCAAAACCAAGGAAAGCGTATTCGGAAAAATCTCCAAAGCGATAGCTGGCAAATCAAAAGTTGACGAAGATGTACTTGACAATCTCGAACAGATATTGGTCGAAGCGGATGTGGGAGTCGAAACCACTCTTAAAATAATCGATAGGGTCGAAACGAGAGTGGCAAGGGACAAATACCTCGGAACGGCAGAGTTAAATCGCATATTGAAAGAAGAAATCGAGGCTTTGCTGGAAGAAAATCAAAGCGAGGAGAGAGAAAACTTCGATTTTCCGAAAGGAAATGTGCCGTACGTGATAATGGTTGTGGGTGTGAACGGCGTCGGAAAGACCACCACAATAGGTAAACTTGCGTATCAATTCAAGCAAGCTGGAAAAAAAGTTATCCTTGGTGCTTCGGATACCTTTCGTGCCGCAGCTGTGGATCAGTTAAAGATATGGGCAGACAGAGTAGGCGTGGATATAGTTACACAAGGCATGGGTGCAGACCCTGCTTCCGTAGCTTTCGATACATTGAAATCGGCAGTGGCGAAACACGCTGACGTGGTTATCATCGATACTGCGGGACGTTTGCACAACAAGATAGGATTGATGAATGAGCTTTCCAAAATCCGTAATGTCATGAAGAAAGTTTTGCCGCAGGCTCCCGACGAAGTACTTTTGGTTCTTGACGCTTCCACAGGACAGAATGCCATAGAGCAAGCCAAACAGTTCACTGCTGCAACCGACGTTAATGCAATAGCACTGACGAAACTCGATGGCACTGCAAAAGGTGGGGTTGTTATCGGAATATCCGAACAATTCAAAGTGCCGGTTCGCTACATAGGTTTAGGGGAACAAATGGAAGATTTGCAGATATTCAACCGTAAGGCTTTTGTTGACAGTTTATTTGAATAGAAATAGGAAAAGAGAATAAGGATATGAAGAAAATATTTGTCGTTTTGTGCATGGCGATGTCGGTATCGCTTGTTTCAGCACAGGGAAAGTTTGAAAAGCATAATTTTTCGATGAATGCGGGATACGCCTACAAGGTTGGGGATTTGCATCCTGTGGAATTTGTGAATATGTTCCACAATGAAGACCATGCTTCGCGAATGAAACACGGCTATGAGTTGGAATTCGATTATGATTACCGCTTTCACGAAATGTTTTCCTTCGGTTTTAAGGCTTCGATGTTCGGTTCGGTGCATGGTTTCGACGAAGAAGTGCTTGATGTTACAAGTGGAAAACTTGTAAACAAGTATTTCTCGGATGATATGAAGATATTCTACATCGGACCAACCTTCAAATTTCAATTACCCACCATTGCGGAACATTATGACCTTTGGTGCAGGGCAACCATCGGCTATATGAAACTGCAAAATACCGATAAGGCGGAAACGTCTGCAACTTATAACGGAAGCAGTTTTGGTTTCGGGCTTGGAATAGGAGCAGACTACATAATCACACGCTTCATCTCTGTCGGCATGTCCGCAGGCTTTCTGTCGGGAAGCGTTTCCAAATTGCACATAGGGGAAGATGAAATAGATATTTCCGACTACGAAGAAGCATTAAGCCGTTTCGGTATCAACGTCGGAGTAAGAATAAGATTATAAAACCGAAAAGATGTCGATAAAGGTAAATTTGGTAACGCTCGGTTGTTCAAAGAATCTTGTGGACAGCGAGCATTTGGCAGGCTTGCTTGGAAAGGGTTCGTTCAAAGTTACATTCGATTCTTCGGATACGGATTTCGATGTGGTGATTGTCAATACCTGCGGGTTTATCGGCGATGCCAAGGAAGAGTCCGTGGATACTGTTTTGCAATTCGCCCGTCTCAGGAAATCCAATCGCATAAAGAAACTTATCGTTTTCGGCTGTCTCGTACAGCGATATGCAAAAGAGCTTGCCGAAGAACTGCCCGAGGTCGATAAATTCTTCGGTGCCAATGATTATGAAAAGATTGCGGAATATCTTTCGGAAGAGTTGATACTTCAAAATAAGACATTGAGGCAGTTAAGCACTCTTCCGCATTATGCTTATTTGAAAATATCGGAGGGTTGCGACAGATTTTGCTCCTTTTGTGCCATACCGTATATTCGAGGCAGGCATGTGTCGGAACCTATCGAAAGTCTTGTCGAACAGGCAAGGGTTTTGGCTTTGCAAGGCGTTAAAGAACTTATTGTCGTCGCCCAAGATACCACGAATTACGGCAAAGATATTTATGGCGAATGCCGTTTGGTGGAATTGTTGAAAGCTCTTGCGGCGATAGATGGCATAGAATGGATACGTCTTCAGTACTCCTATCCAAACGATTTCCCTTTCGAGTTGATTGACTTGATGAAAAACGAACCCAAGATATGCCGTTATATAGATATGCCGCTGCAACATATCGACGACAGGGTGTTGCATTCGATGAACAGACATATCACGGGCAAGGAAATCCGAACGCTCATCGACAGATTGAGAGAAGCAATGCCGGATATATGTCTTCGGACAACTCTCATTGTAGGTTACCCGGGTGAGACTCAGGAAGAGTTCGAGGAATTGAAGAAATTCGTTGAGGAAACGAAGTTTGACAGATTGGGAGCGTTCACCTATTCTGCCGAAGAGGGAACGGCGGCATATAATTTGCCGGATGATGTGGCAGAAGAGGAGAAACAACATCGATTGGATACCATTATAGATATTCAACAACGGATTTCGTACGACTTGAATCAAAAGAAAATCGGTAAAACCTACAAAGTATTGATAGACCGCAGCGAAGGAGAGTATTGGGTCGGCAGGACGGAATACGATTCTCCCGAAGTGGATAATGAGGTTCTTATTCCTATTGAGCAGAAAGCGGAGCCGGGCAGTTTTGTCATGGCAAAAATAAATTCAGCCGAAGAATTTGATTTATATGCCGACATTGCGGAGGAAGGTAATCCCGATGAGCAATCGGCAAAAGAGAAAAACTCCGAACAACTTACCGAAGATATTCTTGAAGTCTTGGAAGCCTTTGTTGAAAGCGACTACAAAAATCAAACGAAGGACTATCCTGATTATACGATAACGGTTTACACCACAAAGGATCACGGTGAGAATATAGCGGAATGGGATTACACCTTGAAAAATCCCGAAACCTTTCCGATAGATGCCGATGTCGTTATGGAGAATGTCTATTCCCACATATCTTATTCAAAGGATTAGCCGGCAAAAAGGAGATTTACAACTTTATAAGCAGGCTCACGTAATTCGGAGAGCCGTATTTGTGGTATTCGCAACGGGAATAAGCCAAGCGGAATTGGCGATAATTAAGTCCGAAGCCGTATGACAAACCCGCCAACGAGAAAGCGTCGCCCACTTGCATTTCCCTGTTCTGTTTCCATGAGTATCCCAAAGCGAGATAGAAGTATTTGGACGGCACGAACTCCGTTCCGATTTGCACATGTCGGAACAGGTTATCCATAAAGCCGGAAAACCTGTTCTCTTTCTCCACATTACCGTTCAAATCCGTCTTATCCCTCGGGTTCAAAGGGTCGTCCTCTCTAATATCCCACCTATGCAGATTGTTTAATTCCAGATAGAGAATAAAAGGAGCATGATTTAATTTCTTGGTAGCTGCAAATTCAAGGTCGAAAGGGGTCGATGAGTCTTCGTTTGCAAATTTCTTTATTTGGGCTCCCATGTTGCGTGCCATGAGAGAGGCAGACCACGTTCTGTCATTTGATTGAAAGCCTACGCTTAAATCGATTGCTATGGCAGAAGAGGAATAAGACTCGTATTTTGAGAAGACAGGCTTGAGGTTTGCACCTATATAGACATTGGAATCCAACATTCTACCCCAAGAAAGTGTGATTACATAATCGGCAGCGGAGAATTTGCCGATCACATCGCCGTTTTCCTCCGTCATATCGAAGTTTCCGTAGTTCAGATATTGAAATCCCAATGCAAAAGTGCCTATTCCTTTTACGGAATAACCCCCTGCCAAAGCCGCCTGATTGATTCCGCTGAACAAATAGGTATAAGTCAAAGCAAAAGTCTTATGATTTAACGGGCTTAAGGTCGCAGGATTTGTCATGACCGCACTTATATCATCCGTAAACGAAGATATGAAGTCCACTCCCAAGGCTCTTGTCTTTGCACTCTGTTGAAGCGTCAGCACAGAATAGGCATTCTCTCCGCCGAACTGGGAAAAGCAATTTCCAAAAGAGAGAACCAGCAACGATATTACCAATAAGAGTTTATGCTTCATGCCAAATTATATTTTTATTTGCCGACTGCATCATCCGAACTTCCATATCTGCATGCATCATCCGCCACATCGTATTTTGATATTCCGTTTCCGCATACAGAAACAAACACCGACGACAGTATAACAGAGAATTTACCATTTTATTATTCAACAGCATTATTTGCATTCTGTTTTTCGTTCTCCGAATTTTTTGCTTCGAGAAAATCCTTGCCAACGCACGAAGAAATCATTCCGAAATTTGTCGTTCCTAACAAACGTTTCCTTTCTTCGGAAAGCCCTAAGCCTTACCGTTTGCCAAGTTCTCATTCGGTCTCTGACTTCTTCCTTGCAATTAAAACGCCATTCCGAGAAAATGAAACGGCGATTCATTTTCTTGAAACGCCGAAAGAAAAGATTATTACGGCGTTTCGCTGAGAGTTTGTCAGACAATGACTTACGGAAAGACCGTGCAATGTCGTTTTTTTTTCGTAATATTGCAAATTCTTTGAATCGGAACAAATTGTTTTGGCTTATGGCATTATTGGAAATAAGAGATTTACATGCTAAAATAGGAGATAGGGAAATTCTCAAAGGGATAGATTTGTCTGTGAACAGCGGAGAGGTTCATGCAATAATGGGACCCAACGGCAACGGCAAGAGTACTTTGGCGTCGGTGATAGCAGGAAAAGATACTTTCGAGGTTACCGGTGGCGAGGTGCTGTTCAAGGGCAAGGATTTGCTGTCTCTGCCTGTGGAGTCGCGTGCCGCGGAGGGTATATTCCTTGGATTTCAATATCCTGTGGAAATCCCCGGTGTCAGCATAACGAATTTCATGCGTACAGCGATAAACGAGAGGCGTAAATACATGGGTTTGGATCCCATGAGTGCGAAGGATTTCCTCGCTTTGATGGAAGAGAAGAAGAAAATCGTGCAGTTGACAAGCAATTTGGCAAATCGTTCCGTGAATGAAGGCTTTTCGGGTGGTGAAAAAAAGAAGAACGAAATCTTTCAAATGGCAATGCTCAACCCTACGCTATCCATTTTGGACGAAACGGACAGCGGCTTGGACATAGACGCTTTACGAATAGTTGCAAGCGGTGTCAATGCCTTGAAGACAAAGGATAATGCAACCATCGTCATAACCCACTACCAACGACTCTTGGATTACATAGTGCCGGACTTCGTTCACGTGCTTTATGAGGGCAGGATAGTTAAGAGCGGAGACAAATCCCTTGCCTTGGAGTTGGAAGAAAAGGGATATGAATGGATAAGGCAGGAGTTGGAAAACCAAAAACAGGCAGCGAAAAGATGAACCCTGAAAAATATTTGCAGCTGTCCGGTTGTAATTGCCCGGAACTTAATACCATAAAAATAGTAGAAGAGAACGGAATTCCGAGCAGAGGAATTTCCTTGCCCGAAAGCGTGGCTGAGAAGTTGATTGTAGAGGATTGCGGTAACGGTTTGCGTATAGAGGTCAAGGCAAATTGCGAAGTGGAACTGCCTTTGCAAATCATGAACCTCATGAGTAAAGGAAGCAATACCGGCATGGTAAGTTCCAACAGCATAAAACTGAATGCAGGTGCAAGACTTAAACTCCTCCACTGCGATGATTCCATGCCCGATGCAGCATGCAATCAAACGAACAGTCTCGATGTAGAAATAGGTCGTGGAGCCGCTTTGGACTATTACAAGTTGGAAAACATAAACGACTTTTCCACCATCGATACAACGGTTAACTTCACCTTGGAAAGGGACGCTTCGTTGAAGACTTTCGGATTGAGTCTCAACGGAAAGAGAATTTCCAACAAGATAAACGTGAAATTCTTGGAGGAAGGAGGCAGAGCGGACTTGAACGGGCTGTATCTGATGGACAAACAGCAACATTCCTTAACGGAAGTCGATGTTCATCATTCTTGTGCGAACTGTTATTCCGAGCAATTATTCAAAGGCATAGTCGATGATAGTGCAAAGGCGGATTTTCTCGGTCATATATTCGTGGATTACGGTGCTTGCGGCACGCAAGCCATGCAAAGCAGCAAGAATATGCAGCTGACGGACAAATCGAAGGTGAACACAAGACCGTTTTTGGAGATTTACAACGACGATGTCAAGTGTTCGCACGGAGCAACCGTCGGACAGTTGGATAAAGAAGCCTTGTTCTACCTTAGGACAAGGGGTATCAGCAGCAGGAGTGCCAAAATGCTGTTGATGTATGCCTTTTGCGAAGAAGTGTTGTCGAAAAGCGACATAAAGGAACTTAAAGAAAGTTTGGGAGATCTTATCAAGAGAAGACTGCAAGGCGAATTGACTTCTTGCGGAGACTGTGTCTTTCAATGCTCCAAGGCAAAGAATGAAGACATACGGGAATAAAACGTTGCAAAAAGGTCGGAGAAATGAGGATAGCACTGTTCGGAAAGAATGTTCAGAAGGAAGACATGACATATATGCAGAGTCTGCTCGACCGGATTGCCGAAAGAACTGGCAGTATTCTCATTTGCGAAGATTTTTTCAACGAAATACGCAACGAAATCACCTTGCCGAAAGATTGCAACTTGAAGTTGTTCTCATCACACGGCAGAGAAGACCTGCAAGCCGATATACTGTTTTCGCTCGGTGGCGATGGTACATTGTTGGACACCCTTTCCTTTTGCAAAGGCAAGGATACAGCGGTTTTAGGTATCAATTTCGGACATCTCGGCTTCCTAACAAGCGTCGGAAGGGAGGATTGCAACGGCTTGCTCGACAAATTGGAAAACGGATACTTCAAGATAGAGGAACACAGCCTCTTGAAAGCGGAGGCAACCGAACTTCCCGAAACCAAATACGCAATAAACGAAATATGTGTCAGGAGTCTCTCTCCCTCGGCTTTGCTTGAAACGGAAGTATTCGTCGATGGAGAATACCTGAGTACTTATTCCTCCGACGGATTGATACTTGCGACGCCAACGGGTTCCACAGCCTATTCCATGAGTTGCGGAGGTCCTATAATAAGCCCCCAATCCAAATGTTTGTGTCTTACTCCCATTGCTCCTCATAACCTCACACACAGACCTCTTATAATACCCGAAGACTCGGAAATAGAATTCGATATAAACCACTCGGAGAGTTGCATCAGTCTGCACTCCGATTCTCAAAATCATATACTTCGTTCCCCTGCGAAAATCACCATAAGCAAAGCCGGTTTCGTCTTGAAGCTGGTCAGAATGGAAAATCAAACGTTCTTTTCCGCCATAAGAAACAAACTGATGTGGGGAACAAATCTCAGAAATGCCAAAAAGAATGACTGAAAAAAGAAGAATAGCCATCTTGGGTTCCACAGGCTCCATCGGCAAACAGGCTTTGGATGTGATAAGCCAGCATTCCGATTTGTTGACCGCCGAAGTGCTGACGGCGAATACCCAAGCCGATGAGTTGATAAGGCAAGCCTTGCTGTTCAAACCTAATTGCGTCGTCATCGGAGACAAGAACCTCTATTCGCAAGTGAAGAATGCTTTGTCTGAAACGGAGACGAAGGTCTTTGCGGGCAGTGAATCCTTGGACGATGTCGTGCAGATGGATTGCGTGGATATGGTATTGACGGCAGTTGTCGGCTTTGCGGGGCTTTCTCCGACCATAAAGGCCATTAAAAGCGGCAAAACGATAGCCTTATCCAACAAAGAGACTTTGGTTGTGGGGGGAGAATACATAAGCCGATTGGCAATCGAAAGGAAGGTTGTGGTGTTGCCTGTGGATTCGGAGCATTCCGCAGTATTCCAATGTCTCAACGGAGAAGTCGGCAATGCAATAAGAACCATTTATCTTACAGCTTCGGGAGGACCTTTCCGCCGAATGAGTCGTGCCGATATGGAAAACGTAACGGTGGAGCAGGCTTTGCGACACCCAAATTGGTCGATGGGCAGAAAGGTAACGATAGATTCCGCAAGCATGATGAACAAAGGATTGGAGATGATAGAGGCAAAGTGGCTCTTCGGTGTCGAGGCAAAACAGATAAAGGCTGTAATACACCCGCAAAGCATCATTCACTCCATGGTGGAGTTCGAGGACGGTTGTCTGAAAGCCCAACTCGGTGTTGCCGATATGCGATTGCCCATACAATATGCCTTGATGTATCCCGACAGGTTGCCGAATAATTCCAAGCAGTTCAATCCTTTCGAGAACGATACGCTGACTTTCGAACAACCGGACTTCGACCGCTTTCCATGCCTTGCCTTGGCATACGAGGCAATAGAGAAAGGGGGCAATACGCCTGCCGTAATGAATGCCGCAAACGAAGTTGCCGTGCAGGCGTTTCTCGATGGCAGAATACGCTTTACGCAAATAGCGGACATAATAGCAAAAGCCATGAATACATTCTCCCACATCGAAGAACCGTCATTGGAAGACTATTTCATGACAGACCGTGAGGTCAGAACCGAATTACAGAACGAATACAAATAACGCACAGATGAAAATATTAGCATTGATACTGAGTCTTTCTTTCTTGGTATTCATACATGAATTGGGGCATTTCATGTTTGCCAGACTGTTCAAAACGAGAGTGGAACAGTTCTATCTTTTCTTCAATCCTTATTTCTCGCTCCTGCGGGCGAAGAGATACAACGGCAAATGGCATTTCAGCTGGTTCAGTCGCAAGTCTCCGGAAGAGTTCGACGAACATCCCGATAAAACAGAGTGGGGGATAGGCTGGCTTCCCTTGGGGGGCTACTGTTCGATTGCCGGAATGATAGACGAAAGCAATACTTCTGCCGATTCTCTCGCCAATGAACCGCAGCCATGGGAGTATCGTAGCAAGAAGGCTTGGCAAAGGCTTTTGATAGTTTTGGGAGGCGTGTTGATGAACTTCGTTGGAGCGATAGTGATTTTTGCAGCCATATTGTTCACTTGGGGCAAGGAAACCCTGCCTTTGGAAAACGTTACGCAGGGTTATGATTATACCGAGGTGGCTCTTGCAAACGGTTTCCGAAACGGGGACATCATCACCAAGGTCGATGGAAAGCCTGTTCATCAACTTGCAGACGTTGTGGAGCAGGTAATGTTGGAGAACTCCAAAGAGGTAAGCGTACTACGCAACGGGCAGGAGGAAACGATAGCTCTTCCCAAGGATTTTGCAAAACAAATGCTTGCCGCACAGGCAAAGCAATTCGCAACACCTCGTTTTCCTTTCATCATCGACGGTTTCGCTCTCGGAAGCGTGGCAGAGAAAGCCGGCATGAGGATTGGCGACAGCATTGTCGCTTTGAACGGCATTTCCACTCCAGCATTCTCGGATTTCGTCAAGGAAATTTCAGACAAGCAGGGCAAAGAGGTGGAAATAAGCTACTTTCGAGTAGGAAAGGAATGTAAAACGAAGTTCAAGTTGGGCGGAGACGGCAAAATAGGAGCTGTTTGCAAGAATCCCGCCTCGATATACAAGACAGAGAAAACGGAATACAACATATTGGAATCCGTTCCCGCAGGAATAAGTCAGGGTTGCGAGACTTTGGCTAACTACGTAAAGCAATTCAAACTCGTATTCACCAAGGAGGGAGCCTCGCAGATAGGAGGCTTCGGAGCAATCGGCTCCATGTTCCCTGCGGAATGGAATTGGGCTTTGTTCTGGAACATGACGGCATTATTATCCATCATTTTGGCGTTCATGAACATACTTCCGATACCGGCATTGGACGGAGGACACGTCATGTTCACCCTTTGGGAGATGATAACAGGCAGAAAGCCGGGCGACAAGTTCATGTCGCGGGCTCAACTCGTCGGAATGGCAATTCTTTTCGCCTTGCTGATTTACGCCAACGGTAACGACCTCTACCGATGGTTGAGTTCTAAATTCTGATATGACGCAACATCGATATGAAAGGAAGCAAGACCGTACTTGTACGGTCTTGCTTCTTAATTTATAAGCAGAAAGCGAACGCTCTTTCTCCACTTTGCAAAATCGAAACGCCGTTTTGCTGAGAGGAAACGGCGTTCCGGATTTGCTTTATGAGTGTTTGGTTTTCCGTTTTTGGGAAAGCAGATGGCTTTTCTGCCTATTGTCCGAAATTCGGACGGCTATTCGCCTTTGTCCAAATTGTCCATCAGTTTTTTCCTTGCAAGAAATATGCGACTTTTTACCGTGCCTATGGAAATGGAGAACCTGTCGGCTATTTCCTGATACTTGTATCCTTGGTTTATCATCTCGAAAGGAATGCGTTGTTCTTTGGGTAGCAGTTTTATCTTTGCTTTGATGTTCTCGTAATTCAAGTCATGGTCGGCTGTGAAAGCACTTACACCGGCGTTGCGGTTGATGTACGATATCGCATTCTCGTCCTCGATTACCCGACCTACTCTCTTGTTTTTGCGATAGTTGTTTATGAAAGTGTTCTTCATTATCGTAAACAACCATGCTTTGATGTTGGTATCTTCCTTGAAAGATTCCTTGTGCATTAAGGCTTTAAGAAAAGTGTCTTGCACCAAATCCTTTGCCTCTTCTCTGTTTTGGGTCAGGGAAAACGAAAAGTTTTCCAATCCTTTCTTTTCTTTGAGCAATCGTTGCTCGAAATCAATGGTATTCATGTCGCATAAATGTTAAGCGGTTAATAATCCGCATTCCTTTTTCGAGAGAATTACGCGAGAAAACTCACGTAAGGCTTGATGAAAAGGGAGTGCCTTTTCTCTAATATGCTTCAAGAATTATGCCAAAGTCGGAAAAAGGCTGTATTTCAGCAAGAATAATTTCGCATACGGCTGAAATACAGTGAAATATTTTGAGCGAGATTTTTTGCGGTGTGGTTTGGAAAAGCCGAAACTCTCCGAAAAACGGACGAATTCGGGAAAAAGTTTCCACAAAAAGGAAAACAGTCTTTGGAGATTTGCTAAATTTGCACTGATTATAAAGAATGGAATAGACTTATGAAGAAAGTATCGGTATTGTTTGCATTGATGATGTTACTAATGTTCAATGCATTTGCAGATGAGGGCATGTGGTTGCCTCTGTTGTTGGGAAACAAACAGGCGGATATGCAGAAAAACGGAATGAAAATCAGTGCAGAGGATATTTACAGTGCAAATCATTCCTCTTTGAAGGACGCAGTGGTTTTGTTCGGCAGGGGTTGTACGGGAGAGTTCGTCTCTTCACAGGGTTTGTTGCTTACGAACCATCATTGCGGATACAGTTTCATCGTTTCCCACAGCACGGTGGAGGCGGATTATCTGACGAACGGATTTTGGGCAGAGAACAAATCAGCGGAGTTGCCTTGCAAGGGCTTGACGGTAACTTTGCTGGTATATATGCAGGACGTTACCGCCGAGGTGCTGAAAGGAGTGGAAAATGTATCACAGGCTGAAAGAGAGAAAATAATAGAGCGTAACATCGGAGAAGTTGCGGCAAAGGCAACGGAGGGTACGCATTACGAGGCAGTGATAAAGCCTTTCTATTATGGTAATCAGTATTTCATGTATGTGAATGAGGTGTTCAGAGATGTGCGTTTGGTGGGAGCTCCGCCAAGCAACATAGGCAAATTCGGCGGAGATACGGATAATTGGATGTGGCCTCGTCATACGGGGGACTTTTCGGTGTTCCGCGTGTATGCAAATAAGAATAACGAACCTGCGGATTACAGTCCGGCAAACGTACCATACGTTCCGAAAAAGCATTTGAAGATAAATCTCAACGGAGTGAAGGAGGGTGATTTCACATTCGTTTTCGGTTATCCGGGAACGACGAGACAATTCCTTACAAGCGATGCTGTGGACTTTGTTCAGAACTATGATGACCCTGCAAGGATTAAGTTGCGTACCGAAATATTGGATGTTTATAACAGGGCGATGAATAATTCTGCCGCACAGAGGTTGCGGTATGCTTCCGAGGTGGCTTCTGTTGCCAATGGTTGGAAGAAATGGCAGGGAGAGGTGAGAGGTTTGAAGAGATTGGATACGAAGAACAAGAAAATCGAGTTTGAAAACAACTTTACCGAGTGGGCTGCCTCTTCTTCCGAAAGGTCGAAATTCTATGGCGGAGTTTTGCCTGCCTTGAAGAAGACATACGCGGAATCTCAGCAAGCAAGACTGGCATACATATACATAAACGAGGCGTTGTTGGCTTCCGATATGATGTATCAGGCTTTGCAGGTGTCGAAATTGGCTAACTTGTCGAAAGAAGCAAAAGACATGGAGAAAATAAGTGCCGTTGCGGAAAACATATACAAGAGTTTGAAAGCCGGATTTGAGAATGACTATGCAAATCATAGGCTTGTGGATAAGGAGATATTTGTTCGCACGATGAGCATATACTACAATGATTTCGCAAAGAACCATTACGATTGGCTCGTGCAGGATTTCAGCAAATCGAAGAAGCAGAGCATAGAGGACTACTTTGCGTCTGTATATGAGGCTTCGTTCCTGACGAATCCGAAACAGGTAGAGAAGTTGTTGGCAGGCTATAAGAGCAAGAATTATAAGAAGATTGAGAGCGACCCTGCCGTGATGTTGTGCAGTCGTATAATAACAGCATTCAATGAAAAGGACGGAGCAATCATAAGCAATGCGAATGCCGCGACGGATAGTTTGTACAGAGTTTATGTTGCGGGAATCATGCAGATGGATACCATAAAGGAATTCTATCCCGATGCCAATCTTACGTTGAGAGTTGCGTACGGAAACGTGAAGTCGTACGAACCAAAGGACGGAGTGGTTTACAAACCATACTCGACCATTGAAGGAATAATGCAGAAAGAAAATCCGGAGATATATGACTATAAGGTGGAGAAGAAATTGAAGCAGTTGTATTCGGAAAAGGATTACGGAAGATATGCAAACGAAAAGGGTGAAATGCCGGTGGCTTTCATAGCAAGCAATCATACCACGGGAGGAAACTCGGGTTCTCCTGTGCTTGACGCAAACGGCGATTTGATAGGAATAAACTTCGACAGAAATTGGGAAGGAACCATGAGCGACATCATGTACGACCCTTCGCAGTGTAGGAATATATCGTTGGATATTCGTTATTGTCTGTTCATAATAGACAAGTTTGCAGGTGCGAAACATTTGGTTGATGAAATGACAATAGTAAAATAATATCGGAAGATGAAAATATCATATAATTGGTTGAAGCAGTATGTCGATATAAACATTTCGGCAGAAAAGGTGGCAGAGTTGTTGACTTTCGGAGGTTTGGAAGTTGAAGGTGTCGAGAGAATAGAGACAATAAAAGGCGGATTGAGAAATTATTTCGTGGGAGAGGTATTGACGTGCGAGATGCACCCGAATTCTGACCACTTGCATTTGACGACTGTCGATGTGGGAGGGGAACGTCCGTTGAATATCGTTTGCGGAGCTCCCAATGTTGCGAAAGGTCAAAAGGTTATAGTCGCAACGATTGGGGCGAAGGTTTATACATCAGATGAAGAGTTCTTCGAGATAAAGAAATCCAAACTGAGGGGCGAATTGAGCGAGGGAATGATTTGTTCGGAAAAGGAACTCGGTTTGAGCGATAACAATGACGGTATAATGGTGTTGAAAGATAATCCTCGGTCAGGAACTCCTGCGGCGGCTTATTTCGACATCGAGGAAGATTTCGTCTTTGAAATCGGACTGACGGCAAATCGTTCGGACGCAACATCGCATATAGGCGTAGGCAGAGACTTGGTGGCTTTGTTGAAGGCACAGTTGAATGAGAACAAATATCTGTCGGTTCCGTCTGTCGATGCTTTCAAAGCGGATAGTACTTTGCACAACGATGTGGAAATTTCGATAGACACGGATTTATGCAAGCGTTATTCGGCTGTAACGATAAGCGGAGTGAAGGTTGCGGACTCTCCGAAATGGTTGGCGGACAGCCTGAGGGTCATCGGCATTCGCCCGATAAACAATATCGTAGATGCAACCAATTTCGTTTTGATGGAAATAGGTCAACCTTTGCATGCTTTTGATTTGAACAAGGTTAAAGGCAATAGAATTGAGGTCAAGACTTTGCCGGAAGGAACGAAATTCACGACATTGGACGGAGTGGAGAGAACACTCAACGGAAGAGAAGCAATGGTTTGCAATGCCGAAGAGGCAATGTGCATGGGCGGAATATACGGCGGCTTGAAGTCGGGAGTAAGCACGGAAACGACAGAGGTGCTTATAGAGAGTGCATACTTCGATCCCGTTGTCATAAGAAAGGCTGCAAAGACTCATACATTGAAAACAGATGCTTCTTTCAGATATGAGCGTGGAGCCGACCCGAATATAACGGTTTATGCCTTGAAGAGGGTTGTCATGTTGATTAAAGAGATTGCCGGCGGCGAGATTTCTTCCGATATAAAAGACGTTTACCCGACAAAGATAGAGCCTGTCAGAGTCGAATTGAACTATGAGAAGATGGATAGTTTGATAGGAAAGAGTATCGACAGGGTTCTTGTGAAAGATATTTTGAAGTTGTTGGATATACAGGTGGCATCGGACGATGAGAAAGGTTTGGTGGCAGTCGTGCCTACGAATAAGGTGGACGTTACCCGTCCGTGTGATGTGATAGAAGAAATATTGCGTATTTACGGTTATGATAATGTCGAAATATCGGATACGGTAAAGAGTTGCTTGAATCAAACGACAAAACCGGACAGAGATAAAATACAAAATATCGTTTCGGATTACCTTGCGGCGAACGGTTTCAATGAAACGATGAATAATTCCCTTACAAAGTTGTCGTATTATGAAGAAAACAAGGATTTCCCTGCCGAGGAGTCCGTTACGGTTCTGAATGCTTTGAGTAAGGATTTGGGGCAAATGCGGCAGACTTTGCTGTACGGATTGTTGGAAACGGCGGAGTATAACATCAATCGTAAGGTTTCGGATTTGAGATTGTTCGAGTTCGGAAATTGCTATAAAAAGAACCTGAAAACGTTTGACAGCGATTGTATCACCAAACGCTATGATCAGTCCAAACATCTTGCTTTGTTGACAACGGGAAAGAGTGCGGAGAGTTGGCAGGCAGGCAGACAGGCAACGGATTTCTTCTTCTTGAAAAACATCTTTGAAAACGTACTTACGCAGTTGCGTATCGATGGCTCGAGGTTTGCGGTCGAACAAATCGAAAACGGATATTATCAGTATGCTTTGGCTTATACCAATAGGGAAAGCAAGAAAGTCGTTGCCACGATAGGACGGTTGAGAAATGTTGTTTGCAAGGCTTTCGATATAAAACAGGAAGTATTTTATGCCGATGTGGATTGGGATTTGCTTTTCAAGCTTATTCCGGCCAAGAGCGTGAAGTATGAGGAAATATCGAAGTTCCCTGAGGTCAGAAGAGACTTGGCGTTGGTGGTAAACAAAGATGTTTCGTTCGCTCAAATAGAAACCGTGGCTTATCAGACGGAAAAGAAATTGTTGAAGTCCGTTTCGCTGTTCGATGTTTATACGGGAGACAAACTTCCGGAGAATACGAAGCAATATGCGATAGCTTTCATATTGCAGGATAAGGAAAGAACGCTTACGGATAAACAGATAGAGAACGTGATGCAAAAGTTGCTGAAAGCGTTTGAACAGAAATTGAATGCAAGTCTGAGATAGATGAAGTCTCTGTTGAACTATGACATAAAGGTGCTTATAGCCTTGCTCGAATCGTTGGAAGGGAGCAAAAAGTTCTTCAAGTTTTTGCTCCATAACGGTTATCCCGAACTTGCGGCATGGAGTAATGCCGTGTTGGGTGACGAAGATGCTTTGCATTGGCTGTTCGATAACGGATACGGAGAGTTGGGAGTTCTGAGTAATGCCATAGATGGAGAAAAGAAAGCCGTTCAGTGGGTATTGTTATCGAAAGATGACTTCATGATAAACTTTTCTGCTGCATGCAGAAAGGAAGCGGACGGAATGAAGTGGTTGGAGGAAAGAGACCTTGAAATATTCATCAGAATGGTTTACAGGATACGAACCATTCTGGAACTGCAAATAAAGGATCAATTATTTTGGTACAGATGGAAACATTGAAAAAACGGATAAGCAATCGTAATTGCATAATCAACAACACGCTTGTGTTCGTGTTGGCATACCTTATGGTGTTTTTTATATTGCAAGCAGGCATTGCCATAACGGCTTTTGCATACGGTGTTCCCATGATACTTTATACTTCAACCATAGATTTCGATGCGGTAAATACGGCTGCTTCGGCGGATATTTGGTCTTCGGCGGATAATGTGATTGCCATATTCGGCAGTTCCATTGTCGCACTCTTCCTTTTGATGATAATAGCCGTTCTTTTGTTGACGCAGTGGAAAACAGATAAGGTTCAAATACAGCGTTTCTTGTTTTGGGTAGCGGTATGTAGTTTTGTGCGGATAGGAGGAAACTTTATAACAGGGCATTTGTTCCACCTTTGGAATATCAACCTTGTAACGGATTTCATGGGTATTACATATCCTTCCACTATCGGAAAGTTGTTATTCCTTATTGTTACACTCTTGTTCATTGTAACGGGGTTTTGGTGTGCTTCTTTCCTGATTAAGTACATCATCGACCCGTTTGAAGGAAGGATAATCTATGATTTGAAATCGAATATCCTGTTGCCGGCTCTTTGGGGAAGTATCATGGTGAATTTATTCTTCATTCCGAATAGACCCCGTTTCATTTGGACGGAGGTGATAGACGTTGTTATAATATTGGCAGGCTTGTTGCTGATATTGAAGCCTTCGATTACCAAAAGGTATAATTTTGTCGAAGAAAGAAAAAACAATGGCGATGATGTTTATGATGAAAGGCTAAACGCACCGTTATTATTTACGTTGGCAATCGTACTTGTTGCAATAAAGATGTTGTTCGATAATGGCTTGGTATTCGAGCCGTCTCCTTACAGAAACTACTTTTTTGAGAATGTTGTCTTCACCGCTTGTGCCGTTATCGTGTTGCTCTTCATAATTTATTTGTTCTACTCTTACAAATCGAAGAAAAGGAAGAGAGAGATCTTGATTGCGGCGGATAGAATGCAGAATGAAGAGGAAGACAAGAGTATTTCCGACGAAGAATGGGGCGTCAGAAAACACGACATGAGCAAATACAATGATTGGGAGGACTGAACAGTCAGATTTTTTTCGGTTTGAAGAAAATCAAATCGCAGATTATCATAAGCAATATCGTAGCCACGCTGCTTAATCCTATTCTCAGCAGAGTTTGCAATATCTCCGACCAACGGAAAGTCTCTATCGTAATCAATAAAGCTATATGAATGATGGTCAATATGGAGATATAGCCGAGATAAGGAGCGAAGCTCATACTCGATGAGGTCGGTATGTCGAATGAAGAGGTTTGTTGATTTGCTTCAAACGAACCTATAAATATAGGTCTTATGAAACCTGTGAATACACTCACTGCCGTATGAAACCCTACTTGCCCAGAAAAAATATCTACGCAAAAGCCCATGAGGAAAGATAGCAAAAGGACAGCCCATTTCGGTGTCTTATATGGAAGCAACAGTATGAACCATATATAAATCATCGGTTCCACATAGCCGAACAGGTTCACATTATTCAAAATCAATATTTGAGCCGAAAGCAAAGCAATAAACTGCAAAGCCGTTATCGATATGTTTCTAATCATTCTTCATTCCCCTTTCCAATTGCTCCTGTTCCATTCCGAAAAAGTTCTTCACCACATAGACAAATCCCAATTTGTTGTAATCGGCCGAGAATTTGATGTCCACATCATAAAATCCGCTGCCCTGATCCTTTGAGAACTTTCGTATATATCCCACGACAATGCCTTCCGGTATGTTTTTTGAAAAGCCGCTTGTGATGATGGTATCGCCTTTCTTCAAGGGAATGGACGAAGGTATGTCTATAACCTCGCCTTTCTCGTAATTGCCTCCGTTCCATACCAATGTGCCGACTGCCTGCGTCCTTTTGTTCTTCACCGTTATCTTGCTGTCCTGATGTAATACCGTCATGACCAAAGCAAAGTTGTCCGTAACCTGAGTAATCACGCCGACAATGCCGTTGGGAGCAATAACACTCATATTCTTCTCTATACCGCTGGATTTTCCCTTATTGAGCATGAAATAGTTGTTCCTCTTGTTTATCGATTTTGAAATAACTTTTGCCTCGACAAAAGAGAACCTCTGCTTATATACCGTATCCTCTTTTATCATCACCCTGTCGGTGTACTTGACGTACGAAGACTCTATTTGAGCTCTCAGTCTTGCATTCTCTTCTGCCAACTCTTCGTTCACGGATGCAAGAGTGAAATAATGACCTACTTTGTTGCATTGCTCGAATATCGAACCGGATATATTGTTCGCCAAATTAGTTATCATCGAACCCTGATAATACGAATTTTGAGAGATGAACCAAATGGCTATCCCTTCCAATATCAGGAACATAAAGACGTAATAGTACCTCTGAAAAAACCTTATGAGATTGTTCATTGCTCTGTAAACCTGTTGCAAAATTAGAAAGAAATTTTGTGATTAGCCGAAAAAAACATATTTTTGCAGTCTGAAACAATAAAAACAGTGAGAATATGAGAAAGTTAATGCTTGCATTGGTTTGCTTGGCACTACCATTTGCGTTTTGGAGTTGTGAAGACACCGAGGAACTCATCGGAGCCATTGACATCACAATCGGATCAGAAACCTACAACATTCCGAATGCCTTTTTCACGGAAGTATCCGGCAGCACCGCCATTGCGGGAAGCAACATCAAGGAAAGCGTGGCTGTTGCATTCAAAGGTTCGAGCGAAAAGACCTATACACTCGGTCTTGGAAAGGACGCACTTTCCGCAGCTGCGAACATAATGAATATAGGCAGCATGGAAAACACCTTGGTTTATATCCCTTCTTCCGGAGTGAAAGATGACGGCATTACGGCGGTATGCGGAACCTTGAAAATAACCGAATACACAAGCACAAAGGTCAAAGGAGAGTTTTCGGGCTACGGAGTAAAGAGTTCGATTATCACATCCGGAAACGTTGATTGGTCGAACTTGCAATCCAATTTGCAAGAAATCAACGGAACCTTTACGGCAGTAGGAAAGAAGTAAAGTTCAAAAAAGACAAGGGAACATGAAGAGAATACTGTTTACATTTATGAGTTTCGCACTCGGTCTTTGTTTTTTTGCATGCAGCGACGAGAAAGACTTGACCGGTTCTGCCGATTTGACCATAGGCAAAGAAACATATCATATGCCGATTGCCACATATACCGCAGACGATAACAAAACAGCTATTGTCGGAACTAACGTATCCCAAACGGTGAATGTTGATTTCAAAGGCACTCAGGTGCGGAAATACACAATCGGTTACGGTGATAATTTCAAGTCATTAACCGATAATTACCCTTTTGCGGAAGACTTTTCGCCGGAAGCAAATATCTCTTTCCTTTCAACGGTGAACGAAAGAATTGAAGTAACACTTCTTTGCGGAGTGTTGACAGTAACGGAATACAATGCCGATTCCATCGTTGCCGTTTTCAGCGGCGAAGGAACGGACAAAGCAACAGCCAATTCTTTGATAACCGGCAATTCAAATCCCGAAGCCGTTGAACAACAAATGAAAAAGATTTCAGGTCGTTTGACAGCCGTACCACAGAAAAAGGAACAAGAGTAACATTTCGTAAGATTAAGATTGATATAAGGTGTGTCGAAAATCTATTTCGACGCACCTTTCTCTTTTTATGAATCATAGATGAGGTGTAAGGTCGATCGATATCGAGTTATTCTATTGCAAATACTGAATGTAAGTTCAAAATACAAGTGCAATTTTTGTAGCATTTCGCAAGCAAAGCGAAATGATAAAGAAAGTGAAGTACATATCCACACCTTCCCACAAAAAAAACATTCGTTTCGGAGATACAGTTCTGCCGCACACTTACAAGAGCAAACCATTGCAGAAAAAATTGCCCGATTCAAACATTTGTTTTACCTTTGTCGTCAAATAGAAAAGTATTATGGAAGTCAACAATAAATACATACGGTTCGATTGGGCGGTGAAACGCATGCTCAGAGACAAGGCGAACTTCGCCGTACTCGAAGGATTGGTCACCGTCCTGCTCGGCGAGAAAATAACCATCAGCGAGATACTCGAAAGCGAAGGCAATCAAGAAACCGAAACAGACAAGTTCAACCGTGTCGATATAAAAGCCCGCAACAGCAAAGGCGAGATAATCATCGTCGAAGTGCAACTGACACGACAGTTGTATTACCTTCAACACATGCTCTACGGAGTATCCAAAGCCATCACGGAACACATACAAATCGGCGAGAAGTACGACAATGTGAAGAAAGTCTATTCCATCAACATACTATACTTCGACCTCGGCAAAGGCAACGATTACCTCTACCATGGCAAGACCGTCTTCACCGGCGTACACACCGGCGACCGATTGATCGTAAACACCAGAGAAGCCGACGAGATAAAGATGAGCGTACCCGAGAACATCTTTCCCGAATACTACATCATACGCGTCAACGAGTTCAACGAAGTCGCCAAGACCCCTCTTGAAGAATGGCTCGACTATTTGAAGAACAACCGAATCAGCGAGACTACGACCACCCCCGGCCTGCGGGAAGCACGAGAACGCCTGTTGTACATGACGATGACCGACGATGAACGCAGAGCCTACGATGCCCACCTCGACAACATCATGGTGCAGAACGACGTCCTCGACACCGCAAAATTGGAAGGCAGAGAAGAAGGCCTCAAAGAAGGAATAATCGTTGGTCGCGAGAAAGGGAAAACGGAAGCATGTCTTGCCAATGCCCGGAAGATGAAACAGAAAGGCTATCCATCGGAAGACATTGCGGAAATCACAGGCTTGTCCGAGGAGGAAATAGCGGAATTGTAGATTTCATACCTTTGCCAAATAAATGCGCAACGAAGATATAGAGTAATAATGGATAAGTGGGCGAATGATGCCATATACACAAAAGACGGTTCAAAACTGATAAGCATTCCAAAGAGTTTGACATCATTCAAAATCAAAGATGGTACAAAGATAATAGGAGGTAATGCATTCAAAAATTGCTCATTTTTGCGGTCAGTGGTCATTCCGGATAGCATAACAGAAATAGAAAGACAAACATTCCAAGGCTGTTCCTCTTTGTTGTCAGTTATTATCCCGAATAGTGTAACAAAGCTCGAAGAATGGGCATTCTATGGTTGTTCGTCTCTGCTGTCGGTAGTGATTCCCGATAGCGTAACAGAAATAGGATATGTGACATTCTGTGGCTGTTCTTCTTTACAGACGGTGATGATCTACGATGGTATAAAAGAAATAAAAGCGGAAACATTCAGCCGTTGTTCCTCTTTGCTGTCTGTAATTATTCCGGATAGCGTAACACATATCTGGTATAAGGCATTCTATGGTTGCTCCTCTTTACATTCGGTGGTACTCCCTGATAGTATAACAGAAATAGAGTATGGAGCATTCGAGGGCTGTTCCTCTTTGCGGTCAGTAGCTATTCCCAGAAACATATCAAAAATCGAAAGTAGAGCATTCAACGGTTGTTCTCAACTTATATTAGACTGTAAAAGTTCTCTCTTCAAGGTTGAAAACACTATCTTGTATTCAGTAGCCGGAGATGTTATTTCTTGTTGGTCGGAGGATAAGAAGATAGAATTATCATACGGAGCAAAGGTAATTATGGTAGGGGTATTCAAGAATTGCTCGTCTTTGCAATCAATGTTTATTCCGGATGGTGTAACAGAAATCGGAAAAGAAGCATTCACGAATTGCTCGTCTTTGCAGTCGGTTGTAATTCCCGATAGTGTAACGGTAATCGGAGAATTAGCATTTATGGATTGCATCTCTTTGCAATCAGTGGTTATTCCTAATGATGTAACAGTAATTGAAGAAGGAACATTCGCCGGTTGTGCCGCCTTACAATTGATTATTATCCCGAATAGCGTAACAAAAATCGGAGGTATGGCATTCAGTCTTTGCTCTTCTTTGCAATCGGTGGTTATTCCTGATAGTGTAACAGAGATTGGAGATTCAGCATTCAGCGATTGTGTCTCTTTGCAATCTGTGACTATTCCTAATGGTGTAACAGTAATTGAAGAAGTAACATTTGCCGGTTGCACCTCCTTGCAATCGGTGATTATCCCGAATAGCGTGACAAAAATCGGACATACAGTATTCAGTGATTGTGTCTCTTTGCAGTCAGTGGTTATTCCTGACAGTGTAACAGAAATCGGAGATTGTGCATTCGTTGATTGCTCTTCTTTGCAAGTGGTAAATATTTCCAATAATGTAACACATATCGGGTATAAAGCATTCAGCGGCTGTTCTTCTTTGCAGTCGGTGGCTATTCCAAAGAATACAGTAGTAGCAGACAATGCTTTTCCAGAAACTACCACAATCATACGAGAATAATTACAAACATTGAGGTGCAGACCTTGCTTACCAAAGGGACATCATAACCATACATTTTTCTTATCCTTATGCACGGGTTGATGTATATTGTCGAAACATTGTCTTCGTCGAAGGAATAAACGATGCACTTATGCTGATGGCATTATTTTATGGAGAACCAAGAAATTACAATCGCAAAATAATATTTGAGGATACTAAACCAACGTCAATGAAGAAGTCGATAGTGGAGTAATCAAAGATACACAAAAGCAAGAGGCTGTGTCAAGGTTGAATTTCGACACAGCCTCTTGTGCTTTTATTCATCTGTCGAGATTCAAGAATCAGAAACCTCTTCCTTATATCGCGAAATTACCAAAATACTATCCCTATATCATTATTTCCCAAATAATGAAGCAAGAAAGCAAAACGGGTACATCGGCAGAATTTTCCTCCTGTTTCGGGCTTGTTTTCGACCGAAATCATACTTTTCGGAAGACAAAAGAGACACCATTGAGAAAAAGACGGCGTTTTTTCTGGAGAAAACGAAGTCTTTTGACTCGAAAGACGAAGTCTTAGCACTGCTAACTCTTCGTTTTCTTGAAAAAAGACGGCGTTTTTCGACCGTCAAAACGCCGTCTTTTTCCGGTCGGTTTTCGATATGTTTGCAAGGTGTTGAAATACAATCTTTTGCTAAACCCTCAAATACTCGAAAAATTTCGAGTAAACTCCCTCCGGCGGAAAATTCGTGAGCTATGAAGTTAAAGGAATTGAAAATCGTTAATTTAGAGTAATTGTAAAGAAGGTGAAATGATAAAGAATGT
>UQXW01000009.1 GCA_900545215.1 uncultured Bacteroidota bacterium
TTTCTTCGCTTTCTAACCTGAACATGAGGTCGATAAGCCTGCGAAAACCTCATCGGAAAACAAAAAGAGCGGTGCGGAAGAAATTTTCCTCGGAGGGGAAGATACAAAAGACCACCTCTTTTGGAGTGTAAGCACCGAGGAAAAAATTTTTATATGAGGATTCAACCTGTTTTTACCCAAGGAGAACATTCGTAACACCGTTCTTGCGACGATTTCATCGCCGACCCTCTCTATGCAATGTCTGCGTATCGGTTCTTCCCCGAGAACCGAATTATTTCAGAGAACCGCGTGTTCGACAGCCGGTCGGCATTCTGCCTATTTCATCGAACTCACATTGGAATAGGACTTCGGACAAGGTGTTTATGACTTTTTGTGGTAGCGATAAATCCGTATGCATAGAAATAAACCGTAGCAATGTCCGGTTCCTATTTACCGACAGCAGTCGCTGTATCGGGCTTTATGGGATATTGTGCCTGTATTTGTTCGGGCGTTTGTGCGTCTTCCAACCTCATTTCGCCTATCCTTATGCGACAAAGGGCTGTGAGGTATGCTCCGCTTTGCAATCTCCGACCGAAGTCCCTTGCTATGGAACGTATATATGTGCCTTTGGAACAACGTATGCGGAAATCGACTTCCGGCATTCTTATGTCGGTGATTTCAAATTCGTGTATCGTTATGCGACGTTCCCGCATTTCGACTTCTTTGCCCTCTCTTGCTTTGGCGTATGCCCGTACTCCGTTTATTTTCACGGCGGAAAAGACGGGTGGTATTTGTGATTGCTCGCCGAGAAAGGTGTTTGCGGTTTGTCTTATGGCTTCTTCGGTGATGTGTTCGGTCGGAAAGGTGCAATCGACAGGTTTTTCCTTATCGAAACTCGGTGTCGTAGCTCCGAGGAAGATTGTTCCGGTATATTCCTTCTCTCCTGCCTGATATTCTTCTATGCGTTTGGTATATTTGCCTACGCAGAGTATCAACAAGCCTGTCGCCAAAGGGTCAAGCGTACCGGCGTGTCCGATTTTTATTTTCTTTACTCCGAAATGTCTTTTTAGTACATACTGTACCTTTTTGGTCGCTTGAAACGATGTCCAAGTATATGGCTTATCGAGCAGTATGTATCCGCCTTGTTCGAGGTTCAATTCCATTATGCCACTTCCAATGGTATGCCGCAGAACAACAGCACGAGTATAAGCAATCCGACAATAATTCTGTAATATCCGAATGCCTTAAAGCCGTATTTGGTAAGGAAATTGATGAAGAACTTGATGGCAAGTATCGCAACGATGAATGCGACAAGGTTTCCCAAGAGAAGAGTCGTCAAATTATCGACAAGCATCTCCGTTCCGCCTTCTGCCATGAATGCTTTCAAAAGTTTGTATCCCGAAGCGGCTGCCATGGTAGGCACGGCAAGGAAGAAAGAGAACTCGGCAGCTGTCTTGCGAGAGAGTTTCTGACTCATACCTCCGACGATTGTCGCCATGGAGCGGCTGACACCGGGTATCATTGCAATACATTGAGCCAATCCTATTTTGAAACTCTTCTTATATGTTATTGTTTGGTCTTCATCGGGTTTGTTGAACCACTTATCGACAAACAACATGAAGACACCACCTATCACGAGCATGGAAGCAACCACCCAAACATTCTCAAGAAAACTGTCTATCAAATCCCCTGCCAATAATCCTATGATTGCTGCGGGTAGAAAGGCTACGAGCAACTTCCAATAGAAGCTCCATGATTGAAGAAATCGTTTCCAATATATTACGAGAACGGAAAGAATTGCTCCGAACTGAATGCATACGGTGAAAAGTTTGACGAAATCATCGCTTTTGATGCCTAAAATTCCCTGAGTGATAATCATGTGTCCCGTGGAGGAGACGGGAAGAAATTCCGTAAGACCTTCCACTATCGAAATGATGATTGCTTGCAGTGTATCCATTTATTATTTTGCTTTTTTCATGATTGCATATACTTCTATGACCAATCCTCCCACTATGAAGATTGGAGACCACAGCATTCTGCGACTGTTGAACAATGCTTCGCTGAATCGGTCGGGGTCGTTGCTGCCTCCTCCGCTCAGGAGTATGTATCCTATTGCCAAAACAACCAATCCGACTATCATTATGATGTAATTCTCTTTGCCGAATACGAAATCTCTCTTTTCTGTTTCCTTATTGTCGTTCGTTTTCTTCATCACGATTATATCTTTATCTGTATAATTTACTGCTTTTCAAGTTCATGCTTTTCTTTACGGCGATAAGGGTAAAGGTAAACGAAAGTAAAACACCCAATATCACTATTACAATGCCCACAAGGATATAAACCTTGATATGCTCCGCCAATACCAAACCTTTTATGCTCGAATAAAGCCAATAAAGCACTCCTGCCAACAAACAATCCGCAACAAAGGCTCCGACAAGTCCCAAGATTACGCCTCGCACAACAAAAGGACGACGAATGAAACCGGATTTTGCTCCGACCAATTCCATGGAACGTATTTGCAAACGTTTGCTGTTTATGGTAAGTCCTATCGTGTGGTTTATCAATGTTACTGCAATGAATAACAAACAAAGGAAGAGTACGAAGATGAAGGCACTCACGTTATATATGACATCGTTTATATCCATCACAAGGTCGTGGCGGTAATCCACCACATCGACGATGTCCTTTGCTTCGACGGCGAGAATGAATTGTTTTATTTCCGAAATTTTCAATGCTTGTGCTTTGAGATAGACTTCTATCGATGCCTGATAAGGATTGACCGAATCCAAGACTGCAAGGTGGTCATCGCCCATTACCTTATTCATCATTCTTGCCGCCTGTTCGGAAGATATGTACTGGGTTGACTTTACTCTGCTGTTTTTCTTTATTTCATTCTCCAACTCCAAGGCTTGTTGCTCCGTGGCATCGAGGTTAAGGTAAACGGTAAAGGAGACTTGTTCTTTTATTTGCTTGCTTGTGGTATATGTATGATAGATGAAGAGCATTATAAAGCCCAACAAAAACATCACAAGCGAAATACTCAAAACCGTAGAGAAGTTAGCACTCCACAGAGTGAATGATTTATTTTTATTTCTCGCAGTCATATCGGTCAAATGTGGGGCAAAGGTACGAAAAAAGCCTTTTCCGACAAAATAAAACTTGAAGCCGGATATTTTTTTGTAGATTTGCCACCAAAATACGGGTATATGAACTGTATATATGTGGAGAAATTCGGAGGGGCTTCCGTAAACAGTGCTGCGGCTGTAAGGAATGTGGTTTCAATCCTTCAAGGTGAAGAGAAGAGACGCATAGTCGTTGTATCGGCAATGGGTAAGACGACAAATTCTTTGGAAAAAATCGTCAACCTTTGGCACTCGGAAAAGGCGGTAAACAACGCAGAATTCGACAAATTGCTGCATTATCATCTCGATATTGCGGAAGAACTCTTCACGAACGAAGAAGAGAAAATTTCATGCAAGAATTTGATAAAACGTCTGATAACCGAAAGTCGCGAAAAAATTCTCACGCTGAACCCCAACGATTATGACTTCCTTTATGACGGCATGGTCTCTTACGGGGAACGCATTTCGACAAGCATTATTTCGGCTTACATGACCTCTATAGGTTTTTCCCATGAACACGTTTTTGCTCAGGATTTCATAAAAACGGACAATAACTTCCGCAATGCCGACATTCGATGGACGCAAACAGAGGAAACAATTTCACGAAATCTGCTTCCGCTCCTTTCGAATCGGTCAACCGTTCTGACTCAAGGCTTCATCGGCTCAACCAAAGAAGGATACACGACCACCCTCGGCAGGGAAGGTTCCGACTTTTCGGCTGCTATATTCGCTTATTGCACGAATGCCGAAAGCATGACTATATGGAAAGATGTATCAGGACTTATGAATGCCGACCCGAAACGCATGAAGGATACGCGGAAACTTGAATGCGTTCCATACAAAGAGGCAATGGAACTTGCTTATTACGGAGCCTCGATTATACACCCGAAGACCGTAAAACCCTTGGAGAACAAAAGTATTCCTCTTTACGTGAAAAGTTTCAATGCTCCGCAACAACAAGGCAGCGTAATAACGGATTGCGAAAACCCCGTTCCCACCGTGCCTAATTACATCTTCAAAGACAACCAAACACTCCTATCCATATTTCCGAAAGATTTCTCTTTCATTGCAGAAGATAAGGTTTCGGCAATATTCGACATTCTTTCATCTTTCGGAATCAAGGTGAACATGATGCAAAACTCGGCTTTGAGTTTTTCCGTTTGCTTCGACAAAAACGACAATCTGCTACAAGAACTTATCGAAGCACTACAACAAAGTTACAATGTAAGGTATAACAACTCCTTGGAGCTGATAACAATCCGTCATTACGAAGCCAACTCTCTGGCAAAAGCCATAGACATCGGTCTTTACAATGTTCTGATTGAGCAAAAGAGCCGTGTAACCCAACAATACCTAATCGAAAGAAAAGCCGACACCCGTAAGGAAATGCCTTAGGGACGGATAAATCATGCGACCGAGGCTTTCGACCCTTTCTTTCGTAAGCCACTCCACACGTTCTATCCCCTCTTCTTTTTGAGGTACAAGAAGTTCGTTCGATTTCGCACGCATGTCATACCAATGCGTTTCTTTGATTTCCCGCCTGCCGTTCATACTATATACATGGTAGGTAATGCCGAGTTTTTCTCCCGATTTCGGATTTTTAAGTCCCGTTTCCTCCTCCACTTCTCTTACTGCGGTATAGTCCAACTCCTCCCCATCTTCCCAATGTCCCTTCGGCAAATCCCAATGTCCGGAACGATAAATAAAGAGATACTCACCTCTCTCGTTTCGTACCAGACCGCCTGCCGCCTGTACAAAAACAAGCCCCTCGATAGCCTTGGCGAACACCTCTTTCACGGTCAAACTTTTAACAATAATTGTGATATTCTCACGACATTTCTCTTTGAAAAATCTCGCGAAATCAATCGAATCGACGTTCTTTTCGTCGCACTCCATCACCCTCTCATTTTCCGAAACAAATCGGGCAAAAGAGGCATTTACTATACAAACCCTATTGTGTTTGTTGAAAATATCGTACCTTTGCATCATGATTTTGAATAAAGAAACAGCCGAACAAGCAGCTCGATTTCTATTGCAAATTAAAGCAATAAAATTGAATAATGAAAGCCCTTTCACTTGGGCTTCGGGAAGAAAGTCCCCTATTTACTGCGATAACAGGGTTACTTTGTCATATCCCGACATCAGAACTTTCATTCGCCAACAGTTTGTTGCAATCGTCAACGAGCAATTTGCCGATGTCGATGTGATTGCAGGCGTTGCAACAGGCGGAATTGCACAAGGCGTATTGGTCGCACAAAACCTTGGAAAGCCTTTTGTATATGTAAGACCGGAAGAAAAGAAACACGGTTTGGGTAACAAGGTAGAGGGAGATTTGAAAAGCGGACAGTCCGTCGTGGTCATAGAAGACCTTATTTCCACAGGTAAAAGCAGTCTGCAAGTAGTGAAAACACTTCGTGAAGCAGGATGTTCCGTAAAGGGCATGGCAGCCATCTTTACCTATAATCTGGAAGTGGCAAAACAAGCCTTCATAGAAAGCGATGTAAGTTTGAACACAATAACGGATTATCACACGCTCATCGACATAGCGGCGAAAGAAAACTTCATCAAACAAGAAGACCTTGTGTCGCTGACCGAATGGAGAAAAAATCCGGAATTGTGGTCGGAACAGAGAATGAACAAGTAATGTTTTTTGGTTTTATTAAACAGGGCGTGATGCGACGAGCATTTCAACGCCCTTTATTTTTGGCATCGAATGGTAAAAACAGAGAGTAAGAAAACGGAAATAGGAAGAAATGTGGAGTTCGTGTTCGATCATGTGAGCAACTTCTCCAATTTCTCACTTATGGCAAACGACAAAATAGAAAATTTCAAAGCAACAGAAGACAGATGTAGTTTCACAATAAAGGGAATGGGCGATTTCGGTTTGAAAATAATAGGTCGCATTCCATACGAAAAGATAACAGTGGCAAGCGACCCCGAGGTGCAATCCTCCATGCCCTTGAATTTTATCTTGAACCTGAATTTCGAGAAAACGGAAGCCTACAAATGCAACGTTACTGCCGTAATCGAACTCGATGTACCGCAAATAATGGCAATGATGATAAAGAAACAGCTCGAAAAAGCTGCAGACACATTGGTTGAAACATTGAAACAAAGAATGGAAATGATGATGTAATCGTCAGTTCTTCCTTTTAAGCACAACAAAACGCCGAAAGAGAAAGTTCTTTCGGCGTTTTATTTTTGCGAAATGGCGTTTCGTTCAGAGAATGTCGAAATCGTGTTTCATCGGATTGTTAATCATGGGCAGCAAACAGAGCGAATATGTGTGCGAAAACTTTTATTGCGTCTTTCCCTAAAAATCATTTTGTAATTAGCTGACTTTTTCGTATTTTTGCAGTTTGATTTCGGCTTCGTCCGTCTTGTGGCAATGACGGTGTAAAGGGTCGAAGATTGCTTATATTGGGAAATAAGTACACTGAAAGAGATATGGAAAAAAGCAAAATAGGCTTGGATTTTACGAAAGTGGCTTACGCAAAGAAACTTGCGAAGACCATTTCCGATCAGGTGCAGGACTTTGTAGATGGTTACTCGACTGTTGCCTGCGAGAGAACGTTATGCCGGTTGATGGGCATAGACGGAATTGATGAGAGCGGCGTTCCAATGCCGAACGTATTGGTCGATTATTTGAAAGATAAGGGTATGCTTGCCAACGGTGTGTTGCCTGTATTGGGAAACGCAGTTATGCAGACGGGAAAAACCCCGAACGAGATTGCTGAGGCGGTTTCCAAAGGCACTTTGGATATAAGCACTCTTCCGCAGGGCGATGCAGAGAAAGCGAAAGCGGCTTTGCAACCGTTCATCGATCAATCGATGCAAAGAATTTCTGCAAACAGAAAACGTAGGGAGAATTATATTGCAACCATAGGCGAGGGTAGAAAGCCCTACCTATATATTATTGTTGCAACAGGAAACATCTATGAGGACGTTGTACAGGCACAAGCAGGTGCAAGGCAGGGTGCGGACATCATTGCCGTTATCAGAACGACGGGACAGTCGCTTTTGGACTACGTTCCTTATGGTGCAACAACCGAAGGTTTCGGCGGAACATTTGCAACGCAGGAGAACTTCCGCATAATGCGTAAAGCATTGGACGAAGTTGGCGAAGAGGTCGGTCGTTACATCAGATTATGTAACTATTGTTCCGGTTTGTGTATGCCGGAAATAGCCGTGATGGGTGCATTGGAGGGCTTGGACGTAATGTTGAACGATGCCTTGTACGGAATTTTGTTCAGGGACATCAATATGCAAAGGACGCTTGTCGATCAGTACTTTTCAAGAGTGATAAACGGCTTTGCTGGTGTCATAATCAACACGGGAGAGGACAATTACCTTACAACGGCGGATGCTTTTGAGGAAGCACACACCGTTTTGGCTTCCGATCTGATAAACGAACAACTTGCCTTTGCGGCAGGATTGCCGGAGGAACAAATGGGATTGGGACATGCCTTCGAGATGACGCCGGATTTGGAAAACGGTTTCCTTTATGAGTTGGCTCAGGCTCAGATGATAAGAGAGATTTTCCCTAAAGCTCCTTTGAAATACATGCCTCCGACAAAGTTTATGACCGGAAACATTTTCCGAGGACATATTCAGGACGCTTTGTTCAATGAAATATCGATATGGACAGGTCAGGGATTGCAACTGTTGGGTATGATGACTGAGGCAATTCACACTCCGTTCATGTCAGACCGTTATTTGTCGATAGAGAACGCACAATATATTTTCCGAAACATGCGAAATCTTGGAGATGATGTGGAGTTCAAGAAAGACGGAATCATGCAAACCAGAGCGAGAAAGGTATTGGACGATGCCATCGCTTTGTTGGAAAGAATGACGAAAGAGGGTCTTTTCTCTGCATTGGAGAAAGGTATATTTGCGGACATAAAACGTCCGCGTAACGGCGGAAAAGGATTGGCTGGAGTGTTTGAAAAAGGCGAGCATTACTACAATCCGTTTATTGATTTAATGAAAGGAAAAGGAGGACAACAATAATGAGCGGCGGATTATATTCAATGGAGGCAAAGAACTTCGATACGGAGCTTGACCTCACAAAAGTAAAACCATACGGAGATACAATGAACGATGGTAAGACACAGTTGAGTTTTACCCTCCCCGTTCCATGCGGAGATGAAGCCATAGAGGCTGCGAAACAGTTGATGAAAAAAATGGGATTCGAGAATCCGCAGGTTGTTTTCTACAAAGAGTTGACCAAAGGCTTCACTTTCTTCAACTGCTACGGCAGTTCGACTCACACGGTCGATTATACGACGATACATGTGCCGAAAGTGGAATCCAATACCATGGACATGCATGAATGCGATGAGTTCATAAAGGAGAAAATCGGCAGAAAGATAGTAATCGTCGGAGCGTCCACGGGAACAGATGCCCACACCGTGGGAATAGATGCCATAATGAACATGAAAGGTTACGCAGGCCACTACGGCTTGGAGCGTTACGAAATGGTGGAAGCCTTGAACATGGGGGCGCAAGTGCCTAACGAGGAATTCATCGCAAAGGCTCTGGAGATGAAAGCCGATGCCCTTTTGGTATCTCAAACGGTTACTCAAAAAGATGTGCATATCAAGAACCTTACAGAACTGGTTGAAATGTTGGAGGCGGAAGGTTTGAGAGATAAAGTGATATTATGTTGCGGCGGAGCGAGAATAACCCACGAACTTGCCAAAGAATTGGGCTATGACGCAGGCTTCGGAATGAACACATACGCCGATGACGTTGCTTCTTACATAGCAGAAGAATTGGCACGCCGCATGGGCAAATAACATAATGAAGAACGAAGAAGACATTTCGCCGATTGAACAGGCGGTTTGACTGAAAGACTGCATTGAAAAGTCAAAAGAAAGGACTTCTTCGTTCAAAGCATGTTTCCGTCATGCGATAAATAAGAATAAAAATAACAAACATACAGCTATGGAAAAAAATCAGATGAGAGAAGTGATAGCAAGGCGTGCTGCCTTGGAACTTCAAGACGGATTCGTAGTTAATTTGGGAATAGGCATACCGACTTTGATACCCAATTATCTGAAACCCGGTGTCAAAGTGCTTTTACAAAGCGAGAATGGTTTGATCGGAATGGATTCCGATGCCAAACCGGGAGAGGAAGATCCCGAACTTATAAACGCAGGCGGCGGATATGTAACTATGATTGACGGTGCGGCTACTTTCGATTCGGCCACTTCATTTGCCATAATCAGAGGAGGACATGTCGATGCTTCCATTCTCGGAGCCATGCAGGTAGATGAGCAAGGCGATTTGGCGAATTGGATGATTCCGGGCAAAAAAATCCCGGGAATGGGTGGTGCAATGGATTTGTTGGTAGGTGCAAAGCGTGTTATTCTTGCAATGGAGCATACAGCCAAAGGCAATCCGAAAATATTGAAGAAGTGTACGCTTCCGCTCACAGCCAAAGGTCAGGTCAATATGATAATAACCGAAATGGGTGTCATGGAGATTACGCCGAAAGGCATAGTGCTTAAAGAAATCCATCCCGACTTTACCGTCGAGCAGGTTAAGGCTGCAACCGAGGCTGATTTGATAATAGCAGAGGATTTGAAACCAATGCTTCAATAAACCAACGAAAAGATGGAAAAGATAAAGCAAGGGGATACCTACGAGCTTGCGACACGTTTCACACAAGAGCAGGTGAACGCTTTTGCCGCATGTTCATTGGACAATAATCCCATTCACATCAATCCGGAGTACGCAGCGAAAACTCCTTTCGGTAAACCGATAGTACATGGTTTCTTTGCGGGAGCCGTGTTTTCAAGAGTTTTCGGAACAATGTGGCCCGGTGAAGGAACGATATACATGAGCCAGCAGATGAGTTTCCGAGCTCCTGTTTTCGTGGAGAACGATTACATTGCCAAATTCGAGGTCTTGGAAGCCGATGCGGTGAAACATCGCGGACTAATCAAGACCACATTGGTTGAAAAAGCCACGGGCAAAGAGGTAATCACGGGAGAAGCAAAGTTGATGCACACCGAAAGATTTTAATAATAACAAAAACATACAGCAATGAAGAGATTGGAAAATAAAGTTGCCATCATCACCGGAGGAACAGCCGGTATCGGTGCGGCAGCCGCAAAGAAATTCGCACAAGAGGGTGCAAAAGTAACGGTTTGGGCAAGAAATGCCGAAAAAGGTAAAGCGTTCGTTGAATCAATGGCAAAGGAAGGCTACACAATATGCTTTGATGCCGTTGATACATCTAATTATGAGCAAGTTGTTGCAGCGACAAAAAGAGTGTTCGACGCAAACGGCAAAATCGATATATTGATTAACAACGCCGGAATTACCAACGATGCCACTTTGAAGAAGATGACGCCCGAACAATGGCAAAGCGTAATCGACATAAACCTTACGGGAACATTCTATTGCACCAAAGCCGTTAACCAATACATGGTTGAAGCCGGTTGGGGCAGAATTATCAACGTATCTTCCGTTGTCGGATTATACGGAAACTTCGGACAAACCAACTATGTTGCCACAAAAGCCGGTGTCATAGGAATGACCAAAACTTTGGGAAGAGAGTTGGGCAAGAAGGGTGTTACTGTAAATGCAGTTGCTCCGGGATTCATTGCAACGGATATGGTTGCAAAAATGCCTGAAGACATATTGAAAGGAATGATAGCAAAGGTTCCTGTCGGAAGACTTGGAAAGCCTGAGGACATTGCCAATGCCTTCTGCTTCCTTGCCTCAGATGAAGCTGCATACGTTAACGGAGCAGTATTGTCTGTTGATGGCGGTATGACAGTGTAAAATTTTGATTTGCATAATTGGGGAAAGAAGTCTGTTTTCGGGCAGACTTCTTTCTTTTTTTACCCGTATTCGATTATCTTTATCAAGTAAAAGTGCCATATAACGAGTACCGCAACCACTACCTCAGCCTGCGAGCATTCTTGTTTTGGAAAATCCGAAACCCAAACGCCGTTTGAGAAAATTCTTCCGACGTTTCGATTTTTTCTTTTGGCGATTCAATTTCGTGTAACGCCGTTTTGATTTTTCAGGTGAAAATCATGGTGCGACGAAATCTGATTTACGTCTTTCGGCGAACCATATTTGTGCTTCTTTTGCGGCGTTTGTATATTTTTTCGGTATGTATAGTTTATTCCAAAGCCTGTAAAAATACCGCAGCCATTGCCTGTAACGGTATGTTTTCAGGTTGTGCATGCGATAAATATGCATTGCGTCCTCCGTTCTTTTGATGTACATCTTCAATCCGCCGCTTGTGCTTACTCCTCCTATTCTGTTGGTAAGCATTACTTTGTCGATATATCGTGCTTTCACCTTTTCGATGTACAACATCCTTAACAGAAGTTCGAAATCACCCCCCTATTATAGTCAGGCTTTATATAGCCGTATTTTTCGTAGCATTCCTTTTTCATGTAGAAGGTTTCATGGTCGGGGATATAGCCGTACAGCAACCATTTCGGCTTGAAGTGTTTGTTTGAATAGCACCTGACGGGGCAAAAGACATCATTTGCTTCAACATAATAGGAATCGGCATAAACAGCTTCCGTATCGCTGTCGGCGAAGCTTTCGGCTATTGTAGCAATGCAGTCTTCGGAATTGAAGAAATCGTCGCTGTTGAGAATGCCCACGACCTCCCCGCTTGCCATTGCTATGCCTTTGTTCATGGCATCATACAATCCGTTATCTTTTTCAGAGATGTATTTCATTTCTTTGCCGACTTGGCGGAATTTGCCTTTGTATTCGTCCAACAAATCGAGTGTTCCGTCTGTCGAACCGCCGTCTATGACTATGTATTCAAGCTCGGAATACGTCTGCCAGAGGACGGAATCCATGGCATCTTCAATAAAATGAACTCTGTTTAGGGTCGGTGTGATTACAGATACTTTCATGGTGCTTGGAATTGTCGTTCCTGCTATGTACTTCTGTATTGCATGATAGAGAAACGAAAAAAGAGAGTTTGATTGCAACTCTCCCTTGTGTCGTTTCTCTCATCTGTCGGTTTCTCTCCTTGACTTATCTCAATATTTCCCTGTGATGACGCTGTGCCGAGGAATAAGCGTCGCATGTTTTGTGGGAACAAGATGTCAAGAGGATACCGAACGCAGATAAAGCCAAAAGGCATACGAATATTTTCTTCATTTCTTATTATGTTTTGTGTCTATGAACGATTGAAAAAATGTTTTAGTCTGTCATTTACCGTGTTTCATCGTTTTTTTATCCGAAAGGTATTGTTTTCCACGCAACAAAGAGTTGTTTATTCGTCTTTCGGTTTGCTTTCTCTGATGTAATGCGGAAGTGTCTCGGGCAATACGATAGACATTTCGACCAATCCGGCGAACTCTCCGTTCTCGTACCATGGCGATTGGTAGATAAGTTTCTTCAATCCTTCTTTTTCGATAGTGTAAGCGTTGGTCTTGCCCTCGCTCATCAGTTCTTTGATGATTTTTCTTGCCCTTTCGGGGTGGCAATCCATGAGTTGCCTGCCGATAAGTTGCTTCCCGCCGTTTTTTTCGTAGGTATTCGCACTGCGTTTGTTCATATCGATTATTTTCCCGTCCTTATCGCAAACGGTTATCGCCACAAAGGGCAGTTCTTCCGACCATTTATCCATTTCTTTCGTGCTTTTGTTTATAAAAAGAACCCGCAGCGGTTCACGTACGTGCCGGTCTGCGGGTAATTTGTATGAGAACAGTTTAATCTATTTGCATGATAGGGCTGCCAATGCGATGGAATACATCTTCGTTTTTGTGCTGTCGCCTCTTGAAGACAAGACGCAAGGGACTTTTGCTCCCACAACCATTGCCGCCAATTCTGCCTTGGCAAATTTGGTGCATGATTTGTAGAATACGTTTCCTGCTTCGATGTTAGGCCATACCAAACAATCGGCATCTCCTGCCACTTCGCCTTTCAATTTCTTGATTGTGGCACTTTCTTTGTCTATCGCAACGTCCAATGCCAACGGTCCGTCGATGATGGCTCCCTTTATCTGACCGCGGTTGCCCATGGCAGCGATAAGGGCTGCATCGACGCATGAAGGAATGCCTACGCTCATTTGCTCTGTCGGAGCTATCATTGCTACTTTCGGAGTTTCGATTCCGAGCGTCTTGGCAGTGTTGATGACGTAATTACATATTGCCGTCTTTTGTTTGAAATCCGGTGCAGGGATAACGGCAACGTCGGAAGTAATCAACAATTTGTGATAAGTAGGAACCTCAAATACGGTTACGTGGGAAAGAACGGGTTTACCGCCCGGCATCAAGCCTTTTTCCTTGTTAAGGATTGCTCTCATGTATTTGTCTGTGGAGCAAAGACCTTTCATTAAGATGTCGCCCTCTCCTGCGTTAATCAACTCGACTGCCTTGTTTGCCGCAGCTTGTTCGTTAGCCTCTTGAACGAGTTTGAACTTGTTTACATCGATTCCCTCTTTCGCACAAACGGACTTTATCGTCTCTATATCGCCGACCAAAGTCGCTTCGATAATACCCAAATCCATTGCCATGGAAGTTGCTCCGATTGTGTGAGGATCGTTTGCGAATGCAGCAACCAACCTTTTCTTGCCTCTCTGCTTTACAGCGTCGATAAGCTCATCTAACTTCTTTATCATCACTATATGTTTTAATTTATCTTTTCTCCGAATGAGACTGCAAAGTTACTGCAATAATTCGATAGGACAAAGCAAAAGAAAGGAAATCTGAACAAAGAGTGCCGACAAAACGCCGTTTCGGAAAAATGAAACGCCGAAAGAATTTCGGGAAACGGCGTTCCGTCAAATTCTTTCGGCGTTTTATTTTCTTGCAGGTGTCGGATAGAGGTTACAGGCTTATGAAAGGACTTATCAATCCGTAAATGTATGTTCCGATTCAAATGATTTCAAAAATTTTTTATCACTCTCGGCACACAAAAAGCACATCGCAAGAAAACACTTCTCTATTCGGATTGAAATGGAAGAGCCTTCTTGCGATGTCTTACGCAATCATGAATTGCAAAATCAGTATTCAAAATTCATTCCTTCATCTGTATTAAAGTCCGTATCGATGGAAGAGGTTTGGCTTACGCTGTTTCTCTCCCCATTTCTTTGCAAAGAGACAATCATTGCACCTACCATTTTTGTCATTTCGACCAAAGTTTCACGCGATTGGTCGTATTGGGATTGATCAAACACCCCGTCCTTGTACGCCAGAGTGGAAAGCACAACGCAGTTCCTGATAGCACTCTTGGCATCTTTCAAAAACTGTATGAATTGCGGCTTATGCCTTGCCGAACCCTCTGCTATGTTTTCCGCAACCTTTGCGGCAGAGGTCGATAACGGTTGAAGAATGACTTTCTTTTCAAATTCGCTTGCCGTTTGTGTTTGTTGCATCGTCCACACAAAGTAGTCCAATGCCTTGTCGTAAACTCTCAAATCCTCAAATCTGAAGAAACTGACTGTTCTAGCCTGATTTTCCATAAAAATTAAATTGTATGCTTGGTTAATAGTCTATTTTATTCCTGCGAAATACTTCATGAATTGAACACGATGGAAAGTCGACGAATTGTTATTCTTTTCCACGGCAAGTTTTCCTCTGAAATCATCTATGCTCTTGAAGTTCTTTTCTTTCATCCAACTTTCGAGCAAAGCGTTTGCCTCCGATATGAATTCCGTTCCCTGTTCATACAGTGCAGAAACGACCTGAACGGTCGATGCTCCTGCCAAAAGAAGTTTTATAACGTCCTGCGGTTTATGCACTCCGCCACCCGAAGTCAGCGGACAATGTATTATGTTCGACAGAATGGCAGTCCATCGGATTACACGAGGCAAATCGCTCGGCGAAGAGAAGACATTCGCCGGTTCCGTGCAGATTTTGTCGATGTTTATGTCCTGTGAAGCGAAACGATTGAAGATATGCAGATTGGCAATACCCATCCATGAAAGTTTCTGAGCGAAACGAGCAAGAGAAGAGAAGTAAGAACTGATTTTTATAGAAATCGGTATCGACAAAGCACGCTTTATGCTCTGTATGACGTCCTCATAAAACCGCTCGACATCGTCCGTGGTCAGGTTAACGTCGGAAGGAAGCACGAACATATTCAATTCCACCCCGTCGGCACCAGCCTGCTCCATTCTTCCTGCCAATGAAATCCATTGAGAAGCCGAAACGCAGTTCACACTTGCGATAATGGGAATCGATAACTCGCTTTTGGCGGTTTTTATCAAATTCATATATTTATCCAAGGATTGTTCCTTTGTGTGAGACACCACATAATCGTATGTTTCAGGCGAAAAACCGAAATTTGAAGACATCTTCAAGGAATTGGTCATCTCTTGCAAAATCTGTTCTTCGAAAACGGATTTCAAGATTACAGCACCCGCACCCGCTTCTTCTATCTTCTTCAATGTCGCAAGGTCAGACGTCAAACCGCAACTTCCTACGACAACAGGGCTCTTTATCCTCACCCCCATGAAATTGGTCGTAATATCCATAACTCCCGTATTTAGGAGGCAAAGATATAAAAACATTCTTATACAACCAATCAAATGCTTGAAAATCTGCAAAAATATTCTTTTCCGATAGGTCTGACAACGAAAAAACACACCGTATGAATACAATTTTCGACCAAAAGGCCTTTCCTTTCAAGAAGAAAATGTATCTTTGCACACCAAAAGGAGTTAACGAAAAACACGGTAAACAAAATGGATACAGAAAACAACATCAGAAACACGGAAAATCAAGAAGAAAAGAACTTTAACGTCGGAGCGTTGGTAACAAACACGGAACAATTCTTGGAAAAGAATCGAAAGATAATAATAATTGCTTTGGCTGTTGTGGTCGTAGGTATTGCTGCTTACTTCGGATATAAACATTTATATGCGATACCAAGAGAGAAAAATGCACAAGCCGAGTTGTTTGCGGCACAACAATATTTTCAAAACGAGGATTATGACAAGGCTCTCAAAGGAGACGGCAAGCATGCAGGTTTAATAAATATCGTAGATGAGTATGGCTCGACCAAAAGCGGCAAATTGGCAGCCTATTATGCAGGTAATATTTATCTTCAAAAGGGAGAGTATCAGAAAGCGATAGATTATTTGAACAAGTTCTCGCCTGATGACATGTTGATGAAGTATCAAACCAAAGCATTGGTAGGAGACGCATACACAGAGTTGAATCAGTTGGACAAAGCAATATCTGCATATAAGGAAGCAGCAAAAGTCGACAACGATATAACGACTCCGTTCGTTCTTTTGAAGATGGGACAAATCTATGAAATGCAACAAAAGAACAAAGAGGCTTTGGAATGCTATAAAAGCATAAAGAAAGACTATCCGAACTCAATGGAATTCAGAGAAGTCGAGAAATACATTTCCAGAATGGAAGCTCTGTTGAAATAACAAACTTCTTAATCGAATCAGAATAAAGGGAGACATACAGATGTCTCCCTTTAATTTTGCCTTTGCCTCAGTTTCTCCTAATCCAAAGGCATTTCGACACTAACGAAACGCCGGAAGAATTTTCTCTTTCGGCGATTCATTTCGATGAGACGGCGTTTGGTTATGTCGGTGTTGCTTGTGAGGTTTTTCTTATCTTTGCATTGTGTTTTAGTTCGGCATTTTGCAGGCTTGAAAGGTGCAATGTCGAACATTGATGGACGAAAAATTCATTGCTTATGGATAAGGCGGAGAAAAAAGAGAAGAAGTATGTGGGCTTTTTCGGCAGATGCAATGTCGGAAAGAGCAGTTTGATAAATGCTCTCACGGGTCAGAGTGTTTCAATCGTGTCCGAGGAGAGTGGAACGACCACGGATGTGGTCAGAAAGAGTATGGAATTGTTCGGTTACGGAGCTGTGGTGCTTGCTGATACGGCAGGCTTGGACGATATGACGGATTTGGGACGACAGAGAGTAAAAAAGTCCATGCTGGAGTTGCAAAGGGTCGATGCTGCCGTGCTTGTGATAAGCGAGAACAGGTTTTCGGATTTGGAAAAGGGCTTCTTGCGGGAATGCAAACGCTTTGATGTACCGTGTCTTGTGGTTTATAACAAACAGGACGTATGCAAGGTAGATGCCGATGTGTTGGCGGAAGTAACGAAAGCGGGTTCGGGTGAAGCATTGGTGTTGGAAAATCATTCCAAGGAGGTCATGCTTGCTTTGGCAGAAAGAATCGGGAAAATGCTCAAAGGGGAGGAAAATGAGAAACGCACGTTATTGCAAGGGGTTGTTGCAGGTGGCGAACTCGTTTTGCTGGTTACCCCTATCGATTCGGCGGCTCCGCATGGCAGGTTGATATTGCCGCAGGTGCAACTGATAAGGGAGGTTTTGGATAAGAACTGTGTGTGCATGGTGGTGAAAGAAACGGAGTTGGAATACGTCTTGAAGGAAAAGGGAATAAAGCCGGATTTGGTTGTTACGGACTCGCAGGTGTTCGCCATGGTGAATGCCATTGTTCCGAAAAGCATTCCATTGACGAGTTTTTCCATTTTGTTGGCGAGAATGAAAGGTATGTTCGAGGCATACTTGAAAGGAACGCCTTACTTGGACAAGTTAAAGGACGGCGACAGGGTATTGATGTTGGAAAGCTGCACTCACCAGCCGACATGCGAGGACATAGGCAGGGTGAAATTGCCGAAACTCATCAGCAAATACACGGGCAAAAACGTAAGATGCGAAGCGGTGAGCGGGTTGGTCGATATAGGAACACCGTTGAAGGAATTTGCCTTGATTATTCAATGCGGCGGTTGCGTTGCAACAGAGAAGCAGCTCCGTTCAAGGCTCAAACCGGCTTTGGAAAACGGCATTCCGGTAAGCAATTACGGCTTGGCGATAGCTTACATGAACGGAATATTCGAACGTGCAACAGAGATATTCAAATAAAACCGTACGCAATTTTTGGCAATTACGCAGGAAAAGCGTAATTTTGAACTTTCTAAGAAACCGATCGAGATGAAGAGAATATTTTTCGTTGCAGGCTTTTCCCTTTTGCTCGCATGTTCGTGTGGTAAGGCTTTATACTCTCATTATGATTACGATGAGGTGGCTTACTTCTATGCAAAACAGGAAAAATCCTTGGAAGGAAAGGATTTGAAAAAGCTGACAAAATCATACAAACGCATTGTGGAACACCCGAAAGGGGCAAACAACGTGCCGCCTCCGGGGGCGTATGCCGACTATGCCTATCTGCTTTTCCTGCAAGGCAATAAAGAGGAAGCCAAGACATATTTCCAAAAGGAGTATGTAACGTATCCGGAAAGCAAAGTTTATGTCGAATCCCTTATGCAAAAGTTAGGACTATGAAAAAAAGTATCATAATGTTATTCGCATTGCTGTTTATCGGAGCGGGTGCAGGTTTCGCTCAGGTGGAAGAGGTGCTGCAACAATCGGACAGCAATGTCAGCGTAATGGACAAAAAGACTCAAAAGAGGTATCTGAAAGAGCTTGAAAAGGAACATGAGGACACGAGCGGGAAAAAGGAGAACTTCATAAAGAGAACGTGGCATAAGGTCTTTCCGAAGAAGGTTGAAAGAGAGGTTTCTTATCATCTGATGTATCAAGAGAAGCCTAAAACCATCATGGTCATGTATCCGTGGAACAGAAGCAAGGAGAAGTTCGCCGATGAGATGTTTTATGTCTCCGTATGCAAAGAGCTGGTGAACAAGGGCTATTATGTACTTCCTGTATTGACCACTTTGGACGCTTATAAAGCCGACACCATGTTCAATTCCCGTTATTGCGAACAATCGGACAGCAGAAAATACCTCAAATCGCACGGAGCGGATGCCGTTTTGTACATAACCGTTTACTCCGTCAAGAAAGAATGGTGGACGACGAACGTAAACATGAACGCACAGTACGATTTGATTTCCACAAAGACCGGAGAGACATTGTTTTCCCGCCATTCGGATTTCAATTACGATTCTCAACTGCCACCGAAATCAAAGAGCGATAACGGCTTGATAAGTGATGAAAAAGAGAACAACCATCTCGGAATAAGCGAACAAATGCAGACTTATACCTTCTCGGATTTTCCTATCGGACCATACCATAAGGATTACCTGATGGACCAAAAGAAATTCTCGCACAAGAAAGAAATGAAGTATAAAGTCAAGATAAAGCCGAGCTGATATGGCAAAAGAGAAAACCGCTTTCTTTTGTCGCGAATGCGGAGCCAAATCCGCTGTATGGATTGGTCGTTGTCCTCAATGCGGAGCGTGGAATTCATACGAACAAGAAGTCATTCACCGCAGTGCAACAGGAAGTACAGGCAGGCGGACTTCCGAAAAAGCCGTTACAATGCTGATGAGCAGAATCGAATGTGCGGGAGAGCAGCGTATAAACTTGAAAGACGATGAGTTGAACAGAGTTTTGGGAGGCGGTCTCGTCGTGGGAAGCGTTGTTTTGATGGGTGGAGAGCCGGGAATAGGCAAAAGTACGCTTCTTCTCCAAACTGCGTTGAATTGCAAGGACAAAAGAGTGCTTTATGTCAGCGGTGAGGAGAGTGCGGGGCAGATAAAGATGAGAGCGGAACGCATAAACAGAATGAACGGAAACTGTTATGTGCTGACGGAAACCTGTGTGGAAAACATAGTCGAGCGAGCCGATGAGGTAAAAGCCCAAATCATCATAGTGGATTCCATTCAAACCATGACGACAGCCGATATCGACTCTTCGGCAGGCAGCATTTCGCAAATAAGAGAAAGTGCCGCCCGATTGAGTAACTACGCCAAGCAAACCGCAACGCCTGTGATAATTGTCGGACACATAACAAAGGACGGCAGTATAGCGGGACCAAAAATTTTAGAACACATGGTGGATACAGTATTGCAGTTCGAGGGAGAGAGAAACTACGGATACAGGATTGTTCGTTCGATAAAAAACCGTTTCGGTTCGACTCAGGAGTTGGGAATTTACGAAATGCAATCATACGGTTTGAGACAGGTGAGCAATCCCTCCGAAATACTCATGTCGAACAACGGAGAGGAACTATCCGGCACCGCAATAGCTGCCACCATGGAGGGAAACCGTCCGCTGTTCATAGAAACGCAGGCTTTGGTTGCCAATTCCTATTATTCCTCAGCCCAAAAAAATGCGACGGGCTTCGATTTGAGAAGATTGAGCATGCTGTTGGCTGTATTGGAAAAGCGTGTAGGCATAAAGATTGGGGCAAAAGACATATTCCTCAACATAGTCGGAGGCTTGAAAGTGTCCGATCCGGCCATCGACCTTGCCGTTGTTGCCGGTCTTATCTCATCGGGAGAAGATATTGCGATAAACAATCGTCATTGCTTCGCAGCAGAGGTGGGGTTGAGCGGCGAATTAAGAGGAGTAATCAAAATCGAGCAACGCATAAACGAAGCTGCCAAACTCGGATTCGAGAGGATTTACATCGCCAAAGGCAATGCGAAAAATCTTTCGCAAGCAGGAAAGAACATAGAAATCGTTTCACTCGGCAAAATAGACGAGTTGTTGCCGTATATCCTGAATTGAAAGCAGTGAAACGACCTTAGGCTGCACTAAGCCTTAGTATGCCTTTTCACGAACCTTGTAACCTCTCCTATAATCAGGACAAGAGAAGTGGAAACTATTATTCCGAACCAGTCTTGCAGCTGTATAGGCATTACATCGAACATTTTACCACCGAAGCTCACTATAAACACCTGTCCTACCAGTATAAGAGCGGCGATAAACAGGAAACTGTTGCAGTTTTTGAAATGAAAGAAATCACGCTTGCTCAAATAGGCTTTCGCATTGAACATATTCCAAAACTGCATCAGCACGAAAATGGTAAAGAAAAGGCTTTTCTCATAATCGGACAGGCGTGCCGTTGCAGTATATCCGTCAAAGAGTAAAATATCTTTCATATTCCGTATGTCGTAGTGCTGAAAGATGTACAGCAATCCCATAAGGACAACGAAGAAAACGGCTCCCACGCCGAGGATACCTTTCCGCATGGATTTCGTAATGATGAAATCTTTTCTCTTTCTGGGAGGATTGTTCATCACTCTTTCGTCCGGCGGAAGCGAAGCCAAAGCCATTGCGGCAAAAGTGTCCATTATAAGATTTACCCACAGCATTTGAGTTACCGTAAGCGGCGATTCCTTGCCCATGAATGCCCCGAAAAGGACAATGAAACAAGCAACCACGTTTATCGTCATTTGAAAAAGAATGAACCTTTGTATGTTTTGATACAGGCTTCTGCCCCACATAACGGCTCGAACTATGGAATTGAAAGAATTATCCGTTATCGTGATGTCGCTTGCCTGCTTTGCAACATTAGTGCCATCGCCCATGGACAAACCGACTTGGGCGGATTTCAAGGCAGGTGCGTCATTCGTTCCGTCGCCTGTTACTGCCACGACACAGCCTTCCTCCTGCAATGTCTCGACAAGCAGTTTCTTATCCATGGGTCTTGCTCTCGAAATGATTTTCAAGTCTTTTATTCTTTTCTTCAAATCTTCATGCGGCATGGAAGAAAGTTGCTCACCCGTTATTACACTGTTCTCATCGTTCGTTCCTTGCAATAAACCTATTTGTTCGGCTATTGCTTTTGCCGTAACCGATGTATCGCCGGTTACGACCTTTATGTCTATGCCGGCATTAAGGCATTCCTTCACGGCATCTGCCACACCGGCTCTCACAGGATCGGTTATACCAACCATTCCCATGAAACATAAATCCCGCACGGCAAGTTTCCCGTCTTTTATCACGCCTTTGTCATCGTCCAATTCCCTGTATGCAAAAACCAACGTCCGCATTGCCTTGTTCTGAAAGTCGGACAGATTTACTCTTACGCCCTCTCTGTCGAAGCCCTGCTCGAAGGAAGTACACATTTGCAGCACGATTTCCGGTGCTCCTTTGACCAAAAGAATTTTTTTCTTGAATACATTGGAGTGAATGACCGTTGCCATGTATTTGTTCTCCGTCGTGAAAGGCAGTTTCTCCAATGTCTCTGTTTCGTTTCGGTATTTCATATAGTCGTCTCCCTCGTCCTTCAACCACAAAAGCAGGGCTCCTTCGGTCGGATTGCCGATTACTTTTATTTTCCCGTCATCAAAGCAATCCAAATAGGCAGATGAGTTCAAGGAAAGGCTTTCCGCAACGAATTTATCTGCTTTCAAATGCTCAGGGAACAAAGCCGATGCCACCGTCATTTGGTTTTGTGTCAGAGTTCCGGTCTTATCCGTGCATATAACGTTTACGGCTCCCATCGTTTCGCAAGCATGCATACGTCTTACAAGGCTTTTGCTTTTCAGAAGCTTCTGCATGCTGTAAGCAAGGCTCAACGTAACTGCCATCGGAAGCCCTTCCGGCACTGCCACAACGACCAAAGTGATTGCTATCATGAGACTTTGCAGCATGTAAGTCAGAAATTCGATCCAATCGAATGAAGTCATGGTAAAGAAAAATATTACAAGCCTGCCCGCCAACAGCAGAAAAGCCATGCAATAGCTTATCTTCGAGATCACCCCTCCCAGTTTCTCCAACTGTTCGTTGAGAGGCGTACGTATGGAATTGTCTATTTGACTTGCGGCGAAAACCTTTCCGGCTTCCGTGCGGTCGCCTACGGCAAACACCTTGCAGACCGCCTCCCCTTCCAAGACATTCGAACCTTTGTAAACCTTGTTTGAAGGGAATGTTGCCTCGCTATCGAACTCCTTTTCATCGGTTGTCTTGTTGCAAGAACTTTCTCCTGTGAGAGAACTCTCATCTACACGCAATCCCGTGGCTTCACAAAGAACTGCATCTGCACAAATCTCGTCTCCCGATGATAGTACGAGAATATCCCCCACCACAATTTTGCTTTTATCCTCCTCTGTCAATTTTCCGTTTCGGTAAACCTTCACTTTCTCATGATCGTTCACCTTGTTCAAAATCTCGAATTCTCCCTCCGCTTTATGCTCGAAGAAGAACGACAAGCCTGTCGAGAGGAATACTGCAACGAAAATTCCCACAGGTTCCAAGAAAGCCGTCGGCGAACCATGCACGAAATATTCGTAAAAGGAAATACCGAGACTCAGAACGGCTGCAACCAACAGCACAACTATGAGCGGGTCTTTGAATTTCTCGAAAAAAACAAGCCACAAGGACTTTTTCGCAGGAGGTGTCATTACATTCTCGCCGTATTTCAGGCGACTTTCTTCAACTTCTTGGTCGGACAGACCGACGTATTTGGTTTTCATACGGGTATTTCAAAATTCAGACAAATCGGATAACGCTTCCAAACATGGTATTATTATGAACAAACCGATAAAACAGGCATAAATCATCTCAAACGGTCAAAGAAAACAATTCCGAAAGGTAATTTGTTCTGTTTTCGATTGCTACGCAAACGGCGTTTGGCGATAATTGCATAACTTTGCAAAAACAAATTATATGGAACAAGGAATATATCCGCTGAAATTCCTGCCTCTGTTCAAACAAAGGATATGGGAGGGACACAAGATTGCAGATTTACTGGGTGTCGATTACTCACCGCTACCCTCATGCGGCGAGTTATGGTGCTTATCCGGACTTCCGGAGCAGGAAAGCGTTGTTGCTAACGGCTTTTTGGCAGAGGCAAATATACGAGAGGTAATAGAAATGTACGCAGACGAACTTTTGGGCGAAGAAAACTACAACGAGTTCGGCGAAAACTTCCCTTTGCTTTTGAAAATACTTGATGCGGCGGATGACTTGTCCGTTCAGGTACACCCCGACGACGATTACGCCGAGCGTATCGGGCTTGACAACGGAAAGAACGAGATGTGGTACGTCTTGCAAGCCGACAAAGGAGCCAGAATCAGCGACGGGTTCAACAAAAACATGACAAAAGCGGAGGTCATCAACAGAGTGAGAGAGGGAAACCTGCCCGAGGTTCTGAACACTGAGCCGGTGGAGAAAGGCGACCTCTTTTTCATACCTGCGGGAATGGTTCACAGTGCCGGCAAGGGCTGCCTTCTCGCCGAAGTCCAGCAAAGCAGCGATGTAACTTACCGTTTGTACGATTGGCAAAGGAAGGACGCAAACGGCAAAGAACGCCCTCTACACTTGGAACAGGCATTGCAGGTTTTGGATTTGAAGAGCCACAAACACTCCGGCAAGATACATTACCATTATCACCCGAACGAAACGACAAATATGCTGACAACGCCTTTCTTCACGGTCAACCACATACATTGTTTCCAAGGATTAAGAAAGGATTACAGTGCTTTGGACACGTTCGTTCTTTATTTCTGCGTAGGAGGACAAGGCTTCATAAACACCGAAAGCGGAAGAATACCATTGAAAACAAGCGAAGTCATCATGCTTCCGGCAGTATGTCAATCCGCCCTGATAGAACCTCAACCCTCATTGGAGATTTTGGAAATCTTTATAATATGACAGAGAGCCAAAACGGCACCCTGCCGCACTTCAAACAATAAAACAAACAACACATTATGGCACTTATTAAAAAGGTAAGGGGCATCGCACCCCGTTTCGGCGAAGAAAACTTCATTGCCGATAATGCAACGATAGTCGGAGACGTGCGAACAGGTTCGCATTGCTCTTTTTGGTTCAACTCCGTCGTAAGAGGAGACGTGGATAAGATAGTAATGGGCGATTATGTCAATGTTCAAGACGGAGCAATCGTACATTGCACCTATAAAACCGCACCCACAAGCATAGGCAACTATGTTTCGATAGCTCACAACGCCATAGTACATGGATGTACCATCAAAGACAATGTACTTATCGGCATGGGTGCCATCGTAATGGACGGAGCCGTTGTGGAAAGCAACACAATCATAGCAGCCGGAGCGGTCGTTCTCGAAGGCACACACTGCGAAGGCGGCAGTGTCTATGCAGGCTGTCCTGCCAAAAAGGTGAAAAGCATAGACCAAGAGCGATTGGAAGGAACCGTGAAGAGGATTTCCAACGCTTATCCCATGTACGCAAGCTGGTTCGACAAAGAATAAACCCGGCTTTCAGCCGCAAAAGCAGACAAAATCCACATGGTGAAAACCTGAACGCCGTTCCCATTTTCATGGAACGGCGTTCAGGTAAATTCTTTCGGCGTTTCAATTTGCCGAAACGGCTGTATGATTCAGCAAAGGTTCTATTCCTCCGTTTTTTCTTCCTCTTTATCCAAATCAATCATATTTTTGGAGTTGAGAATTTTGTACCACGAGAACAGTTTCTTCATATCGGAAAGATATACTCTGTCTTTGTCGTAGTTGGGAAGGACTTGCTCCATGTATGCCCTCAATTCCTTTTCGGGAGCTTTGTGATCTATGCAGTCTCCGCCGTTTTCTTTCTCGTATATCTTTTGAAATACTTCTTTCAAAGGTATGTCATCGTCTGTGGTGAATATGCTGATGTCTTCCAAGGCTGATATTTTATCGTTTGCAAAGGCAGGGTAACGTCTTGAATCTGCCAAAGATTCAACTAATGCTCCGTTCTTGGTTTGGGAAACGAGTTTGTAAAGACCGGGCTTGCCCGAGATAGATAGAATTGTGCTTAAATCCATTTTTAGTTCGATTGTTTTGTGTTTATAACTATTTGATTCGTATTTCTTCTCCTAAGATTCGGACTATGTCTCCGCTGCGGAGTTTGGCTCTTTTGCGACTTTCTCTCACGCCGTTCAACTCTACTTCTCCTGCTGTAACCATTGCTGCTGCCGCTGCTCCGTTTTCGGCTATGCCGACGGCTTTCAGCAGTTGTGTGAGTTGAATGTAATCCTCATCTTGTCTCAATTCAAATTCCATGTTCTCTTGTCTCAAAAAAAACGAAAGTGCAAATATACGGCATTATCGGCAACTGTAAGGCTGCAAGGGTACAAAAAAAGCTCCCGAAACAGAAGTTCGGGAACTTTTTTATGAGATTTTATTACTCCTCGCCGGTTAACTATTTTGCCACTCTTTCGAGCCACTTAACCATTCCGAACATTACACCCATCGAAATCAGACATATCACAACGAATACGGACCAACACATCCACAAAGGAATGCTATTGTACATCATTGAACCGAGGAACAAGAATGCGTTTCCGACTGCGGTTGCTCCGAGCCAAAGTCCCTGACACAAACCGAGCATGTGCTTAGGTGCTACTTTCGATACGAACGATAGTCCGAGTGGTGAAATGAACAATTCTGCGACTGTCAAGAAGAAATATGTTACGAAGAACACCCAGACGCCAGCTCTGGCAGCGGCTTGGTCTGCTTCCGGACGTGCAAGGAAGTCTTGTGCAGACGGGTAGTCCATGATATATGAGAATATTGCAAGGAATATGTATGCCAATGCTGCCAATCCCATGCCGATTCCTATCTTTCTCGGTGTGGATATGACTTTTCCTTTTCTCGCCAAGGCTGCAAAGATTGCCATTATGACAGGTGTCAAGACGATTACGAAGAATGGATTGATTGCTTGCAAGAATTCCGGTGCTACTGTGGAGGTATCCATGAAGTCTCTTGCGAATAGAGAGAACGATGCTCCGTTTTGGTGGAACGAGAACCAGAAGAAGATTGCTATTCCGAGTACTGCAAACAAGGCATATAGTCTTTGCTTGATTTCTTTTGCCATTGCAGCTTTCTCCTCAGGTGTATATCCGACGGTTTCCGTTGCTGCTTTCTTTGCAGGTGTCGGAAGTCCTTTCTTCGTGCAAAGGAATATTGTCAAGGAAATCAACATTGCGATGACGGAAGCGATGAACGAGAAGTGTACTCCTTGGTTAAATACTTCCAAGTATGCATTCGGGTCAAAGGTTGTGCCGGCATCAAGAACGGCTTTTGAGGATAGTTCGGTGTAATTCTCCAATTTATCGCCGCTGATTATGCCGTTGAGTTGTTCATGACATAATGCAGGGAGCTTTGCATTGTATATAAATCCGTTTACTTTCAACCACCAAGAACGAATAAGCGGTGCAACAAACGGTGCTATCAATCCGCCTATATTGATGAAGACATAGAAAATTTGAAAGCCGGAGTCTCTTTTCTCTTTTGCTATTTTCAATGCTTCCGGACCTTTCTTGGCTTCTTCGGCTTCAAAATTGTCATACATTTGTCCCACGATTGCTTGAAGGTTTCCTTTGAATAATCCGTTACCAAAGGCTATCATCAAGAGTGCAAAGCAGGTTAACGGCAATAACCATACATCATTGGTGCTGGTTGCCGTAATCGGAATTGCCAATAAGACATATCCTGTTGCCATTGTAAGCAATCCTTTTTGTATTGTACCTTTGTAGTTTTGGGTTTTGTCGGCTATGATTCCGCCAACCAAACTTAGGATATAAATACCGCAGTAGAAACAAGAGTAAATAATCGCTGCGTTTGCATCGCTCAAACCAAATTTCGAGCAAAGAAATAACGTAAGAACGGCATTCATAATATAGTAGCCGAATCGCTCTCCCATATTACTTAGGGCTGCCGCAATAAGCCCCTTAGGGTGTCCTTTAAACATCTTCTCTTTTTGTTTTTTTGTTATTAAATCAGTAATTACTTTTCGATTGAGAGTGCAAATATACAACCTATTGGCGAATTTACCAAGCGGGTTGCCGATTTATTTCGTGGAAATACTGCATCGTAATGGCAAAGCTGTATTTGCAGGTTGCGGTTCGCAGGGCTTATGTGTCTTTTCTTCAAGGTGTTTTCAGCAAAAGCCTGTTAGTGGTCATTCTTTGCATGTATTGCTGTATCATTGCTTTGAGTTGCAGCAGCATTTGTCGTTCCTGCATCGTGTTTCCTTTGATGTTGTGCCGTAAAAGAGGGTCTTGCCTGTAATTATAAGTGCTTTTATGTTCAGTTCCGTCGAATTGTATGAGCAAATCGCCTTTTGCGAACTGGTACAGACCGTTATTATAGTTCACAAGGTAAGTTTCCTCGACCGGAGTGTGCAGAACGTCGCAGCCGAACGCCACATACGGCCTGTCATAGCCCATTATCCCGAGCAGTGTCGGCATTATATCGATTTGTTGCATTATCACGTCATCTCGTTTTTCGGCTTTCAGGCTTCCGTCCGGAGTATAAAAGAGTATAGGAACGGCAAAAACGCCGAGGTCTGTTTGATATTCCGCATGCGAGGAGGAGCTTTGCGAGGTGTGATCCGCCACTATTACAAATATGGTATTGCGAAACCATTTGCTTTTTTCAGCCTTTTCAAAGAAGCGACGCAGCGACATATCGGAATACATCAGGCATTTGTACATAGGGAAATCGCCTTCCGGAAAGACGGATTTGTACTTTTTCGGAATGTTGAACGGACTGTGCGAAGTGGCAGTGAAGCATGTAGCTACGAAAGGTTGGCGAAAATCACTCAGATTATCGGCAAAAAAACTCAGGAATTCCTCGTCCCACACCGCCCATTTGCCATCCCAGTCCCTGCGACCGCCGTACCTCTTGTCCGAAGCGTACTCATCGAAGCCGAAATAGGCATCATAGCCCGCCTGTTTGGCGAAAGCCGCAAAGCCCATGGTGATATTCTCCCCTCCATGGAAGAAACCCGAAGCGTAACCTTTCGTTTTCAACTCATGAACGAGCCCTCCGATGTCATTCAAAGCAGCATCCGTCAACACGAAAGGCTCGATAAACATCGGAATAGAAGCGATAATAGACGGCAAAGCGTCCTGCGACTTTCTCCCATTGGCGAAAGAATACTTGAAACACAGCGATTTCGCAGCCAAAGAATCCAGAAACGGTGTCAATCTTCGGCGTTTTCCTGTATAATAATCGGGGTTGAAAAAGCCGCTGTACTCCATTCCGAAACTCTCCATTATCAAAATCACAACATTCTTTCGCCGAAATTCCGCACCGTTTTCGGGCATAACCACAGGCGAAAACACCCTTTCCATCACAGTATCGCTCATATACACCGGCGTAACGTAGCTTCCATGGCTCACAGTCCTTATAATCGAGAACGGAGTGTTCAAAACCAAGCTTGCCTGAGAGGCATTTTCGGCATAAGAATTGGCGTTACTCAACGTGATAGGTCTCGTTCCCGAAGACAAACTGCCCCTCGTACCATACAGAAAACAAGGAAAAAACAACACCAAAACGACACATCTGCGAACGTAATACCTCCATTTAGCACCTTCGAACGGCACCTTAGGTACTCGATAAAACCGAAACAGTATCACCAAAAGCCCGAAAAACACCGCAAAAAGCCACCAATACCTCAGTCCCTCGGTCAAAATCACATCCGGAATATTCGTCTCATTCGCAAATTCTGAGAAAACACTGAACGTAGAACGCCGTCCCGTATATTGAAAATAAACGCAATCGATAAGATTGGACGCAATTCCCACACCATTGAAAAGCACAAACACCCACCTCAAAACGCCGTAAAACCACTTCCTTTCCTTCCAATGCAAAGGCAAAAGCACCAAACACACGTATATGATATTAAGGTAAAGCAAAGCAGAAACATCGAAAACCAAAGCCCCTTTCAGCATCATCAAAACCGAATATAGGTTCAAATCAGGAGCGAAAACACCGTAATTCATCACGAGAAACACCACCCTGCACACCATGAACGCCACCTCCGCCAACAACAAATTAACAATCAACACACCGAGATTACTGTTCAAAAAACCTTTGAACGCCACTTGCAATCTCGAATACGCCACATTCAAATCAACATTACGCCACATTGCAAATACAAAAACTCATTGCCACTGCAAAAGTACAAAAAACAAACATACAAAAGCATTCGGATAGATGCACGATTACCAAGGTCATTCCGGTCAACGAGACGACGGATTTGTAACTTTGCAAGTGTGATAAAAATCGGTTGCTCTGTCATCTATGGCAAGCAATGCTTTCTTATGCTTCTTGCCGATTACTGTATCGAATTCAAAGATGGTTATTTTTCAAACTCGAAGGAAAGGGAATTTCCCTCTCTTTCTTTGAGCTTTTGTTTTGGCTTTTCCCAATTATATGAGTTGAACTTAGGCAATAACAAGAAAGCCACAGGCAATAATGCCTGCGGCTTTATCAGAGTGCTTTGCAACCTCTAAGAATTACTCCACTATCAACGATACCATTTCGATACCACCTCTGAATATTTACTTAGTATGTTATTGCAACCACTCAACATACATATCTAATTCGAGTTCGGAAGTTGAACTGGAAAAATGTATTACTCCGCTATTGAAGTTTTGCGTACTTGGCGTGAAATAATAACCACCCATCCAATCATTAGGATCATAATCATCGTAATCATAGAAATCTATTTCACATTGCTTATCAAAACTTGCATCTATCGTTATCGGCAAATTATTGGTATAAGTGATTGGCAAATCATTATACGTTACATCTTTGTATCTGCCACTTGTAACGAAAGTGGAACTGCCACAAGTGATATTAAAGAATATGTCTGGTCCGCTCATATAGTCCCAATTTTCGCCGTTACTATCCATCTGAGGATATTTCCTCAAAATAACTTTTGTGATTTTCATCTTTGTTGGCTTTTGCTTGATGTTAACCGTCTTTGTAATAACATCATCGCCACCCGAACCGGAAGCCCGAAGTGTTACCGTATAAATACCACCATTGTTGTACTGATGACTTGGTGATGTTTGTGTTGAAGTTTTTCCATCACCGAAATCCCAAGAATAGTAACTTGCATTTTTTGATTTGTTCGTAAAAGCTATTGTACAAGGAGGATAGTTACTTGTACCACTGAAAGAAAAATCTGCTTGTGGAGCAATTTCTGTATTGCCACCACCGTTTTGGTTTCCGGAACCACCATTGTTGTTTGTAACCTCATCCTTTTCCGGTTCGCATCCTGCGAACATTGTCGCCGCCGCTATGGCAAGCATAAAAAACATTTTTTTCATTTAATCGAATATTTTATCTCCGCCCAAGTCCCAAAAGCGATTTGTATTTTGCGGACTTTGCCCGCTTTATTCTCCCTTAGCGTACGGACATAAAAAACGTGGGACTTTTTTTCTCTTATTGGTTTCTCGAGGTTCTGGACTACCTAATTCTCCAAATAAGCAAAGCCCACGAAATAAATCGTGAGCGTTTACAGCCTACTTTTTTTGGAGAACTTCGTGAAATTGTCCAGATTTCAAGAAACCAAAATCTAAGCAAAAACGCTTTATTATGTCATATAAATACGTACTGAATCAATGTAAACTCTTTTCTTCTGTTGCCTCCTTTCTGTAATGGTTTGATTTCAACTTGCAAAAGTATGAATTTTTCATGGTTCAATACACACAATCAAGAGAAAAAGTAGAGAGAAGTAAAGAATGGTAGAGAGGAAACGAACACATACTATGACGAATTTCTCGGAATCGGAGTAGAGAGAATATGAATAGACTTATATGACAACCTGCCAAGGGTATCTTCCCTTGAGAAGGAGACAAAAACAAACAACACAATCGTCCACTTGGAACTCATTTCTTTTACTCCTCTTGAATGTTTTTGCTCCAACTTTGCAGCCACAATAAAGGGTAGCTGTATTTACGAGTTGGATTTAGCAATGAACTTTTCGTTAGAATCTAATATTCCATCCGATGTGATTTTCAAGAATTCTGCTTCTTCAGATTGTTTCAACTTGCAATATATAGCATCCATCGTTTTACGCAAACACTCGACGACATACTTGATTTCTTCTATTTTATAACGCTTTTGGAAAACCTCTAATCTTGGTCTAACGCTCTCTTCAAGATAACGTGTGCATCCCTCAATATCGTCTTTTGTAATAAATTTATTGATTGTGTTTTCAATGCTGCTGAAATCTGTTTCGGGATAGTACGGACAACTTTCCACAAAATGGATATAGTCGTTGAACCCATTAGGATCAAAGAGAATCCAATTCCTAATATCTGAACCTCCTGAACCACGTTGTTTACTTGCTACAAATCTGTTCGCTATATCGATTATTCCGGACGGAAATAAGAAAATGCTTTTGGATGAGAAAGGAACGCCGTTCCATTCCATCTCACGAGTGTGCTCATCTTTATTTTTCAAATCATCTATTTTAAGATTGAATGATTTGCAGTTGAGTTTTAGCTCTACGGGCAATAATCGTCTGTTGGAAAATTTGCGTTCGGTACAGTCAAATGAAGCAATTCCTATTACCAAATCCATGGTGCAATTTTTATTTCCACTTTTGCCTGTATTCCTTTCAATCTCATCTACATCAAAGGATTGCATTTTTAGAATACGTTTTTTATCGAAGCCAAAATCTTTATTACCGCTATCCTTTTGTACTATTTCTTCAAAAGTGCATTTGTAGTTCTTGTAAGTACGGCAACTGCTTAATACATCTTCGCAATATACATTGTCAATCTTCTTATCAATCTTCGCCATACTCTTCTATCCTTGTAAGTGCAATGTTGAACGAATCGAATATTTCGCCTATGGAGTCTTGTTTTTCAAAGATGTACCGGAAGTTGTCTTTTTCACAGGCTTTGGCAAAATAAAAATTTGTGCGGTCTGCAACTCCTTCTTTACGGGATATGGAATCTATGGCTGCAATCATATCGGGATTATGACTTGAAAGGACTATTTTAACGCCAAGTTGCTTTTGAACCAACACCAACATACGAGCGTATTCCACAATCCATTTAGGGTGCAAATGGGCTTCCGGTTCGTCTATTATCAGCAGCGTATCTTTGCGAAGGTATCCGTTTTCGAGCAGCCGGGCAAGGTAAGCGAATGAAATAAGACCTGTAGCCGCTTGTTTGAGCGGAATTTCAAGACCATCATTTCTATGATATAAAAATCGTTTGCTACCCCAAAGAGTTTCATCCACGTCAATGCCTCCGGACAGTATCAAACGAAATCTCATCGATAACAGTCTTTCCTCTTTTGTCATTTTGTCGATAGATTCCTCCAAATATGAATGGAAATCGGAATTATTATCCAAATACTCCATTACTTCATACGTCTTGTAATAGATTGCATGCTTGATTGTGAAAAGCTGATTGAAACGATTTCGCCCTATCATCTCAATATTATCTTCGGATAAATTGAAACAATGTATATCTATACTTAATTCCTCGTCTATATTCGCTAATAATTCGAGGAATACTTTCCGGCTTCGACTTACTTTTTTTTCTTCTGCTGTTTCTACTATCTTTTCTACACCATCGATAAGCGTTTGACAGATATTTTCTACCAACTGCAAATCATCAATTTCTTTGTTCTCTATGCTGAAAAGAGTTGCCAAGCGTTTTCGTAAAAATGTGCCGGTTTTAGCATTTTCAAAAGCCTCTATCAATTTTGGTCGATAGCTTTTTATTGCCTCTATTGTATATTTTGCTGTTTCTGTAAGATCTTTATGGTAAGATGCCTGCCTTATTTTTGTCTCCCATTCAGACATAGATATTATTCCACGACGTAGTATAATTCCGTCAATTCTTCTGAGTGAAGAAACAACTTCTTTTATCTTTTTTATTGCTTCTCTGTCAATCAATAGCTCATACTCTGTCAATACTTTTGTTATATCGTACAGAACTCTTGACAATGTACTTTTGCCTCTGCCGTTTTCACCGGTAAGAACGGTAATGCCGTCGATTTCTATTTTTGCTTTCTTTACAGCCCGATAGTCGGACAGAGAATATACATATCTGCTCATCTTCTGTTACTTGTTTTTGTTGTTTACCTAACGCTGTATATACGTGTAGGATATCAGTAAGTTTTCTCGAAGCAAAGGTACAAAACAATTTGAATATAAGGTGTGGTTATGAAGAGAAATGCTTTGTCGAACTTTTTACAGAGCTAAATTTCTAACAAAGAGAGCTTTGAGAAAATATCAATGTGCGAGAATTGGAATAATCGGCATTTTCATGATTGTTCTTCGACATAGATCGGAGTTTTCCGCTTTCCATCTTTACATTCTTTATCATTTCACCTTCTTTACAATTACTCTAAATTAACGATTTTCAATTCTTTTAACTTCATAGCTCACGAATTTTCCGCCGGAGGGAAATTACTCGAAATTTTTCGAGTATTTGAGAGTTTAGCAAAAGATTGTATTTCAACACCTTGCAAACATATCGAAGACCGACCGGAAAAAGACGGCGTTTTGACGGTCGAAAAACGCCGTCTTTTTTCAAGAAAACGAAGAGTTAGCAGTGCTAAAACGAAGTCTTTCGAGTCAAAAGACTTCGTTTTCTTCAGAAAAAACGGCGTTTTTTTTCAATGGAACTTGATTTTGTCTTTCGGAAGACGGTGTTTAGGTCGAAAACAAGCCCGAAACAGGATGAAAATTCCGCCGACTTACCTGTTTTGCATTCTTGTTTTGTTGTTAGGAAAATAGGGATATTGTATTTCGGATTTCGTTAATCGATTGAACAAAACGGGAAATTGCTTTCTCACGGTGAGTGGTTCGGAAAGATGACAATGGTTTTATTTGCTTTTTGTTTTGACGTGATTACGGTAGAAAAGGGCAAAAAGGCAGTAAAACACCCGTGTTCGGATTTTTTCGTACCTTTGCAGTCTGTATAACTAATAACGAAGTATATGAGTTTGAAAATCGCAGTGTTGGCAAAGCAGGTGCCCGATACTCGTAACGTGGGTAAAGATGCAATGACGGAAGAGGGTACGGTAAATCGTGCAGCCTTGCCGGCTATTTTTAATCCCGAAGATTTGAATGCTTTGGAGATGGCTTTACATATAAAAGATATTGTTCCTCAAACCGAAGTTTATGTTTTGACGATGGGACCTGTAAGAGCCGCAGAGATAATCCGCCAATCCCTATATCGCGGAGCCGATGGCGGTTTCGTGATTTCCGACCGTAAGGTTGCGGGTAGCGATACCTTGGCTACTTCTTACACCATCAGTCAGGGTGTAAAGAAACTCGGCAAGGTCGATTTGGTTTTTGCAGGACGTCAAGCCATTGATGGCGATACTGCTCAGGTGGGTCCGCAGACGGCTGAGAAGTTGAACATGCCGCAGATTACATACGCAGAAGAGGTGATATGTGCAGATGAAAAGAAAATACGTATAAAGAGACGTTTGGAACGTGGAGTGGAAGAAGTGGAATGTGCATATCCTTGCTTGGTAACCGTGGGTTCTTCCGCACCGGAATGTCGTTTTCCCATAGCAAAACAGTTGATGAAATACAAGAATGCTTTGACGGAAGCCGAAGCTGCCGAAATGAAAAAGGATTGCGGAGATATGTTTGCCAAGAAACCGTATTTGAAAATCGGTCTTTGGAGTGCAGCAGACATAGAAGCGGAGGACAGTCGCCTCGGATTGAGCGGTTCGCCTACAAAGGTCAAGAAAATCGATAATGTTGTCCTTACTGCGAAAGAAAGCATAGAAGTTGAACCGACGGACGAAGGTTTGGATAATTTGGTCAAAGAATTGATTGCTTCGCACATCATCGGTTAGTTATCAGTGTTTAACAATAAAGAATATCAGAGATGAACAACATATTTGTATATTGCGAACTTACGGAGGAACGTACCATTGCCGATGTGAGTTTGGAACTTTTGAGCAAAGCGAGAAAATTGGCTGACAATCTGCAATGCCAAGTCGAAGCAATAGTGATAGGCGAGACTGCGGAAAACCTTGAAAAGACCTTGTATCCGTACGGTGTGGATATAATCAACCATGCGAAAGACGAGAGATTGTTTCCATACACCACATTGCCTCACTTTGCGATTGTAACCAAACTTTTGAAAGAAAAAGAAGCTCAGATATGCCTTTTCGGAGCAACTTGCATAGGCAGGGATTTGGCACCGAGAATATCCTCTTATCTTAAATGCGGATTGACTGCTGACTGTACAAGTTTGGAAATCGGTTCTCATGAAGACAAAAAGGCGGGCAAGGTTTATGACAAGCTCTTGTACCAGATACGTCCTGCATTCGGAGGTAACATAGTGGCGACAATCGTCAATCCCGAAACACGTCCGCAAATGGCAACGGTCAGAGAGGGCGTAATGAAGAAAGAAATATACGACCCTTCATACAAAGGTGAGTTGCAGATGTTGGACGTGGCGAAATATGTCAGTGAAAGCGATTTTTGCGTAAAGATTTTGGCAAGAGAAATCGAGGAACAGAAAATCAACATCAAGAATGCACAAATCGTTGTCATAGGAGGTTACGGCATGGCAAACGGAAAAGACGGCTTCAAGTTGATACATGAACTCGCCGATGTACTCGGTGGAGAAGTGGGAGCGACGAGAGCAGCCGTAGATGCGGGAATGACAGAGCATGAACGTCAGGTCGGACAAACCGGAGTAACCATTCGTCCGAAGCTATGTATTGCCTGCGGAGTTTCCGGAGCCGTTCAACACCGTGCAGGTATGGAACAATCCGCCAAGATTATCTCCATAAACACCGATTCCAATGCTCCGATAAACGCCATTGCCGATTACAAGATTATTGGTGATGCCTTTGAAATTCTTCCCAAGCTGATAAAGTACTACAAGGACAATACCAAATAATCATATTTGTAAATATAAGAACAGATTGAATCATGGGTAATTTTTTCACAGATAACGAAAGATTGAAGTTTCATCTTCATCACGATTTGATGCAGGAAATCATTCGCTTGAAGGAGAGGGACTATGCAGATAAAGACAAATACGATTTCGCACCGGAAAACTTTGAAGACGCTTTGGATTCTTACGAAAAGGTCTTGGAGATAATAGGCGAAATAACTGCCGATGTATTGGCTGAAAATGCAAAGGATGTAGATACGGAAGGTCCTAAAATAGAGGATAACGCCATCGTATATGCCAAAGGCACTCAAAAGAACCACGAGGCTTTGAAAAATGCAGGTTTATACGGCATGAGCCTTCCACGTCAGTACGGGGGATTGAATTTTTCTTACGTTCCTTACGTAATGGCTGCCGAAATCGTATCTCGCGGAGACTGCGGCTTTGCCAATATATGGGGCTTGCAGGACTGTGCAGAAACGATATATGAATTCGCTTCGGAGGAAATAAAGAACGAATATCTTCCGAGAATAAACAAAGGTGCCACTTGTTCGATGGACTTGACCGAACCCGATGCGGGAAGCGACCTTCAAGCCGTACGTTTGAAAGCAACCTACGATGAGGAAGCCGGAGTTTGGCATTTGAACGGAGTGAAGCGTTTCATCACGAACGGAGATGCAGACATCAAATTGGTGCTTGCACGAAGCGAAGAGGGTACAACGGACGGCAGAGGATTGAGCTACTTCGTTTATGACAGGGCGAACAAAGCCGTAACCGTAAGAAGAATAGAAAACAAACTCGGAATAAAAGGTTCTCCTACCGCAGAATTGGTATTCAACAATGCTCCTGCACAAATAGTTGGCGACAGAAAGCTCGGCTTGATAAAGTATGTGATGAGCCTTATGAACGGAGCAAGGCTCGGAGTGGGAGCTCAATCCGTGGGCTTGGCGGAAGCCGCATACAGAGAGGCTGTCAAATACGCACAGGAAAGAGAACAGTTCGGAAAACCGATAGCGAATTTTGCACAGGTCTATGAAATGCTCGGCAATATGAGGGCAAAGACCGATGCAATAAGAACATTGCTTTACGAAACGGCTCGTCAGGTCGATATGTACAAGTCTTTGGATGCCATTTCCCGTGAAAGGAAAATAACCCCCGAGGAGAAACAGTTGCTTAAAGCCCATTCGAGATTGGCAGATGCCTTGACACCTATGTTGAAATTGTTCTCTTCTGAATATGCAAATCAAATAGCATACGACTGCATTCAGGTTCACGGCGGCAGCGGCTTCATGAAAGATTATGCTTGCGAAAGATTGTACAGAGACGCAAGAATTCTGACCATATACGAAGGCACTTCTCAGTTGCAGGTCGTTGCAGCAATCAAGGGCGTTACATCCGGAGTATATGCAAACAGAATAAAGGAATACGAAACCGTTGAGGTATCGGGCGAATTGGCAGAAATGAGAAAAACGCTCGTAGCTTTGAGAGAACGTTACGAGGCAACGGTGGAGAAAGCCAAAGAATTGGGTACGGCAAGTGAAGCATTCGATTTTCTTTCGAGACGATTGGTCGAGATGGCAGGTTATCTTATCATGAGCAACCTCCTTGTCAATGACTCGCAAAAGGAAGCAGGCTTCATTCAATCGGCTCGCATAATGACACAAATGGCACAAAGCGAGATTGAGAAAGCCGCATGTTACATAGACAACTTCAATCCCGATATATTGCAAGACTACAAGGCTTGTTTATAACGGGTGAGTTTTTCATAACGTTTTATTTTGGTTTGACTGCGGCGGAGGAAATCTCCGCCGTTTCTTCTTTCGAGGAATATTTCCGCTAAGAGAAACGAATGAAACAATAATCTTTCCGAAATGACAGATAAAAACAAAATCATCATCGATACTTATCTCTCTCCTTGCGGTGAGTTGTTGCTCGGTTCTTACGAGAGAAAACTCTGTCTTTGCGATTGGAATGTACCAGACCGCAGAGAGAAAACCGATAAACGAATAATGGCAGAGCTTGATGCCGAATATATGCAAGGTTCATCGGAAGTCTTGCAACTCGCAAAGGGTATGCTCGACGAGTATTTTGCAAGACAACGCAGAACATTCGACATACCGTTGCTCTTTGTCGGCTCGGATTTTCAGAAACAAGTCTGGAAAGCTCTGCAAGGCATACCATACGGCAGCAGCTGTTCATATCGGGACTTGGCAGCAAGCATAAGTAATCCTAAAGCGGTACGAGCCGTGGCTGCAGCCAACGGAGCCAATGCCATATCGATTATCGTACCCTGTCACAGAGTAATAGGCACAGACGGAAGTCTCACAGGCTATGCAGGAGGCTTGCAAGCCAAGCGATTTTTACTCGACTTGGAAACAGGCAATAAACTTCTCGCATTATGAAGGTCGAAACAGATAAATTCCAAGATGAAGTTTGTTGCGTGGTTGCTCAAATCCCTTACGGCAAAGTACTGACCTACGGACAAGTAGCTTATTTGGCTGGAAAACCTCGCAATTCGAGGCAGACAGGGCATATCCTCAGCACCTTTTCTGCCGCATTGAACCTCCCTTGCCACAGAGTCGTCAACAGTCTCGGTCGCACCGCTCCATGTTTCAGCGAACAACGTACATTCTTGGAAGCGGAAGGCATCACCTTCAAGCCTAACGGGTGTGTCGATATGAGGAAACACCAATGGCATTTTGAGGAAGAAATCTGAGCTGTATCAGCACAGCAAAATAAAACACCATTTGGAAAAACAGTAATGAAGAAACAATATTTGCAATGAAATTCAAGGTTGGTATAGGTTACGATGTTCACCGTTTGGAAGCTGGAGAACATCTCGTGTTGGGAGGGGTTGATGTTCCTTCTCCTTTGAGCAGTGTGGGACATTCCGATGCGGATTGTCTGATACATGCAATCATCGATGCTCTTTTGGGTGCTGCAAACCTTAGAGACATAGGTTTCCAATATCCGGACAGCAAGGCGGAATACAAGGGCATCGACTCCAAACGACTGTTGAGAGACAGTTTCGAGAAAGTCCGCAACAAGGGTTTCTCGATAGAGAACATAGACGCTACGGTCTGTCTTCAAAGTCCGAAAATCGGCAAATACATAGAAGAAATGAAACAAACACTGTCTGCTATTCTCGATTTGGATACGGAGGACATAAGCATAAAAGCCACAACGACCGAAAAACTCGGTTTCGTGGGTAAAAGCGAGGGTATAGCTGCATACGCCGTTTGTCTTCTGTCAAAGGAAAAATAAACCGTACGGGAAAATCGATATGTCGGTTCGCATATTCGCTACTGCGGATCGACATCCGTGATTATCCGAACATGGTTTTTCGGCACGGAGGCATACATCTCTTCGTTCAAACGAAGTATTGCTTCCTTGGCTTTGGCGTATGATAGGTTTCTTTCGAGTTTCAGAATTATGTTCTTGATGTAGAAGTTCCTTATGCGGCTTATCGGAGGATATTCTGGACCTAAAATACGACCGCCGAATATGCTTCGCAATTTCAGTGCATACGTATCGGCAAAGCCGTTCAGTTCTTTGTGGTCTCTGCATTGCAGACTTATCCGCAACAAGTGGTAGAAAGGAGGGTAGCGAAAGAGTTTGCGTTCGACAATCTGCTTGTTGTACATAGCTTCGTAGTTATGTGAACATATATCTTTGAAAACAGGGTGAAGCGGATTGAAGGTCTGAATGATTACCCTGCCTTTTTCTTTGCTTCTTCCTGCCCTTCCCGCAAGCTGGGTCAGCAAATCGAAGCAACGTTCGTAAGACCTGAAATCGGGGTAGTTCAACATACCGTCCGCATCTATTATGCCGACCAAACCGACGTTTGCAAAATCGAATCCCTTGCTTACAAGCTGTGTGCCGCATAGAATATCCGTTCTGCCATTGCCGAAATCATCGATGATTTTTTGATACGCTCCTTTGTTGCGAACGCTGTCCGCATCCATTCTTGCCACTACCGCATTCGGGAAATACTTCTTGGCTTCCTCCTCTAACTTTTCGCTTCCGTTGCCTGTCATTCTCACGGAACGACTTCTGCATTGAGGACACTCCGAAACTACGGGTAAGGTTTCTCCGCAGTAATGACAATTCAGCATACCGCCGTGCTTATGCACCGTAAGGGAGACATCGCAGTTCGGACACTTGGCGATCCAACCGCAAACGTCGCAACGAAGCGAAGAAGCGAAGCCTCGGAGATTTCGGAAAAGTATAACCTGTCTGCCGCTTTGCAAAGTATTTTCAATATTCCTGTAAAGAAGTTCGGAAAAGATGGAATACATGCTGTGTTGCTTGTAGTCCTGTCTCAAATCAGCCAAAAGAATTTCGGGCAACTCATAACCGGCATAACGTTTCGTCAACTTGGCATAGGCGAAACGCTCCGTCTGTGCATTGAAGAAAGACTCCACGGAAGGTGTTGCAGAACCGAGTACCACCTTCACTCCTTTGGTTTGAGCAAGATAAACAGCCGCATCCTTGGCATTGTATCTCGGTGCAGGCTCCGACTGTTTGAAGCCGCTGTCATGTTCCTCATCGACAATCACAAGCCCAAGATTGGAAAACGGAAGGAAGATGGAGGAACGCGAACCTATTATTATGCGGTAGCTTTCAGCCATATCCTCGCTTTTTACCTTATGCCATATCTCCACCCTCTCGTCCTTGGAGAAGCGGCTGTGATAAACTCCAACCTTTTTCCCGAAATATTTTTCCAAACGATTGATGAGATGAGCCGTAAGGGCAATTTCCGGAAGCAGATACAGAACTTGTTTGCCTTCTTCCAGCATTCGTGCAATCAATTTGATATAAACTTCCGTCTTTCCGCTGCCTGTAACTCCGTGAAGCAAACTCACGTTCTTTGTATTCCATGATTGAGTAATTCGATTGTATGCTTCACTTTGTTCGTCATTAAGAATTATCGTATCCGAATCGACAGTCTCCCGATTGCCGGCAAGTCTGCTGTATGCCGAACGTTCTATTGCAAGTATTCCTTTCTTGATTAAAGTCTGTACGGAACTTGGAGAATTGTCTCTTTGGAAGTCCGAACGCTTCACTATGCCGCTTTTCTGTTCTGCAACTATGAACCTCATCAACGTTTCCAACTGTGAAGCACAGTTTTTTCGGCTTTCCAATTCTTTAATCCTGCATTGCAGTTGCTCCTTGCCCCTGCACTCCTCGCCGAAGACCAAATAATCCTCTGTCTTGGGGCTGTATCGGTCGTACAACTGTTCGTCTGCAATAATCACCTGCCGTTCCATCAGTTTTGTGATGATAGGCAGAATATGTAAATCGTCCATATAAACGGCGATTTTATCGATGTCGGTGGTTTTTTTCGCCGCAACGAATTTCAGAATTCTTATTTCCTTATCCGAAAAGCCCGTTGTATCTCCCGTGAAATCTGGAGACACCAACAACTTCGTTTCACTCTTCAATCTGAAAGCGGCAGGCAGACCCGCAAGCATTACATCGCCTATATAGCAAGCGTAATAATCGGCAATCCATTGCCAAAAGGAAAGATTTTCTTGGGAAATGACGGCTTCTGTGTCTATGAGTTCCAAGATGAATTTCACGCTTTGCACTCGTGGAACCCTGTTATGCAACTCTGCAACCAAAGCACTGTAAATTCTTTTGTTGCCGAACTGAACCGCTACCCTGCAACCAATCTTCACCTGCCCTTGCAAATCGGTCGGAATACGATAAGTGAACGTCCGTGGCAAGTGAAGCGGCAATATAACTTCACAAAACATCAGCGTCTTTGTGTTTCCGATTTGTCAAAAGGCTGTAAAGCATGTTATTTCTCAAAAATCAACAATACCTTATCGTCTTTCAGCAACATCAAAGTATCATTCTGCAGGGTGAAAGAGTTAACCTTGTCGAGTAATTGCAGATACCTGTCTTCCAAATTCATGTCCTGTTGCGGGCAAGCCATCAATGTACAAGCCATTTGTTTGAAAGAAAGTTTGTTTTTCTTGGTTGCGAACTTACCGAAGTAGCGATTGCAACCCGAAAAGCCGCTTACATTTTCCGGTTCCGAAGTAAGCAAGAGGGTTATAGGCTCACAACCCTCTTCATATTTCATATTCTTGGAACCCATCTTCACAAGCCTCCATTCGTTATTGAAAAGCATTGTGTCATCAGCCTTTACGACTTTCTCTTTCTTGCTGAGCGAACATGCGGACAGCAAAATAAATACTCCGATAAAGCCTAAGAAATTCCGTAATCCGATTTTAATCATATCAACTTACTTTGCCAGACTTTCAAAATACCCGTCCAATAATTTTTGTGCTGCCATGTATGCAGAGACGCGGTCTTCCAATACATCGTTTTTCAGTTTCTCCAAACGTTCTTCAACGAAAGATGAATCATAGAAGCGTTCCGTAAGAGTATTGTTGATGGTTTCGGTAAGTATTCTGAGGTTTTGTTCGTTTCTTTTCTTGTAAAAGAAGCCGTTTGCCTTGGTTTGGGCAACGTAATCCATCACAGTCTCCCACATTTTTTCTATTCCGCTGCCTGTATATGCCGATGAGGTGAATACAATCGGCTTCCAACCGTTCTCGTTCTTTGGAAACAAAGAAAGGGCACTGCGGTATTGCGTTGCCGCAAGTTCAGCCCGCTCGGGGTCAAGCTCGGCTTTGTTTATGGAAATGGCGTCTGCCATTTCCATAATGCCTCTCTTGATACCTTGAAGCTCGTCTCCTGCATTGGAAAGTTGCAAAAGCAGGAAAAAATCGACCATTGAATGAGCTACAACTTCGCTTTGTCCCACTCCGACAGTCTCCACGAAAACCACATCGAAGCCGGCTGCTTCGCAAAGGATTATCGTCTCACGTGTTTTGCGGGCAACACCTCCCAAACTGCCTGCCGAAGGGGAAGGACGTATGAATGCATTCGGATCATTCGCCAATTCCTCCATACGAGTTTTGTCTCCCAATATGCTTCCTTTGGTTTTCTCGCTCGTAGGGTCTATTGCCAAGACTGCCAACTTGTGTCCGCTGCGAGTGAGCTTGACTCCCAATGCTTCAATAGTTGTACTCTTACCAACACCGGGTACTCCAGTTATGCCGACTCTTATACTCTTTCCTGCATAAGGCAAACAGCGTTCGATTATTCGCTGAGCCTTTTGCTGGTGTTTGGCGAGATTGCTTTCCACAAGGGTGATTGCTTGCGACAACATCACCCTGTCGGAATTCAATATGCCTTCCACATATTCATCGACGCTGATTTCCTTACGTTTTTTCAGTCTTTCAAGATACAGATTGCTCACAGAAGAAGGCTTTTCGCCCATGGCCTGTTGCACCTTCAAGGCTGTGTCGGGATTGTCTTCGTCTATTATTTTATCGTACATAGGTTTCTATTTCTTGAAAAAGTGTCCCGAATCGGCTTGTGCCGTCGGCATTATCGTCAAATCGTTAATGCAAACATGAGCAGGAAGAGATACGCAATAGTATATCGTATCGGCTATATCCTCTGCCGTAAGCGGTGTGAAACCTTTGTATGTCGCTGCCGCTTTTTCTTCGTCTCCATGAAATCGCACGATTGAAAATTCCGTTTCAACAGCTCCCGGGCAGATGTTGGTTACCTTAACCCCGTATGGAAGTGCGTCAATTCTGATTGCTTTGCTTATGGCATCAACCGCATGTTTAGAGGCACAGTAAACATTGCCCTCTGCATAGACCTGTTTGCCTGCGATGGAACAGAGGTTGACTATATGACCGCCATTATTTCGGCACATCATCGGAAGTATTATCCTGCTTACGTACAGCAAACCCTTGACATTGGTATCTATCATTCTGTCCCAATCCTCTATGGCACCTTCCTGAATAGGCTCTTTCCCCAAAGCACCGCCGGCATTGTTCACAAGCAAATCAATCTTTGCCCATTTGCCGGAAAGCGTTCCGAGATTGGATTTCACTTCTTCGCATTTGCTGACATCGAAAACAAGACTCAATACATCAGCCCCTGCTTTCTTCAATTCCTTCTCCAAATCGGCAAGTCTGTCTGTTCGCCTTCCCGTAATCACGAGGTCGTATCCGTTTTCGGCTAACTTGATTGCAAGCGCTCTGCCGATGCCTGAACTTGCTCCTGTAACTATCGCTGTTTTTCTCATTGCTTCTTATCCTTATAAAATCAGTCCGTTATGGCCTTTATTCCCGGTAATGTCTTTCCTTCCAAGTATTCCAACATTGCTCCTCCGCCTGTGGAGATATATGAAATCTTATCTGCAAATCCTGATTTCTTGACTGCGGAAACGCTGTCTCCTCCGCCGACTGCCGCAAAGGCACCTTTCTCGGTTGCTTTGGCAACAAATTCTGCAATACTGTTGGTTCCTTTGGCAAAGGTCTCAAATTCAAACACTCCGATAGGACCGTTCCAAAGTATTGTGGATGATTCGAGAATTACCTTGCCGAACAATTCTATTGTCTTTTCACCTGCGTCCATTCCTTCCCAACCATCGGGAATATCGATTTCGGAACAATATTTCACGTTGCAATCATTCGAGAACGAATCACCTGCCAATATATCCACAGGCAGGGAAAGTTTTACGTTTTCTTTCTCTGCCTGCTCCTGCAAATCCAAAGCCACCTGCAATTTATCGTCCTCGCAAATCGAATTGCCTATACGTTTTCCCGCAGCCTTTGCAAAAGTATAGCTCATGCCGCCTCCTATAATCAGATTATCGACCAAAGGCAACAGATTTTTGATTACATCTATCTTGGAGGAGATTTTGCTGCCGCCGATTATGGCAGTAAAAGGCTTTGCAGGCTTTGTCATCAAACGGGTAAGGTTAAGAATTTCATGCTCCATCAAAAGACCGAAATACTTGTCCTTAGGGAAGAAACGGGCTATCGTAGCCGTTGAAGCATGCTCCCTGTGAGCTGCACCGAATGCGTCATTCACATAGCAATCTCCCAAAGATGCCAAAGTCTTTGCAAATTCCACATCGCCCTTTGTCTCTTCGGGGTAGAAGCGAATGTTTTCCAACATCATTACATCTCCACCCTTCAAACCGTTTGCCAAAGATTTTATCTCGGTAAAGTCAAGGCTTTGAGTGAATACCACAGGCCTTTTGATGATACCCGACAAATAATCTGCCACAGGCTTCAAACTCAAATCGGCTTCAAAACCGCCTTTTTTCGGACGGCCGAAATGAGCCATCAATATAATGGAAGCCCCGTCGTTCAACAGTTTGTTGATAGTAGGCATTGCCTCACATATCCTCGTATCGTCGGTTATATTTTTATGCTCGTCAACCGGCACATTGAAATCCACACGCAACAGAACCTTTCTGCCGGCGAAGTTTACGTCCTTTATACTCTTCATATTCTTTCTTGTTTTGAAATTTTCCACAAAGGTAACACTTATCCGTAACATATAGTTCGCCTGCCTCGAAAATTTCAACCGGCATACGTCTCGCCTTATCGGGAACACGAAACATCAATGCACATCGTTCCACACCTCCTTCAAACAAAAACATATAAGAAAACACACCTTGCACATATAAGACAATAAACCTTTGCGACACGAAAAAGAGCGGCCTTACACCGCTCTTTTGAGTTTATACGGGAATTATTTACCATTCTTCGGTTTCGTTGCCGATAACTCCGTTCTTAATGCTTTCTTCGATGTTGTGCATTATGACATTGGAATAAGCAACAACTTGTACGAGTGCTTCGCAACACATGCTTTTGTTGTGCTTACTTTTGGAGTTGAATGGGTAGCAATCAGATATAAACCACTCGTCTCTTCGTGGACGATTATCTTGGTACAAATATGATTGCACAGTATAAGTAACTCTTACTTTTCCATCTTTTATATCGCATTTCAAAATTGGTTCTGCGTTAATATGCTTATCGTATGTAAAGCGTTCAGCAACTCTCCCTATTCCGATTTTTGCAATGATAGTACCTGTCTCTTTGTCGTTGAGTTCGATAGCGTTTTTGGCATCTTTGAACGTTGTCGAGAACCAGTAATTCAAAATCACATAGAGTTGGTCTTTGGTCTTACCTTTCGCCTCGATTATCTGCGAAAAAGACAATGCTCCATTCTTGTCGAGCGTAGCCTGTGAAGCTATATTTTGAGCAGCTTTTTCCCAATCGTCGCTATAACGTTCAATGGCATATTTTTTCAACTCTTTTTCGGTCATTATTTGACCAAAAACCGACACCGAAAACATCACAAAAGTGATGAGTGAAAATACTACTTTTTTCATAGTGCTTACTTTTTACTTGCTATCTGATTACTGATTTGGGATAATTTTTCGGATATGTTGCAAATCACATAAACGAAGAAACGTAGGACTAAACTGCCGACAAGCATCGACAAGGAAGACGATAACCCGAGTACTACGTTCATTTCGCCTGTGAATGTGGCAAGAAGAATGATAACGGCTGCAATTATGCAGACTGCTAAAATTCCATCTGTAATGTTTTTTAACCATTTCTCGGCGGAATTATCCACATCAAAACTATCCACTCCCATTTCGGTTAATCTTGGTTCATTTAATGTCGGATTTGACGTTTCACAATCCGGGCATTTCTTGTTATCCATTGGGTATTCGTTACCGCATTTTGGACACTTTACAAAAGTATTATCCATTTCTGTTCATGCCGGTTATATCCCATCGGCTCATCGGTTTAATTGACTTTTCTGTTCTTACTTGTTTTTATCTCCGCCCAAGTCCCAAAGACGATTTATATTTTGCGAACTTCGCCCGCTTTGTCTCTTCCCTTTGCGTACGGACATAAAAAAAACGTGGGACTTGTATCTTATCGACTATATGAGGTTCTGGACTACCCAACCAATCAAATAAGTAAAGCCCACGAAATTCATCGTGAGCGTTTACTGCTTTACATTGATTGGTCATTTATGAAACGGTCCAGATTTCATATAGTCAAGTATAAGCAAAAACGCTTTATTATGTCATATAAATACGTACTGAATCAATATAAACTCTTTCTTCTGTTGCCTCCTTTCTGCAATGGTTTGATTTCAACTTGCAAAAGTATGAATTTTTCATGGTTCAATACACACAATCAAGAGAAAAAGTAGAGAGGGTAGAAAATGTATGAAAGTAAAGAGAGGTACGAGTGAAAAATATAAAGAGTATCCTTTCAAACCGTGTTCGCAAAATG
>UQXW01000010.1 GCA_900545215.1 uncultured Bacteroidota bacterium
GATAATTGCAGTGGCAATAATGATGCTTTCGCTCCAAGCGATGGCATACGACTTTTCCTACACCCATCAAGGGAAAACACTCTACTACGACTTCCTGTCGGGAAATACAGTTGCGGTAACACATCGTTATAATCATTCGTCTAATTATGTCAATGGACATGTTGTAATTCCAAGTTATGTTGTGCATAACAATACTACTTATAACGTTAAATCTGTTGGAAAGTTTGCGTTCTCAGGTTGCAACGGCGTGACCTCAATAATCATACCAAACAGTGTTACTTCTATCAATGAAAGGGCGTTTGCCGATTGCAGCAATTTGACTTCGGTTACTATTCCTAACAGCGTTACTTATATCGAACGTGGTGCGTTTGTCAATTGCAGCGGTTTGACTTCTGTTACCATTCCGAGCAGTGTTCATTTTATTGGCGAGGAGTTGTTTTCTGGTTGCAGCAATTTGACCTCAGTTACTATTCCTAGCAGTATTACTTCTATCGGGAACCATGCGTTTTCTGGTTGCAGCAATTTGACTTCGGTTACCATTCCCAACAGTGTTACTTCTATCGGAAATAATACGTTTAGAGATTGTAGCGGTTTGACGTCGGTTACTATTGGCAACAGCGTTACTTCCATCGGATATTATGCGTTTTATAATTGCAGCAACTTGACAACGCTGAATTTTAATGCCATCAACTGCCATGAAGTGGATGGTAGTATATTTAATGGTAGCAGTTTAACTACTGCAAATATTGGAGACAGCGTGAAGAAGATACCTACTAGGCTTTTAGCAGGTTGCGACAGTTTGACTACTCTGAACTTCAATGCCATCAACTGTCAGGATTTTGAGATAAACGACTACTATCATTCCGGTCCTTTTGGTATATCTTTAACCATGGTTAATATCGGAGATAGTGTACGAAAGATACCTAATAACTTTGTCAGAGGTTGCAGCAGTTTGATTTCGGTTAACATTCCGAACAGCGTTACTTTTATAGGAAGTGGTGCGTTTTCTGGTTGCAGTGATTTGACCTCGATTAGCATTCCGAACAGTGTTACTTTCATCGGAAGCTATGCGTTTCTCAATTGTAGTGGTTTGACTTCAATAAATGTCGCTTCCGGAAATACGCATTATTCATCGATAGACGGAGTGTTGTACAGTTACATTCAAGACACTTTGATACAATGCCCGGGTGCAAAAACTTCGGTAACTATTCCGAACAGCGTTACTTCCATCGGAAGTAGTGCGTTTTCTAGTTGCAGTGGTTTGTCTTCTGTAACCATACCGAACAGTGTTACTTCTATCGGAAATAGTGCGTTTAGAGATTGCAGTGGTTTTACAACGATTACTATTCCTAACAATATTACTTCCATTGGAGTTGGGGCGTTTATCGGTTGCAACAATTTGACAATACTGAACTTTAATGCTTTCGTCTGTCAGGATCTTGGAGTCATTTATAATAATGGTAATTATTATAGTTCTTTTGGGACATCTCTAACCACGGTCAATATCGGAGATAATGTACGAAAGATACCTAATAACTTTGTCAGAGGTTGCAGTGATTTGACTTCGGTAACCATCGGAAATAGCGTTATGTATATAGGGGATTATGCGTTTTACGATTGTAACAATTTATTATCGCTTGTTTCTTTGGCTACTATTCCACCTACTATTTGTGATGAAGCATTTCCTTATCCGAATGTATGCGTAGTAACAGTGCCTTGTGGCAGTTTGGAGTCTTACACAACTTCAACATGCCGTTGGGGTGTATTTTTCCCGGGATATATTCAAGAAGACTGTGCTTCATCTTTGCAAGAGGTGAATGCAAGGGAGTTCGCAATATATCCCAACCCTGCGAAGAGCTTCGTAACATTGGAGTTCGAGACATTGCAGGAGAATACCTTGCTTCAAATTCTCGACATCAATGGCAGAAGAGTTAGAACAGTTGACCTCAAAGCCGGCATCGAGACTTTGCGAATAGACCTCGGCGATTTGCCGAAGGGTGTTTATACTATAACGATAGGCAATGCGACGAAAAAGTTGATAGTGGAGTAAGCAGTAAACAAGAATACTAAAAACGCAGCGAAGCCGCAGGCATTATTGCCTGTGGCTTCATTGTTATCGCCTAAGTTCAACTCATATAAGTGGAAAAAGCCAAAATAAAAGCTCAAAGCAAGAGAGGGGAATTCCCTTTCCTGTTTGAGTCTGAAAAATGACCATCTTTGAATTCGATACAGTAATCGGCAAGAAGCATAAGAAAGCATTGCTTACCATAAATGACAGAGCAACCGATATATGTCGGTTATCCTTGCTTGAAGGAAAGGAGGCAAAGACATTGGCGAGAGCATAGATAGAGAAACTGAAACCAATCCGCACATTGTTACACAGCCACAATCTCGGATTTCATTGATTGAAACGGATTTTTCGCAGTTTTCAATCCATGGTGTCGGCGTTATCGGCGTTCAAGTCGGCAAAATTGGTGTGGAAATTTGGGTTTGGTGGTGTGTTTGAAAGCGGGGGTGAGGTGCGATTGTTTCGTTTTCGTGTGGGTTTATGAAAAAGGACGCCGCAAGGCGTCCTCACGTAAAGCGTAATTATTGTCGATTTAAGGCTCGACCTGCCTTTTGTGTTTTGTTTTCGGCGTTTGCCTGCTTTATAATCGCACTCTGAACCGCTTCAATCTTTCGTCTATCATGTGGGAAGGTACGAATTGCTTGATGGTTTCGACGATTTCGTTCAGCAGTTTCTCTCTTGCGAAGTCGTTTTTGACCACAAGGGAGATTTCTCTCGTCGCTTCCGGTTCGCAAAGCGGTCTTATGTTGTTGCGTTGTCGCTCGTTCAGGTCGTCCGACAGGCTTTCCGGAACGATGCTGCACCCTCCTATGGCGTCGATTGTTTTGATTAAGGTCGTGAAACTTCCGCCTTGGTAGGTTCGTTCGGTGTTTTGTTCGCCGAAACACAGGTAATTCATGACTTGATTTCGCAGACAATGACCCTCGGAAAGCACCCATAGTCGCTCGGAAACGAGGTCTTGGGGTGTGATTCGGGGCTTTTGGTGCAGCGATGGAGTCTTTTCGGAGACGTAGGCGTGGAATTTCTCGTAGTAAATCGGGATTTCCAACAGCCGTTCTTGGTCGAGTGGAGTTGCCATTACGGCCATGTCTATTTCGTTTTCGAGCAATGCGGGTATTATGTCTTCGGTTTTCATTTCCGAAAGGCTTGTTTCCAAGTCTGTATGTCGCGGATTGTCGAGAAAGTGTTGAAGGAAGCGGGGTACGAAATAGGGGGCTACGGTCGGGATTACGCCGATTTTCAGCCTTCCGGTCATCAGGTTGCGTTGTTCTGCGACTGTTTGGCGGAGGGTTTCGGCTGCTTTCAGGATGTCTTTTGCCTGTTTGACGACTTGTTTTCCTGCTTCGGTGAGGCGGAGCGGCTGGGTGGAACGGTCGAAAATGTCGATGTCGAGTTCCGTTTCGAGTTTTCTGAGCATGATGGAGAGGGTCGGTTGTGTTACTCCGAGCTTTTTGGAGGCGCGAAGCATGTTTCCGTGTTCGCAAATGGCGAGCAGGTATTCGAATTGTTGGAGTGTCATGCCGTTAATGCTTTGGTAGTTCCTTGAATCCTTTGCCATAGACTTCGCTGCTGTCGATTACGTTGACGAAAGCGGCGGAATCGATATTTCTTATGGCTGTTTTCATCTTGACGTATTCGCCTCTCGGAAGAACGGCATAGACGAAATCGCATTCCGTTCCTTTGTATGTTCCTTTGGTTTTGAGGACTGCGTCTTCGGAGTTGGTGTTTTTGCGTAGCATTTCGAAGATTTCCTCGTTGCGATGGCTGATAACGAGGATGGTTTTGTTCGTTTTCAAGCCGTCGATGACCATGTCGATAATCTTACCCTCTATGAATATAAGGAGAATCGAGTATGCAGGGAAACGCAAATCGGGTTCTATCAACAGGGAAGAAAGAGCTATGGTGCTGTCAACGATGATTACGAGTGTGCCGAGGCTGAGCCCGGTGTATTTATTGACGATCATGGAGATGATATCGCTGCCTCCCGAGGTGGCTCCGGACTTGAAGATCATTCCGATGCCTATTCCGTAAAGCAATCCTGCGAGAATAGTATTAAGGAAATAGTCGGGTACGAAGAGTTCCGTGCTTTTTGTGATTGCCAATGCTCCCATCGGTGCTGCAAGTGTGTCTTTTATGAATTCGCCGCAGTGTATCAGAGGCTCGTATCCCCAATAGGTTTCTATCAAAAAGGTGAAAAGCCAGCCGAGAACGATGGATACGATTGTTTTTACACCGAAACGCGGTCCCAAGATGATGCTTCCGATTATCAAAAGTGGGATTTCCATGCTCATAAGGTAGATTGTGAGTTTCACTCCGGTCAAAGCGGTGAGTACATTCGCCAATCCATAGACGCCGCCGGGGGCAAGGTGATACGGCATTGCAAATACCACGTCCGCAATCACGAAAAGCAGCGTACCGAATAGTATATACGCGTATGCTTTGAACCATTGTTTTGAGCCGAATCTTTCATCTTCATCGACTAATTGGCCGAACCAGGCCTTAATTGCATTTTTTTGTTGTGTCATTACTTTGTATTGATTTTGTTACTTGGAAAATCGGGTGCAAAGGTACGAATTTTTCCGTTCCGACAATGGCGTTACGGAGTTTGCGTAGCGTCTTTCGGTGTTTCGACAAGGGCTTTTTGCCGTGTGAAAATGGCTTTTGGCTTGGATTTCAGAGCAAATCGATGGCACAAAAGGCTGAAATGATGTGTGTAATCTCGGGTTCGGAGTCGGGTTTCAGCACTATGGAGACGACATCGAAGCGGGCTTCCTTGTCGATATCGTGCCTTCGGAGGTAGGTATCGGCGGCTTTGATGATGTTTCTTTGCTTTTTGAGGTTCACTTCCTCGTATGGCTGTTGGAAGAAGTCGTTTCGAAGGGTCTTTACCTCTATGAATACAATCTGATTCGTGGATTCGTCCAAGGCGATAAGGTCGATTTCGACCTTGAATGCGAAATAATTGCGTTGCACTATGCGGTAACCCTTGGCGGAAAGGAAGTCTGCGGCGAGCTGTTCGCCCTTAGTGCCTATAGATTTTGTGCTTTCCGGTTTTGCCATAGGGTGATTTTACCGTTTTTTCTGCTGATTTTGACCTTTCCTCCGATGATTACGGGATAGTTTTTCCCCTGTTCATGACCTATTTCCAGCCCGAAGAACTTGGGATAAGGGTATTCCGCAACGGCGGAAGCAATGATTTCATACGCAGAAGAGCCGAACGGAATTGTATTATCGTGCATTCCGCTCATGCTTCCGACGACCAAGGCTCGCAAACCGTGCAATTTGCCTGCCCGTTTCAAGGCCTGCATCATGCGATCGACGTGATAGAGATACTCATCGAGGTCTTCGATGAACAAAATCTTGTTTTCTGTCTCGCAAAAACTGTTCGAGCCGAGCAAAGAGCAGATAACAGAGAGGTTTCCTCCTATAATCTCGCCCTCGATCTCCGCATCTTCGGAGGGAAAGGCACTTTCGCATGTAAAAGAAAGAGGTTTGCCTGCCAAGGTATCGAGCATCGCCGTAACGCAAGGAGTGTTTTCCGAGCCGGAAACGATGTTTACGGGCATGATAGCGTGGAGAGAAGCGAGGGAAACGTTATAATATATATGTAAAAGCAGAGCCGTCACGTCGGAATAGCCGACAAACCACTTGGGAGCGGCGTTCAGAGGCGACAAATCCAACTTATCGAGAATGCGAACGCTGCCATAGCCTCCGCGAGCGAAGAAAACAGCTTTCACCTCCTTGTTATTTATGAGCGATTGCAAGTCCTCAGCCCTGAAAGCGTCATCTCCTGCGAACTGATTGCAGCTTGCACCTATCGTTTTGCCCAAAATCACATTGTAACCACGGCTTTCAAACAGACGAACCGACGGTTCCACCTCCTCGAAACTTATCTTGCGAGCCGAAGAGCAAACAGCAACAGTATCATTCGGCATAAGAAAATCAGGAAACCTTACCATAACGCCTGCAAAGGTAAGAAAAACCAATGAAAAACAGCCTTTCTGCCGCCGTCAACCCCAGCTTGCAATCACAAATTACCACTTTGAAATCGCCGAACCCACGTTACAATTCAACGAAAACGGAGCCTTGCAGCAACCGAACCCGTTGCAACATGCCGAACCGGCGTTCTGAAAGAACCGAACGGCATTCCGTGAAATCAAAAGAGCGTCTTATTTTTACTAAGAACCAAAAACTTTTCAAACAACAGAAAGACAAGCTATTATTAAATATCTGCCAACTGTCAAAGATGCCGGAACGGTAAAGAATATAAGGAGAGAAAATAGTGAAGGTAATTTGTATAGATGCAAAATGGTACAGAGTGCGTTTCGAATTTGCTTATCGAAGTTTGTCGGACATTATGTGTAATACGATAAAGAGATTTCTTGGTTTGTTGGCGGGGATATTGCGAGAAATTCGTATCTTTGCAACAGTGGTACGGGCTGAGCATAGATAAACGGAATAATGTTAAGGAAAACATTGGATATTGCAGAGCTTCAAATTGCAGCGGAAAAATTCTGCAAAAGAGAAAACGGTCTTTATCGTTCCGAGTTGTTCGGGATAACTGATGGTAAGGCTGTCGGAACATTTGTAGAACACTTGTTTCAAGAGTATTTGGAAGAACGGTATGATATGGCTGTCGGAAGTTCTGCCATAGGTCTGGATTTACCTTCTGTGAATACGGATATCAAAGTTACTTCAATCAAACAGCCACAATCGAGTTGTCCTTTCAAGGATAGCAAGCAAAAGATTTATGGGCTTGGTTATAACCTTATTGTGTTCGTTTATCAGAAAGTAGATGACGTTCGACGAAAGAAAGGTTGCTTGAATTTTCTTTCTTGTACCTTTATAGAGGCTTCTCGAACGGCAGATTATCAGACAACAACAGGGCTTCTTAATATCATTGCCAACAATGGTAATGCTGATGATATATTTGCATTCCTTATCGATCATAAGATACCTTCCGATGAAGTATCCTTGATGAATATGGCAGAGAATATTCTTGAAAATCCGCCAAAAGTCGGTTATTTGACAATCTCTAATGCTTTGCAATGGCGATTGCAATATGGCAGGGTAGTAAATCTGTCGGAGCCTGTTGATGGTGTGACTCAGATTATAAAGTTTTCGGGTAAAGAAATCGACTTATGAGTATTCTCTTGGACATGTCGGAGGTTATACATTCGGGGGAGAGTATATCTCGTGAGGATTATGGCGATTGGCAAACCGGTTATGAGTTTGCAAAAAGCGTATGCCTGTATTTGAGAAGCAGTGGGGTGAATCCTGATGTTATTGTGGAACCGACCTGTGGTGTGGGAAATTTCATTGCAGCGGCTGTTGATGTGTTCGATAGGGTGGAAAGGGTGTATGGAGTGGAAATTTTTCAAGGATATATTCATCAGACGGAACAAAAGCTTCGGGAGTATCTGGATATAGGTCGCATTGATTGTTACAGGTTATACAATACGAATGTGTTTACTTTCGATTTCGATGAGATTGTAAACGAAAACAGGAACAAAAATGTGTTGATATTGGGCAATCCTCCATGGGTAACGAATAGTGGTTTGGGAAAAACAAACGGAACGAATTTACCTGGGAAAAGCAATATCAATAAAACAAGAGGGATAGAGGCCATAACAGGAAAGGGAAACTTCGATATTGCGGAAAGCATTTGTAATTTGGTGATAGATGCATTTGCTCATCATGGTAATACACATGTTGCATTGCTCGTCAAAAACTCCGTTGTCAAAAATATTCTATATAGACAGCATTTTCATCCACGTTACATACAGAACATAAGGCAACTGTCATTTGACGCAAAAAAGGAGTTCAAGGTCTCTGTTGCCGCATCTTTATTTGAGTGTCATATCGGTGAGTATTATCAAGAGCAATGCTCCTCGTATGATTTTTATACAAAGCGGTTCTCTCATATATTCGGTTGGGTGAATGAAGCGTTCGTTTCAAATGTTCAAGACTACGGACAAACATGTTTTCTTGATGGTCAATCTCAATTAACTTGGCGTTCCGGCATAAAGCATGATTGTTCTAAGGTTATGGAGTTATCTTTGAATGATTCCATGTATTCCAACGGATTAAAAGAGATTGTAGATATAGACGATGGAACTGTTTTTCCTTTGCTCAAAAGTTCTGATATAGGCAAGGGTATGAAAGGTGTCAGAAAATACTTGGTATTACCGCAAACCAATATTTCGGAAAACACATCTGCTTTAAAGAGAAAAGCACCTAAAACATACTCTTATCTTTTGTCTCATGCTGCATATCTTGATGGCAGAAAGAGTATTATATATCGAAATAAACCAAGATTCAGTGTCTTTGGGTTAGGCGATTATTCTTTTGCACCGTACAAGGTGGTGATTTCCTCTTTGTATCCGGACTTGGTGTTCTCATTGGTTGAACCAATTGCAGGTAAACCTGTGATGGTTGATGACACATGTTACCTATTAGGATTTGAAAAAATCGAATACGCCAAACTTACTCTTTTTATTCTGCAAAGCGAACTTCTCAAACGCTTTATACGAAACATTTGTTTCATGGACTCAAAACGTGTAGTAAATAGAGAATTGTTGATGAGAATCAATCTGTATCAACTTGCCAAGACCGTAGATTATTCGGAAATAGATGTTTCACAAGAGTTGATTTGCGAATATCAGAATTGGTTGTATATGCAAACTGTTCCGAATTTGTTCAGTTATCAAGTATGATTGATACATGGCAACTATAAAGAATGCGAAGAAAGAAACCGGTTGGAAAAGTTTTGTATCTTTGTCATCGATACTTTGTAATGGAAACCTGTGTTGCTAATTCAAAATAATGTTGGTATATGAGTGAAAGAGGAAGTTTTATCATCAGACATGAATTTGTGCAGGCATGGACTGATAAAGGGGCTGCAAGGACGTTTGTCTTCAAGACAATAGAGAGGTTGAAAGAGTATTTCCATCTGCAAGAACCTGACGAATATTTTGAATACGAAGAAGATGATTATGGTGATTTGCCGCCATCTTTTGAACTACCATTGTATCATGTTACTTTGTATTTGTATAATGATTTTTGGAAAGTAGATCATTGTTACTATTATTGGGATATAGTGGATAAACGCAATGGTGATTTTTGGCTTAGACGAAAGGCTTTTGATATTGCTCGTGCTTTGGGGGAGAAAGAAGCGTGGTATGCATCGGAGTGTTTTGCATCCGGAGATTGTGTGGATGATGAATGGTGGGATAAAGATTTCACTCTGGCACGCTGGTTGGATTGCTGTAAAAAGCATTATGATGGGGTTATACCGGAGTTTGATCGTGCGAGCTTCTTGTTGCGAGATGAAGAGGAACTATGTAACAATTGCCAAGGGGTGTATCATGATGATTTCAAAGACTTGTTCGAGGAGTTGAAAGCCGGTTTTGGCGGATATGAAATAGTCGGATTAACAGCTTTTGGCGGCAAGTATTTGCAATGCGAAAAAGATAGTAAGCGGTTTCTTGTTGATAGGGAGACTTTGAAGCCGTTGTTTGATGAGCCTATTGATTGTGTTGTCGAGTATTTTGGGGGTTGCTTTGTCGTGAAAAGGAATGGTTTATCGGCTTTATTTGATGCAAACGGCGTTCAACGAACCGACTTTGTTAAAGGAAGGTTTGAACATCAATGGAAAAAGGATAAACTTTGGTTCTTCAATAGAAAAGCAAGAGTGAAAGTTAAATGTTAACTGATGATTCTGGCGAAGGAATGTCGCTGCAGATAAATCGACAAGGCTAATCAAAATGTATTTACAATTCAAAATAATACAGGAATATGGGAATAAACGGTAACTTCATTATCAGACATAAGTTCAGACAAACGAAAGATAAGAAAGCTTCATCGGATTTTTTTTCCGAAACAATAAACAGATTATATGAATATTTCGACCTTTGGAATGGGAAGTTTGATGATTGCGATTATGTGCCAATTTGGGTAGCAAGACTGAATTATGGTATGTATGATTACGATATGGCCTTTTATCTGTATAGTGATTTTTGGTTGATTGAGCATGGTTGGAGATATTATCCCATCATGTATCATGAAGATAGCGTTTTTAGGTTTAGAGGATTAGCTTTTGATTTGGCTCGGGTGCTTGGAGAAAATGAAGCATGGTATGTTTCAGATGAGTATACTCTTGATTGCAATATGTGGGATGATGAAAATTTCACACTGGCACAATGGTTGGAACACTCTGAAAAGAAGTTAGGTAAGCCAATACCTGAGTTCGAACAACCAAAATTCTTGTCGAAAGGTTTCGATGAACTCCGCAGTGTCTGCGAGCCTGTGTATCATGATAATTTTAAAGAATGCAATGAATTATTAGATGCATTACAGCCAAAGTTGGGAGGTTATAACCTCATGACGGTTTTTGATGATAAATATGGATGCGAGAAAGATGGAGAGTTATTCCGTGTAGATAAACAGACTTTAGAGGCGAACTTAAACATTAGTGGTGAATGGTGTAGGCTTGCAGAGAAAATAATTCGGAAGTATTGTGCGGAGGTTTCTGATGATACGTTTTATTGATAATAAAACTATGGAGGCATATCTTTTTGAGAATCACAAATCGATTTACACCATCAATTGACGAAACTCTGCCTCCATATCCTCATTTTTCAAACAACGAAGCAAATCACACGATTACCATTCCGCCATTTTCGCAAAATAAAACGCCGTTTCGGAAAATCGAAACGGCGTTCTATTTCTGCTAAGTGCTGAAAGCTTTTCAAACAACAGAAAAATAATAGCTTATGAAATGTTTCTCAACTACCCAAGACGCCGAAACTATAAAGAATGCAAAGAAAGAAATCCGGTTTGCAAAAGTTTTGTATTTTTGCTATCTGTATTAGGTGAAGTGAAATCAGTCATTAATATTTAAGTATGGGTATATGAGTATAAGAGGAAGTTTTATCATCAGACACGAATTTGTGCAGGCAAGGACAGATAAAGAGGCTGCACGGGCGTTTGTTTTCAAAACAATAGAGAGGCTGAAAGAGTATTTTCATCTGCAAGAACCTGACGAATATTTTGAATACGAAGAAGATGATTATGGTGATTTGCCGCCATCTTTTGAACTGCCGTTATATGATGCTACTTTCTATTTGTACAATGATTTCTGGGAAGTACAGCATGGTTATAGATTTTGGCAAATAATGAGTAGGTGTGATGGTGATTTTTGGCTTAGAAGAGATGCATTTGATATTGCTCGTGCTTTGGGAGAGAAAGAAGCGTGGTATGCATCGGAGTATTTTGCAGTCGCACAATTTATGGATGATGAATGGTGGAATAAAGATTTCACGTTGGCACGCTGGTTGGATGACTGTAAAAAGCATTATGACGGGGTTATACCGGAGTTTGATCGTGAAAGCTTCTTGTTGCGAGATGAAGAGGAACTATGTAACAATTGCCAAGAAGTGTATCATGATGATTTCAAAGACTTGTTCGAGGAGTTGAAAGCCGGTAGAGGGGAAAGATAGTTGATTTGATGTTTGTCTTTTCAGTTCAGATGCTCAATAAACTGTTGATATTTCCGGGGGTTATTGCCCATTCGTATGTGTATGCTTCGTCTGCTTCGCTCGCAGTGGCGATGGGAATGAGTTTCTGTGCTTTTGCTTTGAGTTTGAGCAACTCTCCGACGGATACTTTGGCTGCCAATTTATGTAACAATGCCTCTACGGAAGTCATGTCGGCGGCGTGAACAATCTGCGAGGTGAACGGCATTTCCAACCAGATGATTTCTCTCTTCGGAACGTCGAGTACTCCGAATATCAGACCTTTCGAGAGGTTGTTTTCGCTGATACGTATCATCTGTTGTACGCATGAGGGGTCGTAAGCGACACCTGTGCGTTTTGAAATCTGCATCGGCTTTTCGGAACTCATCCAGCCGACAACGAGATTGGGAGAAAGCGACCCGCGTGAGTAGGCATTGCACGAGAAAGTAACGTATCTTGCATTTACGGCTTCGAGTTCGGAGAGGGAAAGTTCGATATATTCTGCCGTGCCGACCATTGGCGGAATGGAGCGTATGTCGCCCGAGTGTTTTGCACCTGTACAGGTCAGATTACCGAAGTAACAATACTCGGCTCTGCCATCTGCAAAAGCTGTTACGCAACTCAAATCCATGTCGAGGTGCTGTGCCGGCAAGCCTTTGCCCCATTGTAAAAACAATCTGACCTTATCGCCTTCCACTGCGAAACGTGTGCCGGTTAATGCACAGGAGGTGTCCTGTACAGTTGCGGAGCGGTCGCCTACGCCGATGGGAATATCATATAATACGGGGTCTATGTATATTGTTTTGTTGTTTGTGTTTTGCGAGGCGAAACGTCGGTGCATCGAACCGGTGTATATGTCTTTTATTTCTTCTGTCATTTCCTGCAAAGCCTCATTGTCATAGCATGACATCAACTTATTGTGTTCTATCTGCTTCGTTTCTCCCATTATGGTGCGGACTATGCGTTTTGTATCGGGGTCGAAGTATATTTCTGCGGCATTTACCAACGACAAAAGCAGACGGGAGGGAAGTTTATCAGCAATCTTGTCAAATTCCGCAAGCGTTTTATCGCTTCCGAAGCAGAGCATTGTCGAAAACAATGACCGAGCAAATATTCCCGGACGCTGTCGGAGCAGTTTCAACGTCATTGTGCAATCCCCGATTAAGCGGAATCTGTCGATATTTCCTTGCCAAGTGAAATAAGAATGCTTATAGAATCTGTCGAGTATCTCTGCCAAATGTTCCATACCCTTTCTGCGAGAATATTCGCCCAAACGTAATGCACGAATCATGCGAACCCACATTCCGCGTTTGGAATTCATCTCTTCCGCAGCATCGGCAGTATTCATCGGAATGGCATTCAACCAACAAGCAACGCGAAGACACATTTTTCGGTCGTACTTTAACCGAAGTGCTTGTTTCATACTGTTTTCTCTATCTTTCATATTATCAAGCCGACCTTTCCATTCGAGACGGTAAGACAACTTCCGAGCATGCCGAATGAGAGTCTTGGGTTCGATAATCTGCACACAGCCTGTCTTTTCATACCAAAGATAGCGGAGAATATCCTTAGGTGTTTTCATGAACCTTGAAGCCTGCTCATTCTTACCCAGCTCGACCAAAGTTTTTGCGACAATGATTGCCGTCTCTTTCATCTTTATGTCAATATCTTCGGGAACAGGATATACACCAAGGAGTTGTTGCAACGTATCTTTTTGAGTTCCGTCGAGAGGAGTGGCAGAGGTGAGTAGCGAATCGAAGAGATGTTGAATATCGTCGGCAGTGAATAATCTCAGCTCTTTGAGTTTGCTTGCCTGAGCCTTGTAAACAAAATCTGTCGTCTCGAACGGAGTACCGCAAAACGGACAACCATTATATCTTTCGAGTTGAAACAAATCCTTTGGAATGAAATGTCCGCAAGGCAGGCTTGTTCCTTTCAACTTTTGTTGCAAATCTCCGAATATATTGGCGATAAAGGTAAGCAGATGGTTTTCCCGCTTTTCTCCTGTGGGAATATTCCAAGCCTTTACGAGCGGAGCCCAATTCAAGTCGGTTTGCAAGATCTCGTTTATGCAGTCCGTGATTTCTTGCAGTGCATTATCATTTACCAAATTAAGAGCATGAAGCAACTCTTCGCTTACACAATAGCCCAATTCCTTCAATTCTGCAATAAAAGCCATTATAGGAATTGATGTTTCGGACCTCATATCGATGTCCTTGCGGTTTATGTCTATATACAACGCCTTGTATCGTAAGGCAACCTTTGTCAAAGTCTTGTTCATAACCAATATTTTTCGGATAAAGGGGCAAGGTAATGACAGACAATAGCGATATAACTCGTTTGCCCTGAACTTGCCGTTCCTTTTCGGGTTGCGAGCAGGAGTCGAACCTGCGTCCCTGTGATTAATTAGAAGAAGTATATGTCGATTAATCCTTTGCAGAAAATTTCAACACACAAATACAGAATTCTACCGACTGAACTATCGCAACCATTAAGTAAGAGTGGTAATTGAACGACTATTCGCTATCCCTATAAACGAGGGTCTCTTATCGAAGTAAGCCGTTCTTGACCATCTCTCAGCAAATCTTAGAGAGGAATGTGGAACTCCTGCGACCTGAGATACCAATACAGGGCAATTGTTCCGCATTTCCTCGTCTCTTGTTTGCGGTTGCAAAATTACAATAGGGCTACGCAGTCTTTTTGCGTAGCCGTAATATTTTTCGGAATTATTTTGGAATGCTGTGATTTTGAGGAGTTTTATAAGTGCATTAGTCAAATAAAATGACTACTTTTGCATTTCGGATAACAAATTTACAGATTGGAGGAAGCATGCCGGCAAACAAGAATGCACTTATACGTTATAAAACCATCGATAATTGTCTTCGCAACCGCTATCGCCGTTGGACGCTTGATGACTTGGTGGAAGCGTGCAGCGAAGCCCTCTATGAAATGGAGGGAATACGCAAAGGTGTATCCGTTCGCACCGTTCAAGGAGATATTCAGATTATGCGGTCGGATAAACTCGGCTATAACGCACCCATAGAGGTCTATGACAATAAATACTACCGCTATGCCGAGAAGGATTACTCTATTATGAACATGCAGATGTCGCAAAACGATTACGAAGTTATGCAGGAGGCAGTGGATATGCTCCGTCAGCTGGAGGATTTTGAGCAATTCTCGGAGATGAGCGACGTTGTAAGACGCTTACAAGACAAGTTGGCAATCGGTAAGGGCGGTCGCAAACCGTTGATTCACTTCGACAGTGTCCCTAATCTCAAAGGATTGAAACTGCTCAATCCTCTGTATAACTATATTGCCAATAAGCAAACCCTCTGTATCCTTTACCAATCATTCAATGCCACAGAACCGCAAGAGTTTATCCTCTGCCCATACTTATTGAAAGAATATCGTAACCGTTGGTTCCTCTTCGGCGGATTAGCTTCTGATCTGCGGATATATAACCTCGCTTTGGATAGGATTGAAAGTATAAAACCTGTCGATGTCGCTTTCAGAGAAAATCCCGACTTTGATTCGGAGCATTTTTTCGATAATATGATAGGAGTGTCCAAGCCTCTGCATGCCACAGTCCGCCGAGTGAAGTTTTGGGCTTCGGCAGAACAAAGCCGGTATATCAAGACCAAGCCTTTGCATCCTTCGCAAAAACTCAAAAAAGAGAACCCCGAAGACGGCGGTTGTGTCTTTCAAATAGAGGTAGTCATCAATCATGAAATGTATTCGACCTTTATGAGCTACGGTTCCGGCGTAAAGCTAATCTATCCCAACTATGCCGCCGAGTATATGAGAGATATGTTACGACAAGCTGCCGATTTATACAAGTAAATTCTCGTTTAAGACGAATGAGATTGCTTTTCAGCTGTCTTGTAGGTGTTTGTTTCTAATCAATATTCGGAAGTAAGGGCATTTACCGTTTATTGACAGGTCTCTTCCATCGTCTCCTTTGCGAAATCTTATTATTTCGAATTGCTTAGGGTTGAATTTGTGCAGAAAAGTTATCGGTACACCCATTGCCCCTCTGTAATCCGATGGTATGTCTTGGGTTTTGTTTATGTTGATACCGTCATAGTTGTCATATTTCCGGTAGTCCGCCTCATGTCCTGTGTATTTCTTAGTGAGTGAAATCTCTTCACTACGTTTCGGAGTTTCCAGATTGGTTAGCCATAGGCAGTTGTTAGAAGATATAATTCTGTTACCATACTCATCTATGCGGACTTCTGTTCCATACAATTCATAATGTTTCGGTACAATAAAGCCTGAAATACCTCTACCGAGATTTATTCCCAACCATGCTTTGTCTTCTTTTATCAGTTGAAATATTTCCTTGTATGTAATCGCATTTATATTGCCTATTATCAGGAAGAGTTTGTTGTGCCTCATCAGTTGAGCCACATATTCTCTGAACAGAGAGAACGGAGGATTGGTAACGACTACGTCGGACTGTTTAAGCAATTCTATGCTTTCCGAACTGCGAAAGTCCCCGTCTCCTTTGACGTAAGTAAGTTCGGATAAATCGGGTTGCTCATCTTCTTTGCAATTTCCCATATATTCAAAGAAAAAAGCTTTATCGTTATTATCGGAACCGAATAAGTCGTTTGTTTGCGGCTTATAACAGGAAACAATCAGTTTTTTGAGAGACAGTTCTTTGAAGTGAGAAAAGAAGTATTTGAAAAAGTTACTTGAACGAGGGTCGTCGCAGTTGCAATAAACCACTTTGTTGTTGAAGTGATGCTTATAGTGTTGCAATTCCCTTTCTATGTCGGACAGTTGAGTGTAGAACTCATCACTCTTCGCTTTCTTTGCCTTTTGGAGTATTTCGTTGGTGCTGTTTCTTGCCATTTCCTTTGTTCTTTGGTGCAAAAATCGTCAATCGAAGTCTCTATCTTAAAAAGGAAACTTTCCGATCATAGAAACATATATGATGGCAAAGGTACGAAAAAATCCCACGCCGTTTCGTTTTGTTTAAACCGCGGAAGAATTTTTTCAAACATCATTCAATCCTGCCGAACCGGTATTCGGAAACTACGAGAGAACGGATTATTCCCTTGAATTGTCTTTGAAGGTTTGCAGGACGACCATAAGGACGGCGGCGATGATGATTGCGACTCCGAGGATTTGAAGCCAAAGCATGCTTTCGCCGAATACGAAGTAGCCGACGAGCAAGGCGGTGAGCGGTTCCATGCAACCGAAAAGCGAGGTGGTCGCACTGTCTATGCGTTTGAGGGCAAGGAAGAGGAAGATGTTGGAAAGCACTGTGGGAATGAAGCCTAAAAGGAGCAAAGACCCCAATTCCTTTATGCCGGGTATGCTTTCCAAGCCGCCTTGCAGGCCCATGTTCACTGTGAAGAATAGAGTGGTGAAGAGCAATACGTAGAAGCTCAATACCAAACTGCTCAGAGAGTTGACGCAACTCTTGTTCATTCCGACTATGTAGGTGGAATAGGTGAATACGGTGATGATAACGCATAGCAATCCTCTGCCGTCGAGGCTGCCCGAGGCTGATTTGAAACTCAGAAGGAACACTCCCGCAAAGGATAAGAGTATTGCTACGAGAGTGTTTGCCGATACTCTTTGCCCGAAACCGAAAAAGAGTATGAGGGTTACGGCAATGGGGTAGAGGAAACTTATTGTCGTTGCCAATCCGGAGGGAATATAAAGATAGCTTTCCACAAGCAGCAGCGATGTTGCGGCATAGAAAATACTCAAAAAGAAGATTGTTTTCAGTTGTTTGCCGCTTATGCGGAAGGATTCTCTGCGAATGAAAATCAAAACGGCCAACATGGCGACGGAAAACAACATACGGTAGAAAATAATCGAGGGAGTGTGCATGCCGCTCTTTATCACCGGCAGAGTAAACAGGGGAATAAGCCCGAAGGTTGCCGATGAAAGCATTGCATACATCATTCCGGAAAATCTGTTCATGCTTTTGCCTTTCCAAAACAAAACTCCGGGTTCTCGAATGAAAGCCCGGAGAAAATAAAATATTATGAAAACAAAATTATTTGGCGAATTTCTTGGATAGTTTGTCCAACATATCGACCGTCATCGATTGAAGGTCGTATTTAGGCTTGAAGCCCCATTCGTTTCTCGCACAACTGTCGTCCATCCAATTGGGCCATGAGTCCGCAATCTTTTGTCTTATTGCATCGAACTCGTAAATCATCTTGAAGTTCGGCTTGTGCTTTTTGATTTCTGCGTAAATCTCTTCGGGATCGAAGTGCATTGCCGTTACGTTAAAGGAGTTGCGGTGAATCAACTTTGAAGGGTCTGCCTCCATTATGTTCATCGCTGCGTCCAAAGCGTCAGGCATGTACATCATATCCAACATTGTTCCCGGCTTCAAAGGACATACGAAATCTTCTCCCTTTACCGCCGCGTAGTAAATATCGACTGCATAATCCGTTGTACCGCCTCCCGGAGGTGTTACGTTGGAAATCAATCCCGGAAAACGAACCGAACGTGCATCTACGCCGAAACGCTCGAAGTAATAGTCTCCCAATAATTCTCCCGTTACCTTCGTAACGCCGTAAATGGTCTTCGGACGTTGTATCGTGTCCTGAGGAGTGCCGTTCAAAGGGGTTGTGTCGCCGAAAGCACCGATTGAAGAAGGGGTGAACAAGGCACATTTCTTTTCTCTTGCTATTTCAAGGCAGTTGATCAATGCCCCGATACCGATGTTCCAGCCCAACATGGGGTTCTTCTCGGCTGTGGCAGAAAGTATTGCAACAAGGTTGTAAATGGAATCGATGTTGTATTTATCTACAATGGCAGCTATTTCCTCCGCCTTGGTGGCATCGCAGGCAGCTGTGGGACCCGATTGTTGAATTGCTTGCGTAAGACGTTGCGGATTTATATCTGTGGCAACCACATTGGCATCGCCGTAAACCTCTCTCAAACGCATGGTGAGTTCGCTGCCGATCTGACCGCCTGAACCCAAGACCAAAATTCTCTTCATGTCTCTATGATGTTTACAATGTTAAACTTCTTGTTCCCAAACAGGCTGCAAAGGTACGAAATAATGTAAGAAATGCAAGCACCTCCTGCAAAATATCGACCTTTTCCCATCAAAAGAAATTTTTTCGGGGTATTGCTCCGACGAAACGGCGTAATAATTTTTTCTTTCTCTGTTTTATTCCGACGAAACGGCATTTTGTCATGAACTCTGCGAAGAGCCGCAGGAGTGGATTACTTCAAAGGTTGTTCGAGATTGTTCGTTATCTCAATCAATATGCTGCTGCCGACATGCAGGCCGCGAAGTTCGCTTATGCTTCCCTCCCTGACGGCAAGTTGAAGGTAGTCCGTCGAACTGATTGTAAGCAATACATCGTCCACACAGCCATCATTATCGGCGTATGCTTGTGAGAGTTTGGTGATTTTCTTTCTCTTGTCTATCATTATGCAGAACCCCCTTCCCGCAAGAGCCTTGGCAAATTCATTTGCGGTGATATTCAGAAAGGCATTGCCGTAATCGTCGATGTAAATGACCTCGGTTTTTATTCTGTCGTGGCTTATGATGGGGTAATTCCGTGGAATTTTGTTTTCAAAACCATCTTTGCTTATACCGAGAAAGTCGATTTTTCCCGCCTCGGCAATGTTCTTTGCCACCTTTGCGAAGAGATCCAACGCCTCGAAGGTGTAATAATTCGATTCGTTGTAGAGATTGATTTGCACAATTTCCACTTCATCGTTGCCGAACACCATCGATGGCAAACCGTTGTCCGTACAAATATAATATTGTCCCTTATGTTTTACGGCAATGAAGAACTTGCTCTTTGTTTCGTCCTCTTTGCGTCCTTCCTCATAGCTGTTCACATCGATGATATGGATTGTGCCTTCCGGAAACTCCATGCAGGCGTTTCGGACAACAAAAGCCGCCGAAAGCAAGTCGTATTTCTTTATGTTGTGGGTAATATCCACTACATTGACATCGGCAATGGTCGAATACAACCGCCCCTTGACCACACCTATGTAATGGTCGATGTACCCCCAATCCGTAGTCAATGTAACAATCTGCATATTCGTTCGACTTTGTTTGCAATCGAATTGCAAAGGTAGCAATTTAATCGCTAAACGAACGGTCATGCAAAATCAAAAATGAGAACCCCGCCTCTTTGTTCAGCCACAGGAACCAAATAGAACAAGAGGAAATACCACCGGCAAGCATGTATGGCAGAACTTTTGTCGTTTGCAAAAGCAATTAAATCCGTCGGACGCACGTTCGCCGAGCTACTGCCATATAATATGTGTCATTCTCAGCTACTGCGACAACCGAAGCATAATGCTTTGTCGGGTTTTGTATTACACGAAACCGAAATATTTGCTCAATCTCTTGCCGCAAAGCTTGTTTCCATAATAAACGAATGCCAAGCTGATAAAAAGAACAATGGTGGAATTAAGGACGTAAGGAATTTCACGGTAGTAAGGGACAAACGATAGTATCCTCATGAACATTATATGGCACAAATAAATTCCGAACGAATGGTTTCCTATCAGAAGCAATAATGAACAATCTTCGGAGGTTTCTTTTTGCCGGCTGTTTCCTTTAATGTATGTATATGCCATCAATAAGAATATCGAGCTTGTCAGGATCGAGGATAACTTGATTTGAGTTCCGCAATTTGCTTGCCCGTATTGCAGCCACACATAGCCTTCGAGCATTTGAAGTATGATGGAAATAATGTAAATCACGAATAGTTTCGACAACTTATAGTCCCTTTCAATGATTTTGTTGCCTAAAACCAAACCGAGGTAATAAAACGTGAACCAACCCAAACAGGCATCACTCCAAATAAGATTTACGATAGGGTCGGGTTCTACGCCACAGAATACCCAATAATACTTTAACATCACCGATATCGGAGCCACACACCAACCAATCCATCGGTATTTTGATTTGGCGAGTTTTCCAAGTAAGGGCGTAAGCAGCACAAATTGGATATACACGAATATGTAATACATCATTGCAGCAGCGTTTGCCGTTAGCAAATTCTTAATCGTGAATACAGGTATGGCAGCAGGGTTTTTGATATGGCTTGCTGCGGTATAAAGTAAAGTCCAAATAGCGTATGGAATGATAACCCTTACGATTCTTTTCTTGAAGAATGTTTGCCGATTTTCGATTTCACTCTTCGTTAAGTAGCCGGATAGGAACAGGAATGTCGCTACGGCAAAGTTGATGAACGGTCTGCATATAACTTGCAGGCTTCCGGACGGACATGTATGAATGAGGACAACCGCCATGATGGCAATAGCTCTCAGATACTGGACTTTGATGTTCTTCGGTTGCTTTTCTTTGGATGTTTCTTTGCTGTTTATGAAAGTGTTTTTCATTGTACTGTCATAAGTGAGTTGTCTTACGGGAGGGTAACAAGATTGACATGCGTTGTTATTGCAACCGGTACATGACCTCTTCGCTTTCTTGTGCGGAGGCTTTGAGACGGTCTTCTCTTATGCCGCTTTTCATAAGGTAGTTCGTTATCATGGCAGCTTGTCCCGCAGGTGCCGAGATTTCTATTCTCAATCGCGGATTGGCTTTCAGGTATTCGGTGAAATCTTTCAGTATTTCGCGGCTCTCTTCCGTCGGTTGGTTCTTTTCGTTCAGGCTGACATCGTTCAGCGGATAGCTTTCCCCTGTCTGCATTTGCAGCAATGTCAGTTCCATTCGCTTTTCCGTGTCCTTTGCGGTGATGTATCGTGAACAGTAGGCGTAGCCTTCCTTTTCTATTTTCAACAAATAATCTTCCCCATCGACCAATGCGAGGGTGAATGCACCGTTTGCGGGATTTGTTTCGTAGCCTGTCTCTGTTTTGCGACCGATTGCATATATCTTTATGCGGCAATGCTTCTCTTCGCTGTCCGCAACATCGACCCTGCCTTCCAAAATGCGGACGCTTTCCGCCCATGCTTCGCTTGGCAGAGGGTAGGTGCATATATCATAATTGCGTTCTGTCGAATCGAACACGCTTGCGTAAGCCGTCTTCCCGTCGGCGAGAAGGTATATCTCTGTCTCATCGCCCTCCGTGTTGATGTCCGACCGGAGATTTTGCGGTTGCTTCATCTTTATATCCTCCAAATCCAAGTGGAAAAGGTCTTTTCCGCCAATCGTTTTCCAACCGTCGGAGGAAAAATACAGGTTATGGTTGTCCGCATGTATGAACGGGTTCGTCTCATCGCCCGGGCTGTTTATGCGTCTGCCTGCATTGACGGCTTGACTCCAATTCCCGTTTTTGTCTTTGCGGCTTATATAAATATCATAGCCCCCGAAACCGCCCTCTCTGTTCGATGCAAAGTAAAGCGTATTGCCGTCCGGCGATATGCAGGGCGATAATTCATTGCTTCCTTTGCCATTCACCGCATTGCCGAGCTTGCGGGCTTCGCTCCAATGTCCGTCGGTTTTCTCGCAATAGAAAATGTCCGTTTCGTATACTCTTTCCTGTGAAGGTTTTGCAAAGTACATGAACCTCTTGTCGCAAGTCATGCTCACCCTCCCGACAATGCCTTCTTTGGCAAAGGCTTCTTCCAAAGGGAAACCCTCGTCGAACTCCCCCTCTTCGTTCATCTCCGCAAGGCAAAGCACTCTCTTTGTAACGAATTCTGTTTTCTTGTAAAACCCATCGTCGTTGTTCTGTCTTATGGCAACCTTCCTTTCGAAATAAATCTGCTTGCCGTCGAGGCTTATGCAGGGATAACGTTCATCGTTTTTGCTTGAAACCCATTCAATTTTCTTCGGAGTGAAAGGGAAATGCTTCTCTGTCGCATCGGCAAGGAACTCGCACCATTGTATATAGTTGATGGCTTCCGTTTGGAAGTCGGAATAAATCTCCTCTTCTTCGCTCAAGTTGAGAAATTGCTCGAAATGAGCCACTGCTACGGCGTAATGTTCGTTGCTGTACTCAACAACGCCCAAGTAATAATGGAAAAGGGGGTGGCTGTATTGCGGACAAAGCCTTGCAACCTCGTTCATGTATTTCTCTATCATCTTCGGCCTGTCCGTACTCACGCCGATAATGCCGAGAAGAAAGTAAGGGCTGGCGAAGTCCGGTTCTTCCTCGGTCAGGGTTTTCAAAATGCCTGTGCTTTTGGCGTAATCGCCTTTGCGATATGCAGAAAAAGCCTTGTCGAAACGTTCCTTCGCTTCATCGCTCACCTCTTCCGCACATACATCGAAGTCAAGAGGATTGTTCTTCTGTGCCGAAACATGATTCGGGCAAACGAAAAGTAATAATAAAACCATAGAAACTCCCGACAATACACCTCTACGGAAGTCGTGAAAACAGAGTACCTCCGTAGGAATACGCCGCTTCGGGACAAGCGGTCGCCGTAAGAATTTCACGAAACGCCGTTCTATCCCGACGAAACGGCATTTCATTCCTGTTGTCATGGTGTGTTGGTTTTCAGTAACCGAGAATTTTCAACATGGACTTATGGCTTTGCTCCTTGGCGAAGAGTTTCGTCGTCCATTCTCCGTTCTCGTCTTTGTCCAAAATGATGTGTTTTGGTTGCGGAATGAGACAATGCTGTATTCCTCCGTAGCCTGCGAGGCTTTCCTGATAGGCTCCGGTGTGGAAGAAGCCGATATAGAGCGGTTCTTCTTCGTCATTGGAGTATTTCGGCAGGAAGACGGCGTTGGAATGTGTCTCTGCCGAGTAGTAATCCTGACTGTCGCAGGTCAAACCGCCGAGGAACACTCTCTGATACTCGTTATCCCATTTGTTGATCGGCAGAAGAATGAACCTTTGTCCTATTCCCCAAGTGTCGGGTAGCGTCGTGATGAAAGAAGAGTCTATCATATACCAGAGTTCTCGGTCGTTCTGTCTCTTCTGGTCTATGATGCTGTAAAGAATGCAGCCTGCCTCTCCGACGGTGAAAGAACCGAACTCGGTGAAGATGTCAGGCTCTTCTATGCCTTGCTTGTTGCATATATCCTTTATCTGTGCAAGTATCTCCTCTGCCATGTAATCATAATCGTATTCGAAGCCCAAGGAGTTCTTTATCGGAAATCCTCCGCCTATGTCCAAGGAATTCAAATCCGGACAAACCTTTTTCAATTCGCAATAGACGTTTACGCACTTTTGAAGCTCGTTCCAATAGTATGCGGAGTCCTTTATGCCTGTGTTGATGAAGAAATGCAACATCTTCAACTTGAACTTGGGATTGGAAGCAATCTTTTGCTTGTAGAAATCCACTATGTAATTGTAGCGAATGCCCAAACGGGAAGTATAGAAGTCGAACATGGGTTCTTCCTCCGAGGCAATGCGTATGCCGACATTGCATTGTGTTTTCACGTTCTCGTCCAACAGGTCGATTTCCTCTATGTTGTCTATGATGGGTATCACGTTGGTGAAACCGTTTGCCACCAATTCCGCAATGTTCTCGATATACTGCGGACGTTTGAAGCCGTTGCATAATATATATTGGTCTTTGCCGACCTTGCCTTGCTCGAACAGTTCGTTGATTATGTTGATGTCGAAAGCCGAAGAGGTTTCCAAGTGGACGTCATTCTTAATCACCTCGTCCAACACAAAAGAGAAATGAGAGCTTTTCGTACAGTAACAATAATTATAGGAACCCTTGTAATCCGTCTTTGCTATTGCCACGTTGAACAGACGTTTCGCCTTTTGGATTTGGGAACTTATCTTGGGGAGGTAGGTAATCTTCAAAGGCGTTCCGTATTGCTTGATGATGTCCATGAGAGGTATATCATGGAAAGTCAATTCGTTTTCTTCCACATCGAACTCCTCTTGCGGGAATTCGAATGTTTGCTCTATCAAATCGATATACTTGTTCTTCATTTTCCTGAATCCGGTTAAGTTGCTTACCTTTTGAATTTGCAATCCGACTTGTTCGGATTGGCGTTCGGGCTGCAAAGATATAACAAATCGGCGTTTCAAGGATATTTCCTGCCGATTTAATGCGGTGATTGCCGATTATTTCATAATTTTGCCCCTTGAAAAAAGAACCATATAAAGATAAAATTCAGATGAAGAGAGTATCATTGTTTGTAAGTTTGCTTGCCGTGAGTGCAGGCATGTTTTCATTCGTCGCTTGTTCGCAAAAGACCCAACATGTCGATATGGGCGAGTTGAAGACCTTGGAAGATTCCGCAGCATACGTGCTTGGAATATACGAAGGAATGGGTATGAAGAATCAGGGTTTGGAATTGAACCCCGCAATCTTCGCAAGAGCGTATCAGCAGGCTTATTCCGGCGATACGAACGGCATGATGCCTGAAAGCCAAATGCAGGATATAATGCGTAAGTACCAAAGCAAGATGATGGAAAAGCAACAGACCAAGATGCAGCAGGACGCTGTTCCTTTCCGTCAGGCAGCCGAGAAGTTCCTTGCCGAAAACAAGTCGGCACAAGGAGTGAAGACAACGGCTTCGGGCTTGCAATATAAGGTCGTAAAGGAAGGAAAGGGCGTTAAACCTTCGAATCCGAATGACAGAGTGAGAATACAATACTCCTTATCTTTGCTCGGCAAGGATGGAAAGGTGTCCAAACCGTTGGAAAACACCTTTGAAAGGGACGGAGAACCTGTAATCTTCGCAATGACCAACTTGATTCCCGGAATGACGGAGGGTTTGAAGATGATGAACGCCGGTGCGGTTTATGATTTTTGGATAAGTCCGGATTTGGGATACGGCAATCAAGGCGGTAACGGTATTCCTGCGGGAAGCCTTTTGGTGTTTCATGTCGAGATGGTGGAGGTTTTGCCTGCCAAATTATAATTCCCATAAAGAAAAAAGAAAGCTCCCGAGGTTTTGACGGCTTCGGGAGTTTTCTTTTTTTGCTTTTTGTGTTCTGTTTTCGGCGTACGCTTATGCCTTTTCGGCTTTACGACTGATGGCAAGCAGACCTGCAAAGGTCATAATGGCGTTAAGCACCAATAACTCGAAGTCGAAGCTGTATCCGAACCATGCTTGGGAGTTTGCATTCAGCACGAAGCAAATCACGGGTGCCGCAATGCAGACGTAAGGTACTGCCTTGTCTCTGACCGCACGCTTGGTGAATATTCCGAAAGCAAACAAGCCGAGCAAGGGACCGTAGGTAATGGAGGCAATCTGGTAAAGCGTGTCGATGAGGTACTTGTTGCGATGTTCGGAATAGAAGATGATTATGCCTACGAAGAGCAATGCGAAGCCTGCATGTACGAAGTGTCTCACTCTTTTCTTTTTCTTCTGGCTCCAATCCTTTTTCTCTTCCAATCCTATCTGGTCTATGCAAAACGACGTGGTCAACGATGTCAACGCTCCGTCGGAAGAGGGGAACAAAGCGGAAATCAAACCGATGATGAACACCACGGCTGCAAAGGGTGTGAGGCTGTGGAGTGCGATATAGGGGAAAAGCTCGTCTCCGCTTGCCGTTATGCCTTCTTTCTTCGCAAAGATATACAAGGCACTGCCCAAACATAAGAAAAGGAAGTTGACGATCGGCAGAACGATTGCAAAGCTCAGCATGTTCTTTTGTGCCGAACGCAGGTTGCGACAGCTCAAATTCTTCTGCATCATCTCCTGATCCAAGCCCGTCATGGAGATTGTGATGAACATGCCGCCCAAGAGTTGTTTCCACCAGCACAGACGGCTCGAAGAGTCTGTGTTCACGAAGGTGAAGTAGTCGCTTGCCGCTATGTCTTTGACGAGTTCGCCGCCTGAAAGCCCCATCTGTCTGCCCACTAACACGAAGCTGATGACCAAGGCAGCCAACATGCAGGTTGTTTGCAGCGTGTCCGTCCACACTATCGTCTTCACGCCCCCTCTCATGGTGAACAGCAGTATCAAGGCGAGAAACAGCAACACCGTCAGAGGGAATGACATGCCCCATTGCGAGAATACGAATTCATACAGTACCCAAATGACGATGAACATGCGAAGACTCGCTCCGAGGGTTCTTGAAAGTATGAAGAAGAATGAGCCTGTTCTGTGAGAAGCTGTGCCGAAGCGTTGTTTCAGGTACTCGTAAATGGAAATCAGGTTGAGCCTGTAATAGAGCGGAAGCAGCACGAACGCAATAAGAACGTAGCCCAAGAGGTAACCGAGTACCGTAAGCATGTAGGTGAACTGTCTTTGCTCCACCCAGCCCGGCACGGACATGAAAGTAACCCCGCTGAGGCTTGCCCCGATTGCCCCGTAAGCAACCACGAACCACGGACTTTTCTTGTTGCCTGCAAAAAAAGAACCGCTGTCCGCCTTTCTCGCCGTGATGAAAGTAATGCCGAAAAGCAGCAGGGTGTAGGCGACGAAGACCCAAAAGATGATTTGTTCCATTGTTGTAACTATCTGATTATCCGTAAAAGTATTCCCATTCAAACAAAACGCCGTTTAATTGCGACGAAACGGCGTTTCGTTATTTTATTCCGCCGTTCCGTTTTCGTGAAAGGGCGTTTGTTTTTTTCTCTTCGACAAATCGCAAAATCACCACTCACGCACAACCTTCATTTTGCCGAAAATACTTATCTTTGCCAAAGAAAAAACGGGAGCAAAGGTAAGAAAAATATGGAATATTCATCATCGGTGTTGGAGAAAGCGGTCAACGAGTTGTCGAAACTGCCCGGGGTGGGAGAGAAGACGGCTTTGAGGTTTGCCCTATGGTTGTTGAAACGCAGCAGGGAGGAAGTGGAGCAGATGGCTCGAAGCATGGTGGAACTGAAAGACCGTATATATCATTGCCAAAGGTGCAACAACCTTTCCGATACCCCTGTTTGTGCAATCTGCGAGGACAAAAATCGCAATGAAAAGCTCATTTGCGTTGTCGAGACCATAAAGGACGTCATGGCGATAGAGAACACGGGCTACTACAAGGGGCTTTATCATGTGCTTGGCGGAGTCATCTCGCCCATGGAGGGCATAAGCGTGCAGGATATAAAAATCGAACAACTCCTCGTCCGCGTCCGAAACGAACGACCCGAGGAAGTGATACTCGCATTGCCCACCACTATGGAGGGAGATACCACGGCGTTTTACATAAACAAACTTTTGGAGAATGAAAACGTTGAAATATCAGCCGTTTCCCGCGGAATATCCATGGGGGACAGCATAGAGTACGCCGATGAGCAGACCTTGGCACGTTCGTTCAGCCTTCGTCAACCGTTTAATGAGATATACAAACACTGAAACAGCAAAAAGAGCGATATTATGGAAGAAATGATTCAACAGAAAACCCCGACCGTTCTCGTGCCTTACGATTTCGGCCCCAAGGCAAAGGCAGCCCTTCAAGAGGCAATGAAGGTCGCACAATTCATCAAGGGGGAAATCCATCTCCTTTCGGTCATACGTTCCACCAACTTTCTGACCGAGTTATTCAGAAGCGAGAAACAACAACGCGAAGAACGCCGCATGGTGGAGAACAAGCTGAAAGAAGCAGCCATCGAGGCTTCGGCAAAAAACGAAATGAAGATACATTGCATTGTGGAGCAGGGAGAACCGGCGGAAGTCATATTGGAACAAGCCGAGATACTGAAAGCACAATACATAGTCATGGGGAAGATGTCTTCGGCGGTCAGTGCCTTCCATTTCATCGGTCCTTTGACAATGCACATCATAGCGACAGCCCCTTGTCCCGTCATAACAGTGGGCGAAAACCAGATATTATCGGGACAATTCGCCAACATTCTTTTGCCAATCGACCTGACCAAGCAGACATTGGAGAAAATCAACGCTGCAATATCGTGGGCAAAATACTACCGTTCGACCGTTCATTTGGTCGGAGTGGTGAAGAAAGGCACCAAGCTCGCCTCCTCACGCTTGGTGAAGAAGTTGGACAAAGCCAAATGGATAATAGAGCAGGAGGGAGTGAAGGTCTCGGCACAGGCATATACGGAAGACGACAGACCTGTCGAAGAGGTGATACTCGAACACGGCAACAAGGTCAAGGCAGACCTCATGATAATAATGACGCACCAAGAGTTGAGCCTCACGGACAGCTACATAGGAGCCGTGGCTCAAAATCTGATAAAGAAAAGCGAAATACCTACCCTTTCATTCACCACGAAAGCAATCACGAACACCGACAACCTGATAGCGAACTTTCTTCCCGTCGAACTCTTTGAAGCCAAGGAATAAGCAAGTGGAAAAAGTGTCGGATTACAGGGAAAAAGGTTTGGTCGAAATGCAAACACAACTGTTGCAATGAATAAGTTGACAGCGTTTCTCGCCGATGAACAGCAATCGCATCGCAAAGGCGGCTTGTATCATAAGACACAGGTGCAGCTGGCTTATAATTCCAATCGTATAGAGGGAAGCAAACTCACGGAGGAACAGACACGCTACATCTTTGAAACCCGTATGATAGGTTTCAAAGACCAAGACGCGGTGCCGGTCGATGACATCATAGAGACTTCCAACCACTTCATTGCATTCGATTATCTTTTGAATACGATCGGACAAGCCTTGTCGAATGATATAATCAAGGAATTCCATCGTATATTGAAGACCGGAACCGCCGATTCACAGAAGCCATACTTCAATGTCGGCGATTGGAAGCGGTTGGCTAATGAAGTCGGAGGACGGGAGACCTGTCGCCCTGCCGATGTGGCTGAGAAAATGCAGGCATTGTCCCGATGGTATGCCGCTCAAAAAGAAATAACGATACGGACGCTTGCCGAATATCATTGGCGTTTTGAATGCATACACCCTTTCCAAAACGGCAACGGCAGAGTGGGACGTTTGATTTTCTTTCGCGAGTGTCTGCGGCATGACATCATGCCTTTCGTGATAGATAACAAGCATAAGATGTACTATTATCGGGGATTGTCGGAGTTTAAGAATACTCCGGGGTTTCTTATAGGTACGATGCAGTCGGCACAGGACACATACAACGCATGGATAAAGTACTTCGATGAAGGGGTGTCGGAAGGCTTGAAATTGGAATAAAGCAAGAAAAGGTGGAACAGGTGCATCCGCTGTTTCGATTGGCAAGAAAGCATGGTAGAACCATGCTTTCTTGTGTTTCGGTGGCTTGATGAGGTGGGCGGCTTTATGCTTCCCTGTGAGTGAAGACCAATTCTTTCAACTCGACGTTAAGCATTTCGCCGTTGTACTGCCGCAGGATAAGATGTCCGTAGGAATCGACATCTTTTATGGTGGCTTTTATGGTTTTGCCTTTATAGATATATTCTGCCGGAATATCCTTATAGAGCAGGTATTCGAGGTACTCGACTTTTATTTTGCCGATTTCTCCACTGCGGAGTTCCTCATAACGTCTTGCAATGGCTTGGAGAAGTTCGTCGAACAGCTTTTCCAAATTGTACTTTCTGCCTGTTTGCAGATATAAGGAAGTTGGATTGGGAGCAAAGGAGAATTTCTCCTGATTGATGTTTATTCCTATTCCGCAATAAGCCGCATCAGCCGTATTTCCTACCACTTTGTATTGCAGCAGACAGCCGCATATCTTATCCTTGCCCACATATATATCGTTGGGCCATTTTATCCGTACCTTGTTGCCGACGTATTCTCCGACGAAATCTTTTATCGCAAGAGACAAAGCCTGCATAAGGTCGAATTGACGGCTTATCGGCAGGAACGAAGGCTTCAAAAGAAGAGAGAAAGTCAGGTTTTCACCGTCTTCGCTCTCCCATTTGTTCGTTCCCTGTCCCTTGCCGGCGTACTGGTTCTTGCAAATGAATACGCTTCCTTCGGGAAGATTTTCTTTTTCCGCACATTCCATCAAAGCATTCTGCGTGGAGGCAGTCGTTTCAAGTCTTGTAATCGAGAATTTCATTGTATCGTATTTTCTTTATTTGGTATTCAGCATAAGATTTACCGTTCCAGTTTTCCTTTTCAGCAAACCGTTTCCGTCTCTGTACATAAGCATATAGACATATACGCCATCGGGAGCATAATCCGTGTCGTTTATCCTTCCGTCCCACTGTCTTTGTTTCGGGGTCGATCGGAAGATTTTGTCTCCGTTGCGGGAGAAGATGCTCAATTCGTATTCGGTGTCGAATGAAAAGACAGGTCCGAAGAAGGCATTGGCATCGCCGGAAGCAGGAGTGAAGGAGTTCGGCAGCCAAATGGTGAACTCGGGAGCTATATGAACAGTTCCGTAGGTCGTGTCGGGACAATGTGCGGAATTGAATGCAATAAGCATGACGCTATACGTTGCAGTGTCATCGCCGGAGTAAGAGACAATACCTGAGGAGGCTGTCGAACTTTGTCCGTCCCCGAAATCCCATATTCGCGAATAGGCATTGACCGTTAAATCGCGAAACTCCACATTGGGGTCTGAGATTGTTGTCTCTTCCGGAGAGAGTTTCATTGCCGCAACAACGGAAGGTATCACTCTGACCTCTATATCCGCCGTTGCCTTGCAACCGTATTGATCCGTTGTTTCGATGGTGTAGGTTGTCGTCTTTACAGGAGAGACGTGCGGTTGCCTTACATCGGAATTGCGGGCAAGGCTCTCGTCGTAAGGCTCCGAAGTCCAAACATACACAACCGCCTCATCGGTCGTCAGAATGACTTCATCGCCTACGCAGATGTCTTCCTTATCGGTACTTGCCGTCGTTACGGCTATATTGACAGAAAATTCGATGGTATCGTTCACCACTCTGTTGCAAGCATCTGTGGCAGATAGATAAACGACTTGCGGTTGTGCCACCCTTATCATATTCTCAGCCTCGTCCGCATGGTTGCCGATAGACCATTGATAGGCGACTTCTCCTTGTTGTCCTGCGGTTTCTATTTTCAATTTCTCATCTACCGGTAGCACATCTTCGCAATAGACAATATCGTCCGTCAATTCCGTCCAACCATCGGGCGTTTGCCTGTACAAAGTATGCGTAAAGACTTGAGGTGTTTCCAATTCCAAAATAAGGGTATCTCTTTCTGCACAATCGCTTACCTCTTCGGTCATGATGATAAGTGTTTTTATATCTCCCGGAACATCGTTTTCATCCTCCACGAAGTTGATACGCAAAGTCGCAGAGGTATCTCCTTCGTTGAAGGTAAGCATATTGCCGACAGGATTGCCGTTCAGGTCGGATAAAGTATAGTCCACACCTTCTTCTGCGGTGCCTCCCTGAAATATCAAGGTGTGTGTCTCGTCCTCATCGGCAGGACGGTTGAGGTACATCGAAATATCATAGTATGAACACCCCTTGATGAAACGATAAGGGTGTTCCTCATTGGGAGCGACACGTGGTTTTGACAAAGATAATTCGTCTGTTCGGAATGAATTTGCGGAGAGATAAACTGCGGAATTGTATGCATGGTCGCCTACATCGCATATAGCCAACTCCAATTTGTAGGTTCTGCAAGGTACGACGAAGAGTTTTTCCGTCTCCAACTCCGTTGTATAACCGTTCATCTTGCAGTTGTCATTTCCATTCATACGAAAATATTGCGAATTCGTTAAATCGCAAGGTGTTGCCGAGCCGGCACGTACGCCGTTGTTTACTGTGTTTATGGTAACCGGCGATTCTGTTCCGGGAATTATTGCTATATTTCTGTAATTATATGTAACACCTTCATTTGTAAGAAGGTTTCCCATCTCATCATACGGACCCGATATAAAGAAACCGAAGATATCGTTGAATTCGCTGCAAACAAACCCCGGGTATTCTTCGGAAGCGAAGCTGTATTTGAACGACATCTCCCCGCCGGAGGGAATGAAATCGAAAGCAAGCACAGCCACATCGTTCATGTCTTTCGTGCTACCCGTTCCTCTCAGTGTACGGGTGAGTGCTATCGAAATACCGTCCCCGTCGGAGGCAGGATTGGCTTGAGAAGAGCTCGTTCCTTCCGAAGAACCGCTTGCCGCATCATTGCAATCTCCCGTTACCATGACTATACCTGCCCCTATGGGCATATTCGTTCCGTGGGTTGTGGGGTTTACAAAGGTTCCGATCTGGTTGCTGTTGATGGTTTGTTGCCCGTTGAACCTCGCATTGGAGATTACAACGCCTCCTCCCGCAAAATATCTGTTCAAAAGAGTATCCGCCCTCATGCCGTTCGCAGAAGTAACGCTTACTTGCGAGAAACAAAACAAAGGAAGCATTGCAAGCATTCCCGATAATAATCGCTTTTTCATTTGAATTAATGTTTTGATGTTTAAAATAGGCAGAACGATAAACAGAGTTCAATTCGTCATTCAGCCGTTTGTTATGATGGCAAAGTTAATAAAAAGTATTCATGTGTAGATGTGAAGCCAAACTTTTTTTCTTGGTCGTCTCAAAAGTTGATAACGCTTTTATGAAACCTCCGAATATATGCAGACAGCAGATACTCCGAGAACGCTGTACTTCAAGATTACTTCAAAGAAAATGCGTATGCTATATTGTTGGGAGTAAAGAATAGCGTAATGCACCGACATGGCATTGCGAGAATGAAGCAAATAATCATCAGGTAGTCGTGTGATATTGATGGCAGACAGGATAAAGCGATGTAGCAAGAACTGCATGAGAACTAATTGTCGCCAATGTTGACATGAACGAAGATAGGGCAGAGTTGATGAAATAAGGTGAAACGATAGTAGAAATTCAATGAGGCTGTTAGCCCGTAACACCTGTATTAACTCCTCTTAAAATCTACAATAGTAGAAATTCAATGAGGCTGTTAGCCTGCAAGTGCAATCCACATTACGTTTTTCTTATCTACAATAGTAGAAATTCAATGAGGCTGTTAGCCAATAGAATATAGAAGAGTATCACTTTAAATCTACAATAGTAGAAATTCAATGAGGCTGTTAGCCTAGAAAGGTAAATCTTGTTCGCTAACTTGTTATCTACAATAGTAGAAATTCAATGAGGCTGTTAGCCAAAGAAATGCTCCGCCTCTGCGACTGGTGATCTACAATAGTAGAAATTCAATGAGGCTGTTAGCCTCTATTTTGTTTTCGATGGCTGCACAAGCATCTACAATAGTAGAAATTCAATGAGGCTGTTAGCCAAGAATTAAATGCTTTGGGTGTATCCGAAATCTACAATAGTAGAAATTCAATGAGGCTGTTAGCCTCCGAAAAAGTAGTAATTTTGCATTGTAAATCTACAATAGTAGAAATTCAATGAGGCTGTTAGCCTTCGTGGATTGAATGAGGCGAAAACGGAAATCTACAATAGTAGAAATTCAATGAGGCTGTTAGCCAACGAATTGAAAATGAAAGGGATAAAATATCTACAATAGTAGAAATTCAATGAGGCTGTTAGCCCTTGCTCGGTGCATCGACGTGGTCGATAGAATCTACAATAGTAGAAATTCAATGAGGCTGTTAGCCCAAGCGTGCCGCGGCTGCGGACATCGGATCTACAATAGTAGAAATTCAATGAGGCTGTTAGCCTTGCAAAGCCCCAAAAAAGCAAAAACCATCTACAATAGTAGAAATTCAATGAGGCTGTTAGCCAAAGAAATGCCCCGCCTCTGCGACTGGTGATCTACAATAGTAGAAATTCAATGAGGCTGTTAGCCCTCTCAATGGCTTCGGAAGAGAACGAGATCTACAATAGTAGAAATTCAATGAGGCTGTTAGCCCCGAACTGCATCAGGTACTGCACCCTGTCATCTACAATAGTAGAAATTCAATGAGGCTGTTAGCCTACAGCCTTGCGGATGTGTCGCGGGCGGTTGATCTACAATAGTAGAAATTCAATGAGGCTGTTAGCCAACGAATTGAAAATGAAAGGGATAAAATATCTACAATAGTAGAAATTCAATGAGGCTGTTAGCCCTTGCTCGGTGCATCGACGTGGTCGATAGAATCTACAATAGTAGAAATTCAATGAGGCTGTTAGCCCAAGCGTGCCGCGGCTGCGGACATCGGATCTACAATAGTAGAAATTCAATGAGGCTGTTAGCCTTAATCTGACGAATCTGACGAACCATGATATCTACAATAGTAGAAATTCAATGAGGCTGTTAGCCAAGGAGATTAGCGACAGTACAGCTATAGATCTACAATAGTAGAAATTCAATGAGGCTGTTAGCCATCTCCTCCGTGTGGTAGCAACTCACGGCGATCTACAATAGTAGAAATTCAATGAGGCTGTTAGCCCTTACTGTCTATATCGTCTGGATACTCGTATCTACAATAGTAGAAATTCAATGAGGCTGTTAGCCTTTATCTATATAAAGAACTAAATAACAAATCTACAATAGTAGAAATTCAATGAGGCTGTTAGCCTTGTTAGACCATTGCTTAGATTGTCTAAATCTACAATAGTAGAAATTCAATGAGGCTGTTAGCCCGTATATTAGTACTCTTGACATACTGTATATCTACAATAGTAGAAATTCAATGAGGCTGTTAGCCTGGAGTAGATAGCACGACGAAGCTGACATCTACAATAGTAGAAATTCAATGAGGCTGTTAGCCTATGATAGTATTATTACAGTTCCTGCTGGATCTACAATAGTAGAAATTCAATGAGGCTGTTAGCCTGCAACTATCTGTTGGTCAGCCGTTGAATCTACAATAGTAGAAATTCAATGAGGCTGTTAGCCTGATTTACAACTACAAAGCCGTTTTTCAGCAATCTACAATAGTAGAAATTCAATGAGGCTGTTAGCCTCATTAAGTGCCTCAATGGAACCAACGGGATCTACAATAGTAGAAATTCAATGAGGCTGTTAGCCTTGTGTATTTTCTTGATTTCTTCCATGAAATCTACAATAGTAGAAATTCAATGAGGCTGTTAGCCAGTGATAGGTATTCTTCCAAAAGTACTCTCTATCTACAATAGTAGAAATTCAATGAGGCTGTTAGCCGAATGTCGGAGTCGCGAACATAGATATTCTATCTACAATAGTAGAAATTCAATGAGGCTGTTAGCCGTGTATGTAACAGACGGAAAAGTTTCCGATCTACAATAGTAGAAATTCAATGAGGCTGTTAGCCACCCGAAACAACTGTTTAACAAGGACTTATCTACAATAGTAGAAATTCAATGAGGCTGTTAGCCTTAAAACATAAGAAATATGATGACACTAGAAATCTACAATAGTAGAAATTCAATGAGGCTGTTAGCCTCTTTCAGTTTGCAAAGATACAACAATTATTTGAGTTTGAAGCATAAGGCGTACGAATATAAATTGCAAAAAATATAGGGGTGAAAATCAAGTATGGCGTAATGTCTTGTTGTACACTTGTTTGTTATTTGTGTGTGCTTTGTGACAGACTGAGGTTTGTTATTTGAAATATACCATTGCTTGGTCTCGATGTATTGCGTTGCCGTATTTCAGCATTTTATTCTTGTTTACGTCAAATACGATCACGCTGTCATCAAAACAGAATTGCTTTGAATAATCTTCTATTCTCACCAACAAATTATCCATTATTCTATTCGTGTTTTCTATCTCATAAACAGAATATTGAAGTCTTATTGCACCATATTTGGCGAGCATTTTGGCAAATTTCGTTCTTACTTTGTCGTCTCTTATGTCGTAGCTGATTATTTTCATTTGAAATTATATATCGGATATGTTGAGATGGCTTTTTGTCCCATGAAGCAACGGTAATATTGCTGAACGTATGAAAAAATCTCGGCTTTATTTGCAATGATACCATCGCAGAATATTTTGTAATACTTGCTGCATTCATCTTGTTTCAACTTATATTCATGCTTCACAAGTTCAAAGTCTGTTTTTGAAAACTGTTTACGATTGAATGCCAAAAGAATTGTATGGTCTATTATACACCTGAACGGTTCCATCAAATCGCAAATCAGTGATTTTCGTTTGAACCAAAGTCTGTGATAAACGCCGACGTAAACATCAAAGCCGAATAAGCGGACAATACATTCCACGAAGTTGAATAAAATATGATAACCTATATCAAGGCATACGTTCATTTCATCGCACTTTATTCTCGGATAGCGTCCGTGCCAATCAAGAGCTTGAAAATAGGCTGCAAAGAATGCCTTCGACACAGCACCTTCCAAGCCCATCAAGCTATTATAATCCGTTGTACTCTCCAATGCTTCTATTGCATGTTGACAAAAGGTAACGGTATCTTTCGTCTTCTTGTCCTTTTTTCTTGTCATGTTCAGCAATGATAGTTGATTGCAGATCTTGTTCCTTACCAATACTTTTGCAACGGACAAATCCTCTTTCTCGAACCTGTGTTGTCTCTGTCTTAATAAAAAGTTTCCTTCCGCTGCATCTGCCATGATAAAAACAGGTCTCAGATTTGCTTTGACCACAATCAGAGCAACTGCATACTTTTTGCACTTTTCAATCAAAGGAGTAGTTATGTTCATGGAACCGATGATAAACAAAGCAAGTATCTTTTGAAAAGGAAATTTTGTGAGAGTAACATCTTTGCCGTTTTGGTTTTCCGAAAGCAATAATTCTCCATTTCTTAGTTTCAAACTTCGTTCTTTGTCGAAGCAATTAATCACAAAAACGGAACGTGTCTCTATGTCCTTATGTGTAAACATTATCCAATTCGGTTTTGTCGCAAAGATTACAATAGATGCAGTGAACGCACTTATTGGGATTGGGCTTTGATTTGTCTGAAACGGGGTTATACGAGCGTAATGCGGCAAGATAATCTATCAATTCTTCTTTCTCTGCCTGCTTAGGGGTGGCTTGTGGTAATAGTTTGTTGGTAGAGATTTCATAGAATGCAATCTGCCTTACTTCGTATCCCATCTCAGTCATACAAAAATATTGAGCCCATAATTGATACAACTGTCCTCGATAGATATTCTTTAATTGATATTTTCTTTCGATCAACAAGGCTTTGTCGCTCTTGTAAATGTCAATCACGCCATACAATCCGAGCGTATTACTGCACACCGGCAAAGACAGTATGTCGCAACTCCTCGAACTGCCGGTCTTCTTGTCAACTCCGCTGTGGGCTTGTGCGCCTCTTATTTGCGGAGTGGCTTTGAAAATATCCTCGTCCGCTTCCATATACACATTATGCAGGTATATGGAATACGGACAGAAGATAAAATCATTCAAAGTTGAAATACTGATAAAATCATTCATTATTTCCCCTCAACGGAACCTTTCTGCACAAAGTTCAACCACGCCTTGTTCGTCAGGTCATACTCTTGTTTCTTGGAAGGATCCGAACTTTGCTTGATATGGTTTAAAATCATCAACCCCTTTCTCGCAATGTTGTAAGCACCATTTGCGTCTGCATTTACAGGTAGTTCGGATTTCCAATTTCCCTCTTCATCCTTTCCCTTCTCAGCCTCTATATCACTATTGTAATATTTATCATCAACACATACAGGAGAAATGATGAAGTCTTTTTTCCCTTTTTCTTCTTCTGTTTCTGTATTGCTGTTTCTCATCTGTACGGTCAGTTTGAAAAGATGGAGTAACTGCTTAAAGAAACCCTTCTTCGATTGAGAACAGATAGAGTTTTGCAAGTCTTTGGTAAAGTCTATGCCATATTCATCAAACAAAGACTTGAACTTCTGACTTAGATTTATTGTTCTTCCGCCCCATTGATTCGAGGTTTCTCCGTTTCTGAAATTTTCAATTCTTTCCCCGTTGGTGCATACTGTCCATTCTGTTTTTGTTCCATCTGCCTTGCTTGTGAAGTCGTTGTAGTCGAAAGAGAACTCAAACCAATTTTTATCTTTGTTGTAGCTTATGGATTTGAACTTACTGAAGAACATCTTCGCCTTACCATCGCTTTTGTATTGAGTATCGAAAAGATTGACAAAACCTGTAACGGGATCAATTTTCGAAGTGTTCCAAGCCGGAATATAGAATAAGAATCCGCTTTGACGACCAAGTTTCGTAAAACTCTCGAACTTGCTTGTCAACTGATAGGCATTCAGCACTCCGCCTACTTCGCTCGGGTCTTTCTTCTTGTCGGCAAGATAGTTTAATTTGTCTATAAGCATTTTCTCGAATTTCTGATAAACCTGCTTTTCAACCTTTTGCCTACCCCTCATGAAACCTATATTCAAATCCTCAAGCACAATGATTGCATTGTATTTCAACATCAGTTGAGTGATTTTATGGATTGCCTGCGACAGATAACCCTCTTTCAACTCTTTTATGTTCTCAACCGTTTTCCAGCTCTTCTTCGCTTTGTCTCTTTCCTTTTCTTTCTCGTCCAAACGATTGTGATAGTCAAATGCGTAGGTGTTGCCGTTGTACTTGTTCTCAATCGTATTGAGCGACATCTGTTCTTTGATGTTGCCTTTACTGTCAATCACAGTCAAATACAGCAAATGTCGTTCACCTCTGTCTATACCTATGATATGAACATCGTCAGCCTTTTGCAACCATTGACGGACTTTTGCGTTAATATTGTCCGTTTCGCCACTCTTGAAGTTGAGAGTTATAGGTACATGGAACAAGAATTTATCCATCGTGAACCTTTTGTCTTTGATAAGGTCATACGTAAATTGGCTTGTTTCATTTTTGCTGTGTGGATTCTTTTTTGCAATCGGTTGATTGGCAGGGTGTGTAGGTTTGGTATAGTTAAGGCTTTTCTTCCTGAAAAAGACCTCTGCATGTCCGTTGAGTTGATAAACACCATCGTTCAAATTTCTCTCATCAAAGAGCATTTGCCAATAAAGCGTATGCATGTTCGGCGTTCCTTCTTTATGTTTTGAGAGGTCTCTCTTTGTTGAAAAATCTTTGTTGTATATCTGGAAAAGGTATAGTTTTCCCTCATTTACCAAGTTATCTATGTAGTCGGAAGAGATGTTTTGGAATGTTATTTTGTAGCCTTGATTTTCTACTTCACGATAGAAACCGCTTAGATCTTCGTATGAATTGGTGTCTGAAAAATGAAAATCAAAATTCTTCCAATCATTATGTTTACTGATTGACTCTTTGAAAAAATCTATTAGTTTGTGGCAATCGTTAATGTTGAATGTGTCGCCTTTTTTGTGCGTTCCATTGTTATAGATAGCCAATATTTCTTGACTTGGTTTGAAAACTTCAATCCCTTTTTTGGATAAAAATACTTTGGGCAACATCTTATTCGCACCCGGTAGAAGTTTGTATATGACCTTTTCATAGCATTCTCCGTTGTTGGGTAACTTATCCGAAGCAAAAATGCGGTTATGTTCCTTGTTCATGATTGCCAAGTAGTATAATCCGTCTTTTCTTAGTATTATTGCTGTATTATCTGGTTCCTTATTCTTATCCCAACCATTTAGTAAGGTGGCATTCTCAAAGTTGAGTTTGAGTTTCTCTTCTGAGTAGGGTTTGCCGGTGAGGTGATTTCTTACCTTGTTATAGAGAGAATTGAGTTGATCGATTTCTGTCCATAGTTCAGCTAAATCACCGTAAAACATTTCGTCTTTCTCAGCTTCATCTCCGCTACCTGTCAATGGCTTTATGAAGTGTTGGAAACGTTTGAGAGCATCAAGCAGATTTTTTACTTTCTCAATGTCTTCATCGGATTGTGATAGGTGTTTGTCTTTCGGATAAGGATTGCAAAGCAGAGATTTTGCAGCAGAGTAAGTTTGCTCTATCTGAGTGAAAACGTCGGGTATTTTGATTTTTCCGCATTCCGCTTCGGTTTCGATTTCCGCTTTTCCGAGGTTTGCGAAGTGTTGTTCCACAGGGATACGATTTTCGCCAAAGACGGCTTCCAAACATTGGTCGATGTACGCAATGGAGAAGCTGCTTCTGTTAGAATAAGCCTTTTTCAATCTTTCGTTATACTTCTCGGCATCTTCTTTCTTTTTCCGAGGTGTCTCATTTTGCATTTCAGCAAGTATAGCGTTCTCTATTACAGCCCAACTGCCATAGAGCTGTTGCGAAATGCTTGTGAGTTGTTGGTCATTAGTGATATAAACCTTACTCAAATCATAGCTGCCCACTGAAGTTAGAAGTTCTTTCGTTCTTTCAAATATCTCATTTTGTTTCAAATTCTCATAGAAATCGTTGACTGAAGACAAAACTTCGTTGTCGCTCTTGAAGCTTTCCTCTATCCAAGAAACAGCCTGACGGTCGGAGAGAATTTGTTTGAACAAGGCTTTCATTTTCGGCAAATGAGTTTCCTTGTGTTGTTGATTGTAAAGGTTGATGAGTTCGTTTAAGCCCTGAATTTTTTCGCCTTTTTCTGTGGTTTTGCCTCCAAGAATGGCGTTGTATATCTCTATTCGACTTTGAACAGCCAAACGGCTGTAATAATCCAAGGTGAAGAAATCTTCAATCTTTTCTCCCTGTTTGAACAACCCCTCTGTTTCAAAGTGCTTTTGCAAGTTTTCTATGCCTGCTTTTATTTCATCTATATTTCTTACTCTGTCGAACACTCCAATGTTGTCTATGAACTTCGGAAGATTTTGATGTACAAGCCTGAATGCAATAGCGGTTGATTTCTCCTCATCGGAATACATGTTTTTGCGGTTCTCATGGAAACCTGTGAAGTAGGTTGTGAAGTTATGGAACTCTTCAACTAATTTTTGCTCCTCCTCGTTGCATTGCATGTTGTTGCATAAGTCTTCTTTGATTAGCTCTTGCTTAAACAGGTTCTTGTACTTGGGTGAAGCTTTGAAATACTTTGCAATCTGTTCCCGCAAGTTCTTCTTAACGTCCTTGAAGTCATTGTCTTGAGCTTCGGTTCTTTTGCCGAGGGAATACAAGAAAAAGTATTCACTAAGAGAGTTATTCTTTCCTTCATCGTCCATTTGAAACACAAAGTCTCTCAACGCTTCTTCCATAAACTCTTTATGGTAGCGGTCTATTAGTTTTTTGACTTTCTTGTAGCTTTCGGCTCTGTGTTCGTCCTGATCCAAGATGCCGCTTTCGTTGAAATGTTTAAGCGTTTCCCCTATTGGTTTTAGCTCAAAACGCAATGTCTTTGATAACTGATACAAATGTGTAAATTCATTGAAATTACTCATGATACTTAATATTTTATTGATTACTATATTTTATTACTTTCGTGTTATTGTTAGATGTTTTGTCATTGTCGGCTTGTTCAGATATGGTTTGCATTCGTTTCTCTCTGCCGAGTGTTTCCTTTATCGGATAATTGCCCCAGCCTTTCTCTGTCCTATTTTTTGATATTATATTGTCAAACCAGTGGTTGTAATGCTCCGATGTTATAATCCGCAAATCCCAAGCCTGATGAATAATGGCAGCAACGGAAACTCCGTACTCCAAATGGAAATCCAATACCTCTTCCAAGGTAATAAAGTCCCGTTTGCTTCCCAATTCCTCATACATAACCTCTTTGGGTAAGAGAAAGCAACCTGCAAATTGATTGCAAATCCTCTCTTTGTCGCATTCTGTCGCTATATTCAGAAGCAAATGTCCCAATTCATGAATGGCAGTGAAGCGTGTACGTTCCGTAGTGGTGTCGGACTTGTCGGCATTCATGACTATCAGCGGATATTTCTTTTCACACCATGTACTCAAACCCAACACTCCTTGCGGCAATGTGGTTTCGATTAACTTTATTCCTTTGCGTTCCAACAGACGATAGACGCTTGTAATGCTTGCAGTACCCATGCCCCATTGCTTTCGTAAGAACTTGGAGGCATCATCGGCTTCTTTTTGATTTGAAATGATAAATGATTTCAGAGGATTGGAGAATTGTTTCAACATTCCGTTTTTCTCTTCCAAATCAATGTACCTTTCTGCTCTGAAAGCGAGTATATTTTCTATCTCGTGAATTTCTTCCCGTGTAAGAGCTTTTGAGCCGGTATATCGCAAGGCAGGAATATCTATCATCATACCTTTTCCCTCCAAATAATGAGGACTGACACCAAGAGCTTTTGCAAGTTTGTTCAACACTGTTGCCTTGGGTTTCATTCTCTCTGTTTCATAGCTATGGATACTTTGCCTTGATACTATTCTGTCTGTCAGTATTGACAAATCTTCCATGCTTAATTTCAATGTTGTTCGAGCTGTTTTCAGTCTGTCAGGTGAAAATTCTGTACTCATAGAGCTTTTATTTGTTGACAAAAGTACAACAAAATATTTTATCTGTAAACAAATAGTGAGAAAAATTCCCTTTGTCAGCTTCCGATACTGTCCGAAATATGAAATTCAAAGCTTCGCAAAATCCTGATGGATAGATAAATAAGACGAAAGTAATGTAAAGGAAATTTTCTTTCAATGTTTGGTTGTCGAAGTCGGTAACTACACTTGCCGAATTCAATTTATTTGTCAGACCCTATTGTTCTGGCGTCGTTAAAAAGTATCCATGAGGAGTTGAAAAGCAGAGTTTTTTTTTCTTGGTCTGCTTCAGAATGAACTATATGTCTTTATCTGTCAAATTCTCAAAGGGTGAACCCTTCGGCGTGTATTGTCATAATGTATTCTTGTTTTTATTTTCTCATTGATAAAAGGCAAATGAAACATCTATGCCAAGTGTAACGAATATGCTGTATTATGCTCCCCTGTTGATTACTGCCGCTAATTCAATGACACTAAATCATATCCTATCTACTTTGCAGGATATTCCTCTATTCTATATTTATGATGCCTCATTTGTCTTTGCAAGACCTACAATAGAGTTGCTATTTTTTCGTCCCTGTTCGCACTTTTCACCATTCTTTCTTCTTATTCTCTTCAATCCGCGTTATGCGGGTTCGCAAAATACTCTCTTTACTTTCATTACTCTCTTTGCCTCTTTACATTCTTTATCATTTTAGCTTCTTTACAATTACTCCGAATTAACGATTTTTAATTCGCTGAATTCCACTCACAAATGCAACTTATCGATTAGACCATTTGCTATGGTCGTAAAATTAGCGAAAAAATATTTCGGTGAAGTTAGAATGCCGAGCTTTTTTCTTAGTCTATTGTTCAATCTGTTCTGAATGAAAGAGATGTCTTCATCGGTCAAATCCTCAAACGATGAACCTTTTGGCAGATATTGTCGTATAAGTCCGTTCATATTTTCATTGGCTCCTCTTTCCCACGAATGATATGGATGTGCAAAGTAAACATCTATACCGAGTGCAGTGGCAATGTCCTTATGTCCGGCAAACTCTTTTCCATTGTCTGTTGTTGCTGTGTGTAGCAATGTTCGGATTGGTTTCAATTTCTCTATCACTGCTCTTGTCAATGATTTTGCTTCCTTTCCTTCAAGTAAGGATAACCAACTCATATTGGTTGTTCTGTCATTTATGGTAAGCAATGCTTTCTTATGCTTCTTGCTGATTACTGTATCGAATTCAAGGTCTCCAAAACGTGTCTTTGCTTTCACCATGGCAGGTCGTTCCTCTATTCCTATTCTGTCTTTTATGATGCCCCTTTTATCTTTGGTTGCTCCTCGTTTCCTATATCGTCTCCCTTTATGTCTGAGATGTCTGTATAGTTTACCACCTCGCTTCTTATCTTTCCAAATGTATTGGTAAATCCTTTCACAACTGACACACTTTATCCCTTTCAATTTACAACGCCCTGTTATCTGTTCGGGACTGTAATCTCTTTCAACATTGTCTCTACAAGTAGGCATATCTCTTTTGTGAACTTGATGGACTTAGGCTTCTCTTTCATTCTTCGTTCATATTTGCTCGGCTCTGTATTGTCCGCTACGCTTATCGCAGTTCCGCTTTAATTCACGACTAATCACAGATTTATCTTTGCCGATAACGTTTGCGATTTGATTATTCCTGAAAC
>UQXW01000011.1 GCA_900545215.1 uncultured Bacteroidota bacterium
AGCGTACGGTACAGAAGTATTACCGTTGCAATCTTATCGAAGCAATGACCCCATTTCTTCTCGAAACTGCCGAACTTTATCAACTTATTGCACATCATATCCGGATTGGGCGTAAGTCCCCTGCGGACAGCCTCTATCGTATAGCTGACCACATTCTCCCAATACTCCTTTTGCAAGGAAACAATCTCGAAACGACAACCATACTTCTTGGCAATGTAAGTCGTAATCTCTATATCCTCTTCTGAAGGGCAATCCACATAACCGTCCTTGTCCTCCATGCCGATTTTTATGTAGAAAATCGTAGGGTCAAATCCCATTTCCTTCAAACGGACGACAGCCACGCTGCTGTCAACCCCTCCCGAAACCAATGCAGCAATATCCATATTGGCAAAGATACGATATTTTTCACACACCTTGCCCCTTCTACTGCATTTTCTACTCCGTTTCCATATACCATACACCGTTTCGCCACCGCTCCGGCACCTGAAAACCACAACATTTCCCCGATAGGAACCAGACTTTCCGCAAACTCTATCCGCCAATCTTCTTTCCCTCGAAAACCGAACGCCGTTTCGGAAAAATGAAACGCCGAAAGAATTTCATGAAACGGCGTAAGAAAAAATTCTTACGCCGTTTCATTCGCACTAGAACGGGATTAGGGTCGAAAGTTTACGGCAAAGCACCTCATCGATATAGCGAACGGCGTTTATATCAGGAGCTTTCAACAGATGAAAAAGAAAGCGATATTGCATGCAATCGCACGAAGCAAATACGATTTTCAAGAAACATGATTATTTTTCTTTGAAAAAATTTTGTCAATACAAAAAAAACACTATATATTTGCCGCATCAAAATAGATTGTATGATGAATAAATGTTGTTCATCTCCTTTTGCTTTTTACGGAATATCTACATGGAGATATGCTTCGGAGTATATATTCCATATATGCAAGAACAAGTTCGTTTAATCGGGGGTACGAAGCCATGTTCACCGAAGAGTATGTTTCGCCATACTTCTTTGCAGTACCCGCTTGGAACGAACGATTTCACGACTTACCGACCCATTGTTGTGATTGAGCGAAATTTAAGGGTGAAAGACAGAAATAATAAATCATAAACATATATGAAAATGAAGAAAAGATGTTTTTCGTATTGCATGATTGCATTCCTGCTTGCCGTGATGGCGGTATCATGCTCGAAGAGTCCCGATTACTTGGGAAAATACGAGGCTGTGGAAGCGTCGTTCCTGAATGACGACAAGGAACAGGCTCCTACGGACGATTCGGCTTCGATGAAGTTGTTGTCCAATGTGGTTCTTTTGCAGTTGATGGCGGCTTCGCCGGAGGATTGCTTTCCGATGGATATAGAATTGACCGAAAAGGCAATCATAACCAATGCAAAGGACACGACGGAATGCAGGTATGAAGTTGTAAATGACACCTTGGTGCATATCTTCATGAAGGGAGAAAAGGAACCGATAAACCTTATAACTTCCGCACAGCCCTATCTGCAAAAAGATTTCATGGCTTTGAAACTCCGAAAGAAGGCTTCCGAGAAATAAAAGCATGATTTCTTGTCCGGAAAGTGCAAATTATCCGGATTTCACACCAAGCGGCAGAGATATTGTCAAGAAATCTCTGCCGCTTGTGCATTTCAACGAAACTCTTCCGACACAGATGGTTCAGGAAGAAAAGACTTGGTGAAGTTGTTTGGCTATCTTGTTTCTTATCAGCGTAAACTGCTTGTGCTTGATGACCAATTCCATCATTGCCTCCGGCTCTGTCGTTGTTTTAATGGCTTCATTCACCTGCTTGATATAGGCATTCACTTTATGCAACTTAAATCGCAAGAGAGTGTCGGAGATAAGGCGGTCGATGACTTCCTTGCTTTCCTTATCCGGAACGGAGATATTCTTTTCCGACCACAAAGGACTGATTTCCCTGCCGCCGATGAGGAGTTCGGCTGCGAGGTTTCGGATTTGCTCCTCTTCGTTCGAGATAAACGAATCGATTGCAGGAACGGTGTTCTCCTCGTATATGGAATGTCTATACAGTTCAAAGATTTTACCGAATAAAACATCGGTGAAACGAATATCGTCATTCACTATATCGCAAACGACATACGCTGCCGTCAACACGTCTTTGTACTCCAAAGCATCGTTCTCCCCGAAAACCTCCTGCCTTGTCATCGTATTGCCATACTTGAACAATATCTCTATTATGGCTTTCTCCTGTGCGTAATCGGGATTAAGTTCTATTTCCTGCTTTTCCGCTTTCGGTGTATCGAGAATTACCTGCTCGGCAATGGCAGGTTGCGGGTCTTCCTGCTTGTTTTTCTTATCCCTATTAAGAAAGAGCTGCTTTTTGAGTGCTTTGCCCAACACTTCTTCGCTGGTTTGCAAAATGGAACTGCACTCTTGCAAATATGTGTTCCTTTCCAAAAGGTCGGGAACAAGCGAAATGGTATGCACTATGTCCCTTATCAAGTCCGCTCTCTTGATAGGGTCGTTTTCAGCCTGTTTTTGCAGAAGATTGGTCTTGTAGATGATGAAGTTTTGCGAGTTTTCCTTCAAGAAAGTTTGGAATTCGTCCATCGTATGTTTGCGAGCGAAGGAATCGGGATCCTCTCCGTCGGGGAACAAAACGGTTCTTACGTTCAAGCCGTGTTCCAAAAAGATGTTCACTGCTTTGAAAGTGGCTTTTATTCCGGCACTGTCGCCATCGTAAAGCACTGTAACGTTGCGTGTATATCTCTTTATCATGGAGGTTTGCTGCTCCGTAAGTGCCGTTCCCGAGGTTGCGACTACGTTTTTCACCCCGTTCTGGTACATCATCACCACATCCATGTTGCCTTCCACCAAATAACAAAGATCTTCCTTCACAATGGCGTCCTTGGCAAGGTGAAGACCGAAGAGAACCTTGCCTTTGGTGTAAATAATGCTTTCGGGAGAGTTGACGTACTTCGCTTTCGTCTTGTCGGAGGTGAGTATGCGGGCGGAAAAGCCCAAGACTCTGCCGCCTACGTTATATATCGGAAAGGTTACCCTGCCTCTGAAACGGTCGTAAACCTTACCGGTGTTCTCGTTCTTTATTACCACGCCGGCAGCAACCATATCTTCTTCGGAAAAGCCCTCTGCCTTTGCTGCCGTGCAGAAATCGTCCCAACTGTCTTTGCAATAACCCAAGCCCCATTTGCGTATGGTGTCCTCCCTTAGGCAACGCTCTTCAAAATAAGACAGTCCCGTACTTCTGCCCTGCTCATCATTGAAAAGCAGATTTTGAAAATACTTTTGTGCGAACTCGTTTACATGGAACACACGGTCTCTTTCCGACTGTGCTGCCTTTTCTTCCGGCGTGGCTTCCGTTTCTTCGATATGTATATGGTAGCGTTCCGCCAACCATCGCAAAGCCTCGGGGTAGGTATAATGCTCATGCTTCATCAGAAAGGCCACGGAATCGCCGCCTTCGCCGCAACCGAAACATTTGAATATGCCTCTCGCCGGATTGACATTGAAAGAGGGTGTTTTCTCATTGTGAAAAGGGCATAAGCCTATGTAATTCGCTCCACGCTTTTTCAGAGGAACGAAAGCCCCCACCACGTCCGCTATTTGAGCTGCCTCCAATATTTTGACAATATCCTCGTGCTTTATCATCGCTTTGCAATTTGTTGCAAAGGTAGGACAAAAGAAAATAACATCAAAGCCTATCATGAAAAAGCCTTTCCGATACTTCGGAAATGAAACGCCGAAAGAATTTCGTCAATCGGCGTTTCGTGAAATTCTTTCGGCGTTTTATTTTTCCGAAACGGCGTTCTGCGATAATGGAATGCCGTCTCGGTATGCGGAAAGGGGCATTCGTTACTTGGAATATGCGATTGGAAAATGTGTTTGCGGTCAAAAGTTTACAAATACTTAATATGAGGCTCGCAGGATTTTGTTACCTTTGCAGGGAATTATATTGAAAAAGACGGAAAAGATGAAATCGAAGAACGATATGTCGGCTTTTGCCGCTTCTATTTTGAAAGTGTTTGCCTCAAATCCTGCTTCATGTTTGAATTGCAAGCAGGTGGCTTCACGTCTCGGTATTACGGACAGAGGAGGCAAAGAAATGATTCATAATCATCTGCAAAAGATGGCAGAGGATAATATAATAACGAAGCAGGAGAGGGGACGCTTCAAGCTGAACCCCAAATATATCACAAGCAATGCTCTGCCTGAACATTACATCGTTGGAACGGTGGACATGAAACAAACGGGCAAGGCTTACGTGATTTGCGACGAGGGCGGCGAAGACGTGTATATAAACATGAATAACACGAACCACGCTCTGCATGGGGACAAAGTGAAGGTGTATTTGTTCCCTCGGCGTAAGAAAAGGAAGAGAGAGGGGCAGATAGTGGAGATTTTGCGGCGTGCAAAGACGTCTTTCGTCGGTGTTGTGCAGAAACACGGCAAGTTTGCTTTCCTTGTGTGCGACAGTAATACCATGCCGGTGGATATTTTCATCGATTTGAATGATTTGAACGGTGCAAAAGACGGCGAGAAAGCGTTGGCGGAGATAACGGATTGGCCGGAAAATGCGAACAATCCTTTCGGTAAGGTGATAAAAGTCTTGGGAGCTCCGGGCGAAAACGACGTGGAAATGCAGTCCATATTGTCGGAATACGATTTTCCTTTGTTCTTTCCCGAGGCGGTGGAGAAGGAAGCGGAGAAGATACCTTTGGAATTGCCGAAGGCAGAGGTGGCAAAACGCAGGGATTTCAGGGCGGTAACCACTTTCACAATCGACCCTGTCGATGCGAAGGATTACGATGATGCCTTGTCGTTCCGCCGTTTGGAAAACGGCAATGTGGAGGTCGGAGTGCATATTGCCGATGTTACATATTATATAAAGGAACATACGGCTTTGAATGAGGAGGCTTACCGCAGGGGAACGTCGGTTTATCTTGTCGATAGGACGATTCCCATGTTGCCCGAGAAGTTATGCAACGGCGTTTGCTCCCTGCGACAGGACGAAGACAAGTTTGCATTCTCGGCAGTGTTCGAAATGAACGAGAAAGCCGAGGTTTTGAACGAGTGGTTCGGCAAAACCGTAATCCGTTCCGACCGACGTTTCGCCTACGAAGAAGCTCAAAAGGTGATAGAAACGGGAGGAGGCGAGTACTCCGATGAGATATTGTCGCTATGGGCATTGGCGGAACAGATGCGGAAGCGTCGTTTTCGGGCAGGAGCAATAAACTTCGAGAGCATAGAAGTGAAGTTCCGCTTGGACGAAAACGCCAAACCGACGGGCGTATATCTGAAAGAGAGCAAGGAAGCCAACTGGTTGGTGGAGGAGTTTATGCTGTTGGCGAACAAGCAGGTGGCGTCTTTCATCGGCAAAACGAGAAATAAGAGCAAGGCAAAGACCTTTGTCTATCGTGTACACGACGAACCCAATCAGGAAAAACTTGCAACCTTCAAGGAGTTCGTGGGCAAATTGGGATACAGTATCAACGATAAGACGCGAAGCAGTCTGACGAAAAGCTTCAACAAATTGTTCGATCAAGTTGCCGGAAAGGGCGAAGAGACGATGATAAGCATGATTGCCCTTCGCACAATGAGCAAAGCATATTATTCTTGCGACAATATCGGACACTATGGCTTGGGTTTCCCGTACTATACCCACTTTACCTCGCCCATACGGCGGTACCCCGACGTGATGGTTCACCGTCTTCTGGAACGCTATCTAGACAATCAACCCTCTGTTGAGAAGGAAACCTACGAGCAAATGTGCGAACAGTGTTCCAATATGGAGAAAAAAGCCTCCGATGCAGAGAGAGCGTCCGTCAAATTCAAACAAGCGGAATATCTTTCCGACAAAATCGGTCAGGTTTTCGGCGGAACCATCTCCGGAGTCAGCAAATGGGGCTTGTATGTCATGCTCGACGAGAGCAAATGCGAGGGTTTGGTGCCGATGAAGGAGATAAACGACGATGTTTATGAACTCGACGAGGATAATTTCCGCCTTGTCGGCAAGACGAAGTCGAGGATTTACCAACTGGGACAGCCTGTCAGGGTCAAGATAGCAAGTGTCAACCTGTTCAAAAAGCAAATGAACTTCCTTTTAATGCCGAACGAAGAAGCATAAACGGCGTAATCGAAGAATTAAACACACATAATCATATATGAGAATTTTATTATTAGGCTCCGGAGCGAGGGAACACGCCATGGCAAACAAGATAAAGCAAAGCCCACTCTGCGAAAACCTCTATATTTCGCCCGCAAATGCAGGCATGAAAGACTTGGGCGAATGCCTGAACCTCGGAAATGAATTTGAAAACATAAAGAACTTCGCCGTGGAACGGTCAATCGACATGCTGGTCGTGGGAAACGAGCAACCATTGGTCGAAGGCATAGCGGACAGTTTTGCAAATGACCCCCGTACAAGCCGCATTACGGTCATCGGACCGAAGAAAGCCGCAGCCATGTTGGAGGGCAGCAAGGATTTTGCGAAGCATTTCATGTTCAAATACGGCATTCCGACAGCCCGCTACCGCAGTTTCGGCAAGCAGGAGCTCGAATCGGCAAAGCAATTCCTCAAAACCCTGTCCGCACCCTACGTTTTGAAAGCCGACGGCTTGGCAGCAGGCAAGGGAGTCATCATTTCCCCCACCTTGGAAGAGGCAGAACGGGAACTGAAAGCGATGCTATCCGAGGGCAAATTCGGCGATGCCTCCTCCAAAGTGGTAATCGAGCAGTACCTTAGCGGCATCGAGTGCAGCGTTTTCGTACTTACCGACGGCAAACACCACATTGTCCTTCCCGAAGCGAAGGATTACAAGCGAATAGGCGAGCAAGACACAGGCCTGAACACCGGAGGCATGGGCAGCATCTCCCCCGTGGCATTCGCAGACGAAGCCTTCATGCACAAGGTCGAAGAAAGGATAATCCGCCCCACCGTTTCCGGACTGCAAAGCGAAGGATTGGAATACAAAGGCTTCATATTCATAGGACTGATGAACGTAAACGGCGACCCGTACGTGATAGAATACAACGTCAGAATGGGCGATCCCGAGACGGAAAGCGTGATGCCGAGGATAGAAAGCGACCTTGTGGAAGCCTTCATGCTCGTCGGCAGCGGCGAATTGGACAAATACACACTCGAAGTGAAGAAAGACCACTGTGCAACGGTGATGTTGGTCAGCAAAGGCTACCCCGAGCATTACGAAAAGGGCAAACTCATCACCATAGCGGCGGATTGCGACCACTGTTACCTCTTTCACGCCGGCACGACGGCAAACGAGAAAGGCGAACTGCTCACCGCAGGCGGCAGAGTGCTTGCCGTAACCTCGCTCGGCAAGACAATGGAAGACGCCTTGGCGAACTGCTACCGTCAGGCGGCGAAAATCCGCTTCGAAGGCAAAACCCTGCGACGCGATATCGGCAAAGACCTGTTGAAATACCAAGAATAAAACCCCCGAAAACGATGAAACAATACCTCGATTTGCTGCAACGCATCATAGACACGGGCGTACCCAAGCACGATCGCACCGGAACCGGCACCCTGTCCGTCTTCGGCCACCAGTCAAGGTTCGATTTACAAGAAGGATTTCCCCTTTTGACCACCAAAAAGCTCCATCTGCGAAGCATAATCCACGAATTGCTCTGGTTTCTCAAAGGAAGCACCAACATAAACTACCTTCACCGACACCAAGTCAGCATTTGGGACGAGTGGGCGGACGAAAACGGCGACTTAGGCCCCGTTTACGGCAAGCAATGGCGAGCATGGCAAACGGCAGACGGCAGAGTGATAGACCAAATCAGCCAAGTCATCACCCAAATCAAAGAAAACCCCGACTCAAGACGCCTTTTGGTAAGTGCATGGAACGTCGGCGAAATCGAAAAGATGGCATTACCGCCCTGTCACATCGTTTTCCAGTTCTATGTCGCCCGAGGCCGCCTCTCATGCCAGCTTTACCAACGCAGTGCCGACGTATTCCTCGGCGTACCCTTCAACATAGCATCCTACGCCTTGCTTACGCACATGGCAGCCCAAGTTTGCGGACTTCAAGTCGGCGAATTCATACACACACTCGGCGATGCCCACCTCTATCTCAACCATATCGAACAAGCAAAACTCCAACTCACCCGCCAACCCCTGTCCCTGCCCACCCTCAAACTCAACCCTTCCATACACAATATCTTCGATTTCAAATACGGAGACATCGCAATCGAACACTACAACGCCCATCCCCACATCAAAGCCCCCGTATCCAAATAACCAAACACCCGAAACCATGATAAAACTCATCGTAGCCAAAGCCTCAAACGACGTAATCGGCGACCGAAACACCCTTCTGTGGCACCTGAGCGAAGATTTGAAATACTTCAAAAGGCAAACTCTCGGTCAAACCGTCCTGATGGGACGCAAAACATGGGAAAGCCTGCCCGTCAAGCCACTTCCCCACCGTCGGAACATCGTAATCAGCACCCAAGACGGCTATTCCGCCCCCGGAGCCGAAGTCTTCCACACCTTGGACGCCGCCTTGGAAGCCCTAAACGGCGAAACCCTCTACTGCATCGGCGGAGCCACACTCTACAAGCAAATCCTGCCGCACTGCCACGCCCTTTACATCACCCAACTCTTCAAACCCTACCACGGAGACGCCCATTTCCCACCCCTCGACCCCGCAATCTGGCACACCACACGCCTCTCCCCCGTGCTGCACGACCAGAAAGAAAACGTCGACTACCGCTTCGAAGTCCGCGAACGCCGCATTTGAAACACGAAAACCCCGCAATGAACACTGAAAACACTGAAAACACCGATTGAAAACCCGAAAAACAAACACCGTTTTCGCCGAAACCAAAAAAAAACACTACCTTTGCACCACGCAAACGCCGAAAACGAAACAAAAGAAAAAGGTTTTACAAACCTGTATTTGATTTTTTCATTTTTATTTTGGGGACGTCGCAAGGCGTCCTTTTCCTTTTCACCACACGAAAACGAAACAAACCAATCTCGCAAACCCCCGATTCCCTACACGCAAACCCCCGTTCCCGACCGGAAACCGCCCGAACATGATAACAAAACCCAATACCACAACCGATAAACCCGACACTGCGACCGGCAACCGCCGCAACCCGCCACGCAACCCCCCGAATCCACAACCATTTCGGCACTCCTAACCGCACTTTCGCCGCATCGCCCACCGCAAACACCACATTCGCAAATAATTTTCGGCGAACAAAACATGAAACATAAAGAAAACGAAACACGAAAACTCCGTTTTTACAATCCGAACAACCATTTTCGAGATGAAAAGCCCGATTAAAACCACTTCCAACCCTCCGAACCCGATTCGCAACCGCCAAAACCCACCTCGCAAATCCCCTAAATCGCAACCATTTCGGCACTTTACACCGCACTTTCGCCGCTTCGCAAACCGCAAACACCACATTCGCAAATAATTTTCGGCGAACCAACAATGAAACATAAAGAAAACCAACCCGGAAACCGCCGCATCGCCCACAAATACCGCCGCAATCAAGAACGCAAAGCCCGAAAACAAATACAAAAACCCAGAAACCCCAATTCAAACCCTCCGAACCAAGCTACGAAACCCTCAAACCGAATTCCAAACCCCAGAAACCAACATATAAATCGGTAAAACCCACCACAAAAACCCCCGTTTCCAACTCCGAAAACCCGCATTCCACCACCCATTTCGCCACTTTCAACCACGCAAAAAGAAGAATTACAACAATCATTTCACAAAATTCACATACCGCAACCCCAAAACCTTAACCGCAATGCAGGAAAGTGAAAGACGCATTTCGGCGGAATTTAACACACATTTCGCCGTCCGAAAAACGGAAAACGGCACTTTTCAACACAAAATCGAAGACCCCCGGTTGGAAAACGCCGTTTTTTCTTGAGAAAACGGCGTTTTTAAAGAGAAAAACGGCGTTTTCGGATGGTGAAAACGGCGTTTTTTCACCTCGAATTCGGCGTTTTTCCATCCGAAAAACGGCGTTTTCCGACTCCGAAACGCCGAAAGCCCTGATTGACAACGCCTTACTCAACTCCTTATATTTCGCATAATTCACGGCAAAACGGCCCTCGGCGAAAAAGAAACGCCGTATCGAGTTAAAGAAATTGAAATTTACAAATTTCTGAACGCCGCATCCACCCCTAAATCATAAAGAAACCAAACACGAAAACCCAGCAACCACACCACAGACCGCCGCAATCGCACCACCATTTCGCCACCTTGGTAACCAAAATACAGGAAATCAAGCATGTACACGCCGCAAATACACCACAATTTCGCCGTTTTCGCACCGCATTTTCGCTGCAAATAAGCCTTGCAAACGCCTGAAAAACAGGTGAAATCGAGCAATCTGGGTTTGAAAGCGACATATCCGAGTTGGGGAACGGTCGATTTGTGTGTTGATTTGCCGAAATTTTGGTTTGAAAATGATGGAATGGTGTCGGGAAGTTGGGGAAATGGTGTTTGAAAATGAGGGAATGGTATGTGGAAGTGTCGAAATTATACTCTTGAAATGAGGGAATTGCGTCGTGAAGTTGGGGAATGGTGTGTGGAAGTGGGGAAATGGGGTTGGGAATGGGGAAATGGAGGGTGCTGAGGGGTGTTTTTCGTGTTCGGAACGGGGGCTTTCGGTGTGTCGGGGTGTGCTTGGAGGGGGAAAAGGTCAATAGTGCGGCGGGCTTTCGGCGGTGTCGGAGAAATTTCCTACCTTTGCAGTCCAAAATATATTATGATGGAGACAAGGTTAAGCACAATAGAGGAGGCTGTCGAGGATTTCAAACAGGGAAATTTCGTTATAGTGGTCGATGATGAGGATAGGGAGAATGAGGGAGACTTGATTATAGCTGCGGAAATGGTAACTGCGGAGAAGGTTAACTTCATGTTGAAGCATGCAAGAGGGGTGCTTTGCGCTCCGATAACGATGTCTCGTTGCAGGGAATTGGAGTTGCAGCATCAGGTTATAGATAATACTTCTGTTCTCGGTACGCCTTTTACGGTTACGATCGACAAGTTGGAGGGGTGTTCGACGGGGGTTTCGGCTGCGGATAGGGCTGCTACGATCAGGGCTTTGGCTGATCGGTCATCGACTCCGGGTACTTTCGGACGGCCGGGACACATCAATCCGTTGTATGCTCAGGAGAACGGCGTGCTGAAACGGGCGGGACATACGGAGGCAACGATTGATTTGGCTCGCTTGGCGGGGCTTTATCCTGCGGGGGCTTTGATGGAGATTATGAATGAGGACGGAACGATGGCGAGAATGCCCGATTTGATGAGGTTCGCAGAGCGTTATGGTTTGAGGATAATCACGATAAAGGATTTGATTGCGTACAGAATAAGGACGGAAAGCCTCATTAACAGAGAACAGGAGGTCTTTTTGCCGACGCAATGGGGCGATTTCAAATTGATTGCTTACACGCAGAAGGATAGCAATCTGACGCATTTGGCTTTGAAAAAGGGCGAATGGGAGAAGGACGAACCCGTGTTATGCAGGGTGCATTCTTCGTGTGTGACGGGCGATATTTTCGGTTCCTGCAAGTGCGACTGCGGAGAGCAGTTGCATACTGCCATGCAGATGATAGAGAAAGAGGGTAAGGGCTTGTTGGTTTACATGAGTCAGGAGGGCAGAGGTATTGGTTTGGTCAACAAGTTGAAGGCATATCATCTTCAAGAGCAGGGAATGGATACGGTGGATGCCAATTTGGCATTGGGCTTCAAGGCTGACGAAAGGGATTACGGCATCGGGGCTCAAATATTGAGGGATTTGAACGCCACGAACCTCAGGTTGATGTCCAACAATCCCAAAAAGAGAAGCGGATTGGAGGGGTATGGAATAAGGATTTCGGAGAATGTGCCTTTGATTATCAGCCCTAACAAATATAGTGAAAAGTATTTGAAAACCAAGAGGGAGAAAATGGGTCATACGTTGCCGGAAAAATAAACCGGAAGCGAAAGATGTCATAACCGAAATAAAAATACTATATTTGCAAACGGTAAACACGGCGAGAAAGATGGGAGAGGCAGAGGTACTGATAGGGAAAATAGAAGCCAAGGTGGAGGAACTCATCTTGAAAAACAAAGATTTGGAAGCCAAGTTGGCTCTTCTGGAAGAGAAAAACGCCCTGTTGGGAGAGGAAAACGCCGTATTAAAGAAAGAGAAAGAAGATTTAGAAGACAGAGACATAACAATAAAATTAACAAAGGCAATAGAGCAGAAAGAGGAGATAGATGAATTGAGGGCGAGGATAAACGAATTGTTGCAGAAAGTGAACAAAAGTTTGGCTTTGTTGGTTGCAATACAAAATAAAGACATCGATTATGGACGGGGAGATGATTTGTATAAATGTGGAGTTGGCTCAGAGAACGTACAGGGTTAATGTTCGGGAGAGTGAAAGGACCGTGTTTGAAGATGCTTCCAAGATGATCGATGAAACAATAAGAGGTTACGAAGCGAAGTATGCTTATAAGGATAAACAGGACTTACTTGCCATGGTATTGTTGCAGTATGTTACGGCATTCATCAAGCAGAACAGGACGCTGAACGATAACAACAGGACGTTGAATGAACGTTTGGAAGCAATGCTTCAAAACCTTGAAAAGAGTATTTGACAAACCAAAAGAACAATATACCGCATCGATTTCGTTGCAGTCTGTAAACTCAACACTAAAACAATAACGAGTTAAGCTCATTTTGGAGAAAACAGGCCTCATTTCCGTAAGGAAATCTCTTTGGAGACGGTGGAAGTTTGACACGAAAGGCACTCAAATCTTTTTATTTCGGAGTTTACTATACTCCATAACGGGTTGATGCGGTTTTCCTTATATCCCAAGTCCGGTTCGGAATGTTCCCCTCCCATGCTCGAAGGCTTCAATAAATAACTAATTTATAACACAAACACATGGTAGTAATCTATATTGTCATCGGATTGGCGGTCGGTCTTGGGGTCGGAATAGCTTTATCCGCAACGAAATTGAGAAACGCTTTGGAGAAGAAAAGCGTGCAGGTCTTGAAAGAGGCAGAGGAGAAATCCGAGATTTTGAAAAAAGAAAAAATTCTGCAAGCCAAGGAGAAGTTTTTGCAAATGAAAGCCGAGCATGAGAAGCAGGTGCAGGAAAGAAACAACAAAGTCATGCAGGCAGAGAACAAAATCAAGCAAAAAGAGCAGGCTCTGAACCAAAAAGTCGAGGAATTGCAGAAAAAGAGTACCGAATTTCTTGCTGCGAAGGATAATCTCAACAAACAGGCCGAAAGGCTCCAAGTACGCCAACAGGAAGTCGAGAAAGCGTACAGGGAAAGTATAACGAAATTGGAACAAATGGCAGGTTTGTCCGCCGAGGAGGCAAAGGCACAACTGATAGACAGCCTGACGGAAGAGGCCAAAAACGATGCGGCAAACAAGATAATGGAGATTGTGGAAGAGGCAAAGTTGACTGCCAACCAACAAGCCAAGAAAATCGTCATCGAATCCATACAGAGAACAGCAACAGAGAACGCAATAGAAAACACGGTTTCTGTTTTCAATCTTGAAAGCGAAGAGGTGAAAGGTAGGATTATCGGTCGTGAGGGTAGAAACATCAGAACATTGGAGAATCTTACAGGCGTGGAGGTCATAATAGACGATTCTCCCGATGCTATTTTGCTTTCATGCTTCGACCCTGTGAGAAGAGAGGTTGCAAGACTTGCTTTGCATAAACTTGTAACAGACGGACGTATTCACCCTGCAAGAATAGAGGAAGTCGTTGCAAAAACCAAGAAACAAATAGAGCAAGACGTAATAGAAACCGGAAAGAGAACGTGCATAGACTTGGGTATCGTGAACATGCATCACGAGTTGATACGAATGATAGGCAAGATGAAATATCGTTCTTCCTACGGACAGAACCTCTTGCAGCACTCCCGTGAGGTGGCTAACCTTTGTGCCACGATGGCAAGCGAATTGGGATTGAACCCTAAAATAGCCAAAAGAGCGGGTTTGTTACACGATATAGGCAAAGTGCCTGACAACGAACCCGAACTTCCGCACGCAATACTCGGAATGAAACTTGCCGAGAAGTATAAGGAAAAGCCGGAAGTAAGCAATGCAGTCGGTGCTCACCATGATGAGATAGAAATGCAGAGCCTTTATGCTCCGATAGTGCAAGTTTGCGATGCCATATCCGGTGCAAGACCGGGAGCAAGACGAGAAGTCGTGGAAGCATACATCAACCGATTGAACAAATTGGAAGAAATGGCGATGAGCTACCCTGGAGTAGTCAAGACATACGCAATACAAGCCGGCAGAGAGTTGAGGGTTATCGTCTCCGCCGAAAAAGTATCCGATCAGGAAGCAAATCAAATCTCCTTCGATTTGTCCAAGAAGATACAAAATGAGATGGTCTTCCCGGGAATGATAAAGGTAACTGTCATACGGGAAACGCGAGCAGTGAACTATGCGAAGTAAAATCATTTTATAGTTTTCATTGGTTATTTACTTATTGGAGGATATGCCTGAAAAGCATATCCTTTTTTCATATCTTCTTGCTGCAATTCCATTTCTGTCATTTGCCCGTTTTATTTTTCCGAAACGGCGTTCGGTTGCGGGCGATATTTCGTTTGCAAGTTTGGTTTTCTTGATGTGAAGTTGTATCTTTGCAAGTTGAAACATGGGAACTCAAAATAAGAAGAAAATCATCAACGATCCGGTTTACGGATTTATCAATATACCGGGCGAGGACATCTATGAACTTGTCATGAGTCCTGTTTTGCAAAGGCTGAGACGCATTAAGCAATTAGGTTTAAGCAATCTGGTTTACCCTGGTGCGGAACACAGCAGGTTTTCTCACTCCTTGGGGGCTATGTATTTGATGATTCAGGCTTTGGAGGTGCTGAAACAAAAAGGTGTGGAGATAAACGAGGAAGAATATAACGGCACTTTGATTGCCATTCTTCTGCATGATGCGGGACATTCTCCTTTTTCGCATTGTCTGGAGCATTTTTTCTTCGATTGTTCCCATGAAGAGTTGTCATTGAAGTTCATGCAGAAATTGGGAGTGGACGAAACGGCTCAACGGATTTTCAACGATACATATCACAAGCGTTTCCTTCATCAGTTGGTTTCCTCGCAGGTCGATACGGACAGGTTGGATTACCTGACAAGAGATAGTTTCTTTACGGGGGTCAGCGAAGGGGTGATAGGAACAGAGCGTATCCTGAAAATGTTCAACGTATGCGATGATGAGTTAATGGTAGATGAGAAAGGGATTTATTCGATAGAGAAATTCATCATTTCGAGACGATTGATGTATTGGCAGGTGTATATGCACAAAACAGTTGTTGCGGCGGATAATCTAATGGTCAAAGTATTGACAAGGGCGAGAGACTTGCAGGCGGAGGGCGGATTGTCGTTAAGGGATTACCCTGTAAGCAGTCATTTGAGCTATTTCCTTGAAAAAGGTGTGCGAAGCATCGGAGACGAAGAGGCAATTCGTCATTATCTTCTGTTGGACGATTCCGATGTTTGGAGCAGCGTGAAGACATGGTCTTTGCATAAGGACAGGATATTGAGTTTTCTTGCGACTTCTTTGATGAACCGTTCTTTGGGAAAGATAATAATAAGCGATAAAGCTTTCGATGAGGAACAGAAAAGCAGACTTTGCCGATACGAAAGCGAGGAAGAGAAAAGGTATTTCACCGCTTCGGACAAATTACACAACAAGGCGTACAATTTCAGCGATACAGGAATAAACATACTCTTCAAGGACGGAAGCGTAAAGGAGATTTGCGAGGCTTCCGATCAGTTGGACAGAAACTTCCTTTCAAAGGAGATTTGCAAGTATTTCTATTATCAGATATGAAAACGGTAGATGAGGAGCGAAAAACGAACAATCAAAAAAATCGATTATATGAGGAATAAAACAGTTCTTTTGGCAGTGACAACGATATTATTGTTCTCTGCCTGCAAACAGCGTTCGGAAGGCGATAAGAACGTAATCGACAAACCGAATATCGAGATAAAAGACGGCAAGTTAAGTCCTGAGGCTCTTTGGAGTTTCGGAAGAATAGGCGATGTGTCCGTATCGCCGGACGGAAAGAAGGTTCTTTATACTCTGACGTATTACAGCATAAGCGAAAACAAAGGTAATGCGGAAGTTTACACCATGAACACGGACGGAAGCGACGTAAAGAGATTGACGACGACGGCTTCGAGCGAGTGGAATGTGATTTGGAATCCGAAAGGCGACAAAATAGGCTTCATTTATGCCGATGAAAGTGGCGTGAACATCTATGAGATGAACCCAGACGGTAGCGACCGAAAAGCGATATCCGATTTCAAGGAAGGGGACTTGGAGGGCTTCTCATATTCTCCCGATGGTAAAAAGATAGTTTATGTCAGAGCCGTACCGAAACAAGATAAGTTCGCAAAATTAAAGGAAGGCTTGGACAAAACGACGGGAAGGATTAACGAAGACCTTGCTTACAGGCATTGGGATCAATGGGTCGATGCAGTGCCGCAGCCATTCATTGCCGATTTCGACGGAAAGAAGGTCGGCGAAGGCGAGAATTTGTTGAAAGGAACGGAATTCGAGTCTCCTATGAGACCGTGGGGTGGTATGGAACAAATAGCATGGAGTCCCGATGGCGAATCCATAGCATACACCTGTCGCAAAAAAACAGGCAAGGACTACGCTTTCTCCACCAATTCCGATATTTACCTTTACAATATCGAAACGAAAAAAACGCAGAACCTTTCCGAAGGAATGATGGGTTACGATCAAAATCCCGTATTCTCGCATGATGGTAAGATGATTGCATGGGAGAGCATGGAGAGAGACGGTTACGAAGCGGACAAGATACGTCTGATGATCTATAACTTTGAAAGCGGAAAGGCAGAATACTATACTCCCGACTTCGATCAAAACGTCGGCGGATTGAAATTCTCGAAGGATAACAAATGGATTTATTTCGTTTCGGACTATCATGCAGTGGACAACATATATAAGATAAGCATGGAGGACAAAGCCATTAAGCAGATAACCTCCGGCGTTCATGATTATACCTCCGTTCACTTCGCTGCCGACGGAAAGTTGATAGGAGAAAACATGAGCATGTCTCACCCTAATGAAATATGGTTGATAGACGAGAAAACGAAAGAACAGAAAAAAGTATCGACATGCAATGATGACCTTATGGCGAAAATCAAATGGGGTAAGGTTGAAGAGCGTTGGTTGAAAGCCACCGACGGCAAGGATTTGCAGACATGGGTTATTTATCCACCTGATTTCGATTCCACTAAGAAGTATCCGACATTGCTGTATTGCGAGGGCGGTCCACAATCCACAGTTTCGCAGTTCTGGTCTTATCGTTGGAACTTCCAAATCATGGCTTCGCATGGTTATATCATAGTTGCACCGAACAGAAGAGGCTTGCCGGGCTTCGGACAAGAGTGGCTTGAAGAAATAAGTGGCGACTACGGCGGACAATGTATGCGTGATTATCTGACGGCGATAGATGAGGTGAGCAAGGAAAGCTATGTGGATAAAGACAAATTGGGTGCTGTCGGAGCAAGTTTCGGAGGCTTCTCCGTTTATTGGCTTGCAGGACATCACAACAAACGTTTCAAATGTTTCATCGCCCATAACGGCATGTTCAACTTGGAACAACAATATCTCGAAACGGAGGAAATGTGGTTTGTAAATTGGGATTTGGGCGGTCCTTATTGGGATAAGAACAATAAGGTGGCACAAAAATCGTATGCAAATTCACCGCACTTGTTTGTGGATAAGTGGGATACACCTATCATGGTAATTCACTCGGAATTCGACTTCCGAATAGTGGCATCGCAAGGCATGGCGGCATACAATGCAGCCGTTATAAGAGGAATACCTGCCCGTTATCTTTACTTTCCCGATGAAACCCATTGGGTGTTGAAGCCGCAGAACGGTGTATTGTGGCAAAGGAACTTCTTCGATTGGTTGGATAAATGGTTGAAAAAATAAAAAGAATAATCGGAATGCGGACAGATCGCTTGTTCAGGGCTTATCCGCATTCCGAAATCAAACAATAAACACATAATACAGAGATGGAAATAATAGGAAAGCTAATCAAAATTTTACCGGAAACTTCCGGAACGAGCGAGAGAGGTAATTGGGTAAGAGGGGGCTTTGTCATAGAGTATCAGGACGGAGATTATCCTACCAATGCAGCCTTTACTCTTTTCGGCGAAAACAGAATAAATATGGCGAAGAACCTTCCCATGGGTTCGATGGTAAGAGTGCAATTTTCGGTAAGGTCAAGAGAGTATCAGGAACGCTGGTACACTGATTTGAGTTGTTTCAGAATTGAACCATACAACCAAGGCGTGGCTTATCCGCAGGGAAATCCTGCTTATGGTCAACCGTATCAGCCCGCTCCTGCACCCGCTTACGGACAGCCTTACCCGCAACAAGGCTTTCAACAACCTGCACAGCAACCGTATCAGGCACAAACACCTGCTTATCAACCTGCACCACAGGTTCAACAGCCGCCTGTTTACCCCGAAGCACAACCGCAAGGGGACAGTTTCGGTGACTCACAAGCTGCAAGTCCGGAGGACGACCTTCCGTTCTAAGAACAGACAATCACAAACCAAAGCCCGCATACCGCCGAAAAGGTTTGAAGTATGCGGGCTTTGTCTATTGTGCAGAATCCTCGCCGAATGTAGCACTCTAACACGCATAAAATTACTGCCGTACGAAATTGTATATGATAGGGTGTGCTTTTGTCGGTCGCAAAAGTAGATAACGTGAGTTCGATGAAATAGGTAGTTAACATTAAACACATGTTCCATCGGAATAGTTGCTTTTAAGGAAAAACAATCTTTGTAATTTGGTTATGAACCGTATGTTATCAATGTGGCAAAGTATAAAAGCCTGTTATCGGTATAATTCATGCGAATGCGATAAAAGGTATGGATATGTTAGAGTCGGCAAAAAAAGTAAATAGATATATGGCATCATGAGGTCGTTCCTCTTATTGAAAATTATTTCGCGGTTCGGATGATTGCGAAAGGGTATTGGAATGGCTAAAAGAAAGAATTTCCTAACGGTGTTACGGTGTAAATGTTCTTGGCAATTATATTTATTTGACAGACAGGTATGAGTATGAAGCCAAGTTATTCAAATAGACTTCTGTATCGGTTATCTTGCGACGTTGCAAGATGAGGAATATGTGGAAATGTTGGCTTCGAGAGACAAATATCTTTTATTGGGTAATGTAAGATTTAAGTGCCAGCCGGTTGCTACGGTCGCTCTGTTACGTAAAACCTTCTATGTATGCGATTGTATGTACAGGCGAAGGAACTCGAATGGTTACTCTTATCGAAAAAGTGAAAGATTTCAAGACTGTTACAGGTGATTTTCCTATGTATGAGCAAGAGTTACTTTGATCACAGTATGGGACATACGTTCGTAGCCGATAGAGCTATTATTGACAGTTGGTTCAAAGAAAATCATCAGGCAAAGGGGATTATTGTGGAGGATTATGTCAAAGCATTGTCCGATGAATGGAACAAAGATTGAAGAGTATATGATGTTGAACAGTTATACTCTTTGCAGTTTGCAATAAAAAAAGCGGACTTGATTGATTCAAGCCCGCTTTACTTTTGCCTACTGAATTTTTACTCTGCTTTTTCGGCATTTTCCGTTTCGACAGGAGTTGTTGCTTCTGCAACAGGTGTTTCTGCCGTTGCTTTTTTCTTTCCGCCTCTACGGGTCGATTTGGTCTTCTTGGTTGTGGTGTCTTTCAACATCGCTTCGTTGTAATCCACCAATTCCATCATAACCACTTCTGCACCGTCTCCCAAACGTCTGCCGAGTTTCAATATTCTGGTATAACCGCCGTTACGGTTTACCACTTTGCTTGCCACATCGCCAAATAGTTCTTTTACTGCTTCTTTATTTTGCAAATAACTGAACACAACACGTCTTTGATGTGTAGAGTCTGCTTTTGTCTTTGTTATCAACGGCTCTACATAACCTCTCAACGCTTTTGCTTTGGCCATGGTGGTTTCTATTCTCTTGTGTAATATCAATGACGACGCCATATTGGACAGCATAGCCACTCTATGGGCGTGCGTTCTCGATAATTTATTTACTTTACAACCGTGTCTCATTTCTCGTTACTCTTTTTCTAGTTTATACTTTGAAACATTCATTCCAAATTCCAAATTCTTTGACCTTACCAAATTCTCCAACTCCGTCAAAGACTTTCTTCCGAAGTTTCTGAACTTCAAAAGGTCTTGCTTGTTGAACGATACCAAATCTCCCAAGGTTTCTACTTCTGCACTCTTCAAACAATTCAATGCTCTTACAGAGAGATCTAAATCCAAGAGTTTGGTCTTCAAAAGTTGGCGTATATGCAGAGTGGCTTCGTCAAATTCTTCATTTGGAGCTTGAAGATCTGCTTTGACTGAAATTTTATCGTCTGAGAATAATAAGAAATGCTGTATCAGTATGGATGCTGCTTCTTTCAATGCATCTTTCGGTGTTATGGATCCATCTGTCGTTACCTCCAAGATTAGTTTTTCATAATCTATTCGGTGTTCGACTCTGTAATTCTCAACCGTATAGTTTACGTTCTTTATCGGTGTGAATATGGAGTCTATCGCGATGGTTCCTATAACGTCATCGGCTTTCTTATTTTCCTCAGCAGGCACATATCCTCTACCCTTTTCTATGGTCATTTCCATGGAAAGGCATACCGAAGGCTCCATGTGGCAAATCTCCACCTCTGTATTCAAGACTTGAAATCCTTGCAAGTATTGGTTTATGTCTTCAGCTTTGAAGACATTCTTGCCTTCTATCTTGAATTTGATTGTTTCTTTATCTTCGGTGTCTATTTGTCTTTTGAAACGAAGTTGTTTTAGGTTCAAGATTATCTCTGTCATGTCTTCAATAACCCCGGGTATAGTATCGAATTCGTGTAGAACACCTTCGATTTTTATGGAGGTTATTGCAAATCCTTCCAAAGATGACACCAAGATTCGTCTTAGTGCATTGCCTATTGTTACTCCGTAACGAGGTTCGAGCGGACGGAACTCGAAAGTTCCCTTATAGTCGTCCGACTCTATCATGATAACCTTGTCAGGTTGTTGAAAAGCTAATATGGCCATTGTTACTTTATTTAATCTTATTTAGAATACAACTCAACTATCAATTGCTCCTTGATGTTCTCAGGAATATCTTCCCTCTCAGGATAGTTCATGAACTTGCCTTCCATTTTGGCTCCGTCCCAATCCAACCAAGAGTAGTTGCTTCTTGTTGATAGCGAGTCTTCTATTATCTCCAACGATTTGGAACGTTCTCTGACTCCTATGACATCACCTGCTCTCAACAGGTATGATGGTATGTTGACAACGTTTCCGTTTACTGTTATGTGTCTATGCGATACAAGTTGTCTTGCTTGATTACGTGTGTGTGCTATTCCCAAACGATACACAACGTTATCAAGTCTCGACTCTATCAATTGCAACAATACGACACCGGTAACTCCTCCTTTACGAGAGGCTTTTTCGAACAAATTACGGAATTGTCTTTCCAAAATACCGTATGTGTATTTCGCTTTTTGTTTTTCCATCAACTGTACTCCGTACTCGGATTGTTTTGGTCGTCTTTTGCTAACGCCATGTTGTCCGGGAGGATAGTTTCTTTTTTCAAATGCTCTGTCTGCTCCGTAAATCGGTTCTTTGAATTTTCTTGCTATTTTGGTTTTAGGACCAGTATATCTTGCCATAGTCTAATCTTTTTTTTCTTGAAACAATACACTTTTCTTCTTACACTCTTCTTCTCTTAGGAGGACGACATCCGTTATGTGGAAGTGGAGTAACATCCGTTATTTCCAAGACTTCTATGCCAGATGCATTTATAGCTCTGATTGCCGATTCTCTACCGGCTCCGGGTCCTTTTACGAATACTTTCACTTTTCTCAAACCATAGTCAAATGCAACTTTCGAGCAATCTTCTGCTGCCATTTGAGATGCATAAGGGGTGTTCTTTTTAGAACCTCTGAATCCCATTTTTCCCGCAGATGACCAAGCTATTACTTGTCCTGCGTTGTTTGTCAACGAAATAATACAATTGTTGAAAGAGGCAAAAATGAACGCCTTGCCTACCGGTTCAACTTTTACCACTCTTTTCTTCGTTGGTTTAGAACTTTTTGCCATATTGTTCTTACAATATTTATTGATTACTATTTGATGAGCGCTCCGAATTAGATTTATTGTTAGTCCGCACTCACATTAATTTTACTACTTGGTTACTTTCTTCTTGTTTGCAACTGTTTTCTTCTTACCCTTACGTGTTCTTGCATTGTTTTTGGTGCTTTGTCCACGCAATGGCAGTCCGTTACGATGACGTATTCCTCTGTAACAGCCTATATCCATCAATCTCTTGATGTTCATCTGTACTTCTGAACGCAACGCTCCTTCTACCTTATACTCTTCTCCTATGATAGTACGGATTGCATTCTGCTCGTCATCACTCCATTCACTTACCTTTTTGTTCTCATCGATTCCAGCTTTTGCCAATATCTTTGAAGCCAAACTTTTACCTATTCCATAGATATAAGTCAAACCGATAACACCTCTTTTGTTCTTTGGTAAGTCTATACCCGCAATTCTTGCCATAAATTCTTATTGTTATTAGATTACTTATTTACCTGTCTCTGTTACCTTGATTCAAAAACTATCCTTGTCTTTGTTTGTATTTGGGATTCTTCTTGTTAATAACATAGACAACTCCCTTTCTACGAACGACTATACATTCGGGAGATCTTTTCTTTACTGAGGTTCTTACTTTCATCTTCGTAAATTCTATTTGATTTCTGTTTATGCAGCCTTATTTGTGTCGATACGTTATACGACCTTTTGTCAAATCGTAAGGTGTCATCTCTACCTGCACTCTATCTCCCGGTAATATCTTTATATAGTGCATTCTCATCTTACCGGAAATATGTGCTATTATAACATGACCATTTTCCAATTCAACACTAAATAGTGCGTTTCCCAACGATTCCAATACGGTTCCATCTAACTGAATGGCCTCTTGCTTTGCCATATTAAATTTGCTCTAAATTAGTATTCGTTCTTATTGCTTGTTCAATTGCTTCAAAACTCGACAATATGTCGGCACCTTCACTTGTTATTGCCACGTCATGTTCATAGTGAGCAGCCGGTGAATAATCAACTGTTCGACATGTCCATTGATCGGCTTCAAAAAGAACTTCTTTATTTCCGAGAGTAATCATCGGCTCTATTGCTATCACCATTCCTTCTCGGAATTTCGGTCCTGTTCCTTTTTTCCCATAATTAGGCACACATGGGTCTTCATGCATCTTATGCCCAACACCATGTCCGCATAATTCTCTGACAACCCCATATCCGAAAGATTCGCAGTACGTTTGAATGCAATTGCTCAAATCTCCTACTCTTTGTCCTATTTTACACCTTTCTATACCAAGATAAAGAGACTGCTTAGTCACCTTCAATAGTTTGGCAACTTCATCTTTTACACCTTTCAATGCAAAGGTATAAGCAGAATCACCTACCCACCCATTGTAAGTTACTCCGCAATCAATGGAAACTATATCACCTTCTTTTATCTCTCTATTTCCCGGAATGCCATGTACGACAACTTCGTTTATGGAAATACAAAGAGACGCAGGATAACCGCAATATCCCTTGAATGTGGGTTCACCGCCCATATCACGTATATATTGTTCGGCTATTTTATCGAGCTGCCCGGTGGAAACACCCGGCTTGATATACTTGGATACCTCCGCCAAGGTGTCTCCCACCTTTAAAGCACTTGCTCTTAGTTGTTCTATATCTCCCTTTGTTTTTATCTGTATCATGGTTCAAAAGATGACTACATCTGACCTCTACCCTTTATTCTACCTGACTTTGTCAATCCGTCATAATGCCTCATCAACAAATGGCTCTCTATTTGTTGTAAAGTATCCAAAACGACACCGACCAAAATCAATAACGAAGTTCCTCCATAGAATTGTGCAAATTGTTGGTTTACCCCGAACAATCTTACAAGTGCAGGAAGAATTGCAACTATCGCTAAAAAGATAGAACCAGGCAGTGTTATCTTCGACAATACATTATCGAAAAACTCTTCTGTCTTCTTTCCCGGTTTTACTCCCGGGATAAAGCCTCCGTTTTTCTTCATATCATCAGACATTTGCTTAGGGTTGATTGCCACAGCAGTATAGAAGTAGGTGAACAATATTATCAATACAGCAAAAATGAGATTGTACCAAAAGCCGTCAAAATTAGACAATGCCGCTTTGATTCCGGTCATACTGTCAGAACTTGAAAAGCCAAACAATGTTACAGGTATAAACATTATTGCCTGAGCAAAAATAATCGGCATTACTCCTGCTGCATTAACCTTTATCGGCACATATTGTCTTGCTCCGCCGTATTGTTTATTGCCAACTATTCTTTTCGCATACTGAACCGGTATTCGTCTTGTTCCTTGAACAAGCAATATACATAGCATGATTACAATCAACAAAACCACCAATTCCACGAAGAATATAACCAACTGTCCACCTTGTTCTTCCATTCTGGAAGCAAATTCGGCAAACAATGCAAACGGCAAACGAGCAACAATACCTACCATAATCAACAACGATATACCGTTTCCTATACCTTTATCGGTAATTCTTTCTCCGAGCCACATTACAAACAAAGTTCCACATGTAAGCATTATGGATATAGGTAATACCCAATTTATAAAGTTCGGGCTATCCGAACCTGTAATGCTATATATGGTTCCTCCCATTTGCGCGACTTGTCCACTCAAATTGGCAAGGTATGCAAAAGATTGGAATATGGTAACAACAATAGTCAGCCAACGCGTCATTTGGTTTATTTTCCTTCTGCCACTTTCTCCTTCACGTTGCATTTTCATGAAATACGGAACAACCATCGTCAACAACTGCATAACAATGGAAGCCGTAATATACGGCATAATACCCAAAGCGAATATCGACGCATTAGAAAATGCACCTCCGGAGAACATGTTCAACAGTCCCAAAACTCCATCCTTTGTTTGATCCTGCAAACTCGTCAAATCGGAAGGATTTATACCCGGAATAACGATATAAGAGCCTATTCTATAAATTAGAACCAAACCCAAAGTATAGAGTATTCTATCTCTTAACTCTTTTATATTCCAGATATTCTTTAATGTATTGATAAACCGTTTCATCAGCTGCTAAATTGTTGTTGCCGCTCCTCCTTTTGCTTCGATGGCAGTTTTCGCCGTCTTAGAAAAAGAATGAGCAGTTACATTGATTGTTGCATTCAATTCTCCTCTTCCCAGAATTTTTACCCTATCCTTGGAAGATACCAATCCGTGCTGTCTCAACACATCTATAGTTATATCCTTTACCTGAGTTCTTTCAAACAAATCATTCAGTGTATCAAGATTGATTCCTACATACTCAATCCTGTTCATGTTTTTGAAACCAAATTTAGGTAGTCGTCTGTACAAAGGCATCTGACCTCCTTCAAAGCCTACTTTACGAGAATATCCCGAACGAGATTTAGCTCCTTTATGTCCTCTTGTGGAAGTACCACCTCTTCCGGAACCTTGACCACGTCCTATTCTTTTCCGGTTCTTTGTTGCTCCCTTTGCAGGTTTTAATGTACTTAAATCCATGATATTTACTTTCAAAACTGTTTCTAATTAATTTCCTCTACTTTGACCAAATGACTAACCTTGGCAATCATACCCTGTACCGGAGAAGTCAATTCATGAAGTCTTGAACGTCCAATCTTTCCAAGTCCCAATGATTCCAATGTGCGTTTTTGTCTTGCCGGGTGTCCTATACCACTTCTCACTTGCGTTACTTTAACTTTCATAGTGCTTAGGTTTTTATCCGTTAAATACTCTATCCATTTCTATACCACGCAATTTCGCAACGGTATAGGGATCTTTCATCTTTATCAAAGCTGCAATAGTAGCCTTTACCACACTATGTGGATTTGAAGAGCCTTTTGATTTTGCAAGTACGTCCTTAACGCCAACACTTTCCAAAACAGCACGCATAGCACCTCCTGCTATAACTCCTGTTCCCGGTGCAGCCGGTTTCAAGAACACTCTTGCTCCACTATATTTGGCAATTTGCTCATGAGGTACAGTACCTTTTAGAATCGGAACTTTTATCAAGTTCTTCTTTGCATCGTCAATGCCTTTAGATATGGCCGCGGCAACTTCTTTCGCCTTACCCAAACCATATCCTACAACACCGTTACCATTTCCGACAACCACTATGGCAGAGAAACTGAAAGTTCTACCACCTTTGGTAACTTTGGTAACACGGTTTATACTCACAAGTCGATCTTCAAACTCTATCTCACTCGACTTCACTCTCTTTACGTTTACTTCAGACATAATCTTTTAGAATTTTAGACCATTTTCTCTGGCAGAATCAGCCAATGATTTTACCCTACCGTGATACAAATAACCATTTCTGTCGAAAACTATTGATTCTATACCCAAATTCTTGGCTCTTTCTGCAATAGACTTACCCACAGAGGTTGCTCTTTCGATTTTTGTTCCCTTTCTTTCGAAATTCTTCTCCATCGTAGATGCAGAAGCTAAAGTAACACCCTTTACATCATCTATCAATTGAGCATAAATCTCTTTATTACTTCTGAATACTGTCAAACGAGGTCGCTTATCTGTTCCGCTTATTTTTTTGCGAATCCTCATTTTCAATTTTAATCTTCTTATTTCTTTCTTCGTTGTCATCCCAATATGGATTTTAATTCAAAAATTACTTAGCAGCCGCTTTACCTGCTTTCTTACGAACAATTTCGCCTTGGAATCTGATACCTTTACCTTTATATGGTTCAGGCTTACGCAAAGAACGTATCTTTGCAGCTACCTGTCCCAATAATTGTTTGTCGATACTCTTCATAACGATGATAGGATCTTTTCCTTTCTCCGTTATAGTTTCACATTTTATTTCTTTCGGCAACTCGAAGAATATATTATGCGAATAACCCAAGGCCAATTCCAAAATCTGACCCTGAACCTGTGCTTTATAGCCAACTCCTATCACTACTTGTGTTACTTGGAAGCCTTCTGAAACTCCTTTCACCATGTTAGCAATCAAAGCTCTGTAAAGTCCATGTAGTGCTTTATGTTGTTTCTGCTCTGAAGCTCTTGTAAGCACTATATGCTCATTCTCTACATTTACAGTAATCGCAGGATTGACCTTTTGCGTTAAAGTTCCCAGTTTTCCCTTGACAGTAACCTCATTATCATTACTTACTGTTATCTCAACACCCTGGGGTAGGCTTATCGGTAATTTTCCTATTCTTGACATGTATTTTATCCTCCTATTAGCTAATGTAACAAATTACCTCTCCTCCGATATTCAAAGCTCTCGCTTCCTTATCTGTCATCAAACCTTTTGATGTAGAAATTATAGCAATACCCAAACCGTTTAATACTCTCGGCATATTATCAACACCTACATACCTTCTCAAACCCGGAGTACTTACTCGCTTTATGTTAGTCATTGCAGGCTCCTTTGTCAACGGGTGATATTTCAAAGCTATTTTTATAGTCTTCGGAAAAGTTTCATCTTCGAATTTGTAATTCAAAATGTAACCCTTATCAAACAATATCTTGGTTATTTCTTTCTTGATTTTGGAAGCAGGTATCTCAACTACTCTATGCTTTGCCATTGACGCATTTCTTATACGTGTAAGATAGTCTGCTATTGGATCTGTAACCATTTTATCTCTATTTTTATTTGTAACTGACTCTATTACCAACTTGCTTTCTTAACTCCGGGAATTAAACCCGCCAACGCCATTTCTCTGAAATTTATTCTCGAAATTCCGAATTGACGCATATATCCTTTCGGACGTCCGGTGAGTTTACATCTGTTATGCAACCTTACCGGAGAGGCATTTCTCGGTAATTTTTGGAGAGCTTCATAATCACCTGCTTCCAACAAGGCTTTACGCTTTGCAGCATATTTTGCAACTATCGCCTCTCTTTTACGCTCACGCGCTTTCATTGATTCTTTTGCCATATCTACAAATTGTTTTGATTTTTAAATGGGAATCCAAATGCCTTCAACAAAGACATTGCTTCTTTATCTTCACGAGCCGATGTAACAAATGTAATATCCATTCCTTGAATATTATTCACCTTATCAATGTTTATTTCAGGGAAAATAATCTGCTCTGTAATTCCAAAAGAAAAGTTGCCTCTACCATCAAAGCCCTTATCACTAATTCCTCGAAAATCTCTGATTCTCGGAATAGAAGCAGAAAGCAATCTATCCAAAAACTCATACATCTTATCCCCTCTCAATGTTACTCTTACTCCGATAGGCATTCCCTTTCTTAGTTTGAAATTTGAGATATCTTTTCTTGATCTAGTAGCAACAGCTTTCTGACCAGCAATCAAGGACATTTCTTCTATACCTTTATCTATTACTTTCTTATCCGCAATAGCTAATCTTCCCAACCCTTGATTCAAAGATATTTTTTCAAGGCGCGGCACTTCCATAATTGTCCTATAATTATACTCTTTCATCAAAGAAGCGACAATCTCTTCTTTATACTTCTGTTTTAGTCTCGGTGTGTATCCCATTACTTAATTACCTCCCCTGTCTTTTTAGAGTATCGTACTAATTTGTTTGTCTTTTCATCTAACCTTCTTCCTATCCTCGTCGCATTTCCCTTAGCGTCAACAAGCATAAGATTAGATATATGTATAGGAGCTTCTTTTTCTATTATACCACCTTGCGTATTCTTAGGGCTTGGCTTGGTATGCTTCTTAACCTTATTCAACCCTTCAACAATAGCTCGATTTTTACTTGGATAAACAACAAGTATTCGTCCGGTTCGCCCCTTATCATTACCTGCGATAACTTTTACCGTATCTCCTTTTTTCACATGTAACTTCATAATCTTCACTGTTTTTGCATTTACAATACTTCAGGAGCCAATGAAACAATCTTCATAAACTGTTTCTCACGCAATTCTCTGGCAACCGGTCCGAAAATACGTGTTCCTCTCATTTCATCATTTGCATTCAAAAGAACGCAAGCATTGTCATCAAAGCGAATATAAGATCCATCTTGTCTTCTGACTTCCTTTTTCGTTCTGACAACCACAGCCTTCGATACAGAGCCCTTCTTTACGTTTCCCGAAGGGGTTGCATCTTTAATCGCTACTACGATTTTGTCGCCAACGGAAGCATATCTTCTTTTTGTGCCACCAAGTACTCCGATACATAATGCACTTTTCGCTCCGCTGTTATCCGCAACAATCAATCTTGTTTCTTGTTGTACCATCTTTATTTAGCTCTTTCTATTATTTCGACTAATCTCCAACGCTTATTCTTGCTCAACGGTCTTGTCTCCATTATCCGTACGGTATCACCCATTCCACATTCATTTTTCTCATCATGAGCCATGAATTTGGTACTTTTCTTGACGAACTTACCGTATTTCGGATGTTTTACTTTTCTCTCAACCAAAACGCTGACAGATTTATCCATCTTGTTACTTACGACAATACCTATTCTTTCTTTTCTCAAATTTCTTTCCATATCTACCAATGTTACTTGTTCGCTGAATCTTTCGAGCATAACTGACGTAATCTGATTTCCGTATTTATTCTCGCAATACCTTTTCGAGCCTTCCTTATAAGGCTCGTATTTTCTACCGGAGATACAGCATGATTTATTCGCAACTTAGTAAGTTGAGTTTTCTCTGCTTCCAATCTTTCTTGCAATTCTGCAACTGAAAGATCTTTCAATCCATTATTCTTCATTTTCTTCTATGTTATGCTTCTTCAACGTAATCTCTTCTTACCACAAATCTGGTGATAACAGGTAATTTCTGAGCTGCTAATCTCATAGCCTCCTTAGCGACTTCCATCGGAACTCCTTCTGCTTCAAACAACATTGTTCCAGGTTTTACCTTCGCCACAAAATATTCAGGAGCTCCCTTACCCTTACCCATACGAACCTCATTCGGCTTCTTGGTTATAGGCTTATCAGGAAAAATTCTAATCCAAATCTGTCCTTCACGTTTCATGTAACGAGTAACAGCTTGACGGGCAGCTTCTATTTGACGTCCTGTAATAAAAGATGTTTCCAAAGACTTGATACCAAACGCACCAAAAGCCAACTCATGACCTCTGTGAGCTATACCCTTTATTCTACCCTTTTGTTGTTTCCTATATTTAGTCTTTTTTGGCTGTAACATATCTCTTGTTTTTGACTATTCATTAAACTTATTTCTTTCTTGCAGGACGTTGAACAGAACCATTCGGACGTCTTTGTCCCATTCTGCCATCTTTCAAATTACCGCCTACAGTTGAAGGAACCAACTCTCTTTTATTGTACACCAATCCTTTACATATCCATACCTTAACACCTATGCGACCATAAGTAGTATGAGCTTCCGCATGCGCATAGTCTATATCGGCTCTTAATGTATGAAGAGGAGTGCGACCTTCTTTATAATGTTCGGTTCTTGCCATCTCGGCTCCTCCGATACGTCCGGAAACAGAAATCTTTATACCTTCTGCCCCAACTCTCATTGTCGAGGTTATCGCTGTCTTTATCGCTTTTCTATAAGAAACACGACCTTCTATTTGTCTTGCAACCGAAGAAGCCACCAAAACAGCATCAAGTTCAGGACGTTTTACCTCAGAAATATTTATCTGTACTTCCTTACTTGTAAGCTTTTTCAACTCCTCTTTCAGTTTATCAACCTCTTGTCCTGCTTTACCAATTATTATCCCCGGCTTAGCTGCATAGATAGTAACTGTAACCAATTTTAAAGTTCTTTCTATATAAACCTTAGAGATACCAGCCTTGACCAATCGTACATTAAGGTACTTTCTGATTTTATCATCTTCTACCAATTTGGTATCGAATTTTCTACCTCCGTACCAATTAGAATCCCAACCTCTGATGATTCCAAGTCTGTTTCCTATTGGATTTGTTTTTTGTCCCATCCGATTAATTCATTTACAAATTTTACAAACTATTACTTTTCAGCATCAGTTGATTTTATTGCAGACGCTGCATTTTCTTCAACCTTGCTTCCCAACTCAAGAGTAATATGATTTGATCTTTTCTTGATTCTGTATCCACGTCCCTGTGGTGCAGTACGAAGTCTTTTCAATTGTCGTCCTCCATCAACAGTTATTCGTTTTACATACAATCCACTTTCCTCAACTCTTTTACCCTCATTCTTAACTTGCCAATTTGCAATTGCCGAAAGCAATAATTTACGTAATTTTGGTGCTGATTCTCTATGACTGAACTGCAATATACCAAGTGCCTTCTCTATTTCAACTCCTCTGATAGCATCTGCCATTAAACGAGTCTTTCTTGGAGAAGTAGGGTTATCCATCAACTTAGCGATATACTGAGTCTTTCTTGCCTCTTTACGTGCTATTGCACTCTCACGTCTTCTTTTTCCCATTTCTGCACTGTTTTTTATTTCTTACCTTTATCCTTTTGACCGGCGTGACCTCTAAAAATTCTCGTAGGTGCAAACTCACCTAACTTATGTCCCACCATATTCTCGGTAATATAAACCGGGATATGCTTATTTCCGTTATGAACAGCGATGGTCAAACCTACAAAATCCGGAGAAATCATAGAAGCTCTCGACCATGTTTTTATTGTGTTCTTATCGTTTTTTGCTTGTGCAGCCAAAACCTTTTTCTCTAATTTATAATGGATATAAGGTCCTTTTTTCAATGAACGGCTCATCTGTATACGATTTTATTATTTCTTACGTCTTTCAACTATATACTTACTTGATTGTTTCTTAGGGGCTCTTGTCTTATAACCCTTTGCAGGAATACCCTTTCTTGAACGAGGGTGTCCTCCGGATTGACGACCTTCACCACCTCCCATAGGGTGATCAACCGGGTTCATTACAACACCTCTTGTACGAGGTCTTCTTCCCAACCATCTTGATCTACCTGCTTTTCCTGAAACTTCAAGACTATGCTCCACATTAGAAACAATTCCGATTGTTGCTCTACACGTTTGCAAAATCATTCTTGTTTCACCCGAAGGCATCTTTACAATAGCATACTTTCCGTCTCTTGACATAAGTTGTGCATAGGAACCTGCACTTCTAACCAACTTAGCACCCTGACCAGGATTCAATTCTATATTATGAATCATAGTACCAAAAGGAATTTCACTAAGCAACAAAGCATTACCGATTTCAGGGGCAACTCCTATACCTGACATTACTGTCTGACCGACTTTCAAACCATGAGGGGCAACTATGTATCTTTTTTCTCCATCTGCGTAACAAACCAATGCTATACGAGCCGTTCTATTCGGGTCATATTCTATTGTTTTTACGACAGCCGGAATACCATCCTTATTTCTGCGGAAATCTATGAAACGATACAATTTCTTATGACCACCACCTATATACCTCATGGTCATTTTTCCTTGATTATTTCTACCTCCGCTTTTTCTAACACCATAAACCAAAGACTTCTCAGGTTTGTTGGTTGTTATCTCATCAAAAGCACTTATTACTTTGAAACGTTGTCCCGGTGTAGTCGGTTTCAATTTCTTTAAAGCCATTTCTCTATTAAATTTCGCTGAAAAAATCTATTCTATCACCTTCGGCTAACATCACGATAGCCTTCTTATATGCAGCCGTTCTTCCTTGTATAAAACCTTTCTTGGTATATCTGGATTTTCTTTTGCCACTATAATTCATAGTGTTCACTCTTTCAACCCTAACACCATACAAACTCTCAACAGCTTTCTTTATTTCTATCTTATTTGCCCTCTTATCAACAATGAACCCACAACGATTAGGAAACTTCTCTCCCATCTTTGTGAACTTCTCCGTAACAATAGGTCTTACAATGATATCCATTTTTCTTTACTCCTAAATACGATTAATAACTACAAATTGGAACAAATTCTGTCCAACTCCTTAACGGCAGTCTCGGAAATCACCAACTTATTGGCATTCAACAACTCATAAGTATTAACCGATGCTGCATTCATAACCTTGACATTCTTCAAGTTTCTAGCCGACAAAGTTACGAAATTTCTCTCATCCGAATCGATTACAAACAAAGATTTTTTGTCCTGCAACTTCAATGAGTTCAAAACTTTGAGCATGTTTTTCGTTTTAGGCATATCAAACTTGAAATCCTCAACAACCAAGATATTGTCTTCTTTTGACTTGTAAGACAAAGCAGAAAGCCTTGCCAAACGTTTAACTTTTTTGTTCAATTTGAAACGATAATCTCTTGGTCTTGGTCCGAAAGCACGACCTCCACCCTTTATTGTAGGGCTATTTGTATCGCCGGCTCTGGCACCACCTGTTCCCTTTTGTCTTTTCAACTTTCTTGTAGATCCGGAAACCTCAGAACGCTCCTTCGACTTGTGTGTACCTTGTCTTTGATCAGCCAAATATTGTTTTACCGCCAACCAAAGCACATGGTCATTAGGCTCGGTTCCAAACAATTCATCACTAACGATAACAGTTCTACCGGTATCGTTACCCTCTATGTTATAAACTCTTAACTCCATCTCTCAAGCTTTAAAATAGAACCCTTCGGACCTGGAACAGATCCCTTCACTAATACTAAATTCTTTTCGGCAAGAATCTTCAAGATTTGCAAGTTCTGCACTTTCACTCTACGACCACCGGTTCTACCGGCCATTCTCAAACCCTTAAACACTCTCGAAGGATAAGAAGATGCTCCAACAGAACCCGGAGCTCTCAATCTATCGTGCTGACCGTGAGTCTTATCACCAACGCCACCGAATCCATGACGTTTCACGACTCCTTGAAAGCCCTTTCCTTTGGAGATGCCGACTACGTCAACAAATTCTCCTTCCGAAAAAACATCGCAAGTCAAAACCTCTCCGAAAGACTTCTTTGAGCCTTCTTCAAAACGAGAAAACTCAGCCAAATATCTCTTAGGGGTTGTATTCGCCTTAGCAAAGTGTCCTTTCATCGGCTTGGTGCAATTCTTTTCCTTCATTTCTTCAAACGCCAATTGAATAGCACTGTATCCATCTTTTTCAGGCGTTTTTACTTGTGTTACCACACAAGGACCAGCCTCTATAACCGTGCACGGCATTTGTTTGCCGGAGGCATCATAAATGCTAGTCATTCCAATTTTCTTTCCTATTAATCCTGACATTTATAATTTGTTTTTGCATTTTCATCAGCATATCTCTCGACATTGGCTGATATAATAAATTCATCTCTTACCTTACGGGAGTTTTATTTCCACATCAACACCGCTCGGCAATTCCAACTTAACCAATGCATCAATTGTCTTTGCAGAAGTGCTGTCTATATCCAACAATCTCTTGTAAGAGCTTAATTCGAACTGCTCACGCGATTTCTTATTCACGAAAGTAGAACGGTTAACCGTAAATATCTTCTTATTGGTTGGCAAAGGTATCGGACCTTTGACATGTGCCCCAGTCAATTTTACGGTCTTTACAATCTTTTCAGCCGACTTATCGACCAAATTATGATCGTACGATTTCAATTTAATCCTAATTCTTTGACTCACGATACTATAAATTATTAATTTTACTCAGTCTTACTTTTCAAAACACTTTCGGTAACATCCTTCGGAGCTTCAGCATAATGCGAGAACTCCATAGTGGAATTAGCTCTTCCTGATGTAATAGTTCTCAAAGATGTAACATAACCGAACATCTGTGCCAAAGGAACTTTCGCCTTAACAGCTTGAATACCTATTTTTGCAGTTATACTTTCCAATATAGCTCTTCTTCTATTCAAGTCGCCTGTAACATCTCCCAAATAAGCGTCCGGAGTATTCACCTCCACAGACATGATAGGCTCCAATAAAACAGGTTTTGCTTTCTTTGCAGCTTCCTTGAATGCCATCTTAGCACACAACTCAAACGAAAGAGCATCCGAATCGACAGGGTGGAACGAACCATCTGTTAAAACGACCTTCATACTCTCAACCGGAAAACCTGCCAAAACTCCATTTTGCATTGCAGCCTTAAATCCTTTTTCAACAGCAGGAATAAACTCTTTAGGAACGTTTCCTCCTTTAACTTCATTGATGAACTGCAAGCCTTTCACGCCTTCATCTGCTGGTGAAAGAGTAAACAATATATCGGCGAATTTACCTCTACCTCCGGATTGTTTCTTGAATACTTCTCTATGTTGGCAAGAACTTGTAATAGCTTCCTTATAAGCAACCTGAGGAGCGCCTTGATTACACTCTACATTGAATTCACGACGAATACGATCCATTATGATATCCAAGTGCAACTCACCCATACCCTTCATTATGGTCTGTCCTGATGCTTCGTCAGATTGGATTATCAAAGTAGGATCCTCCTCCGATAGTTTCACCAAAGCATTGTTGAACTTATCTATATCGGCTTGTTTAGCAGGCTCGACAGCTATCGAGATAACAGGCTCAGGGAATGTCATAGACTCCAATACTATCGGATTATTTTCATCACAAAGAGTATTTCCTGTCTTTATATCCTTAAAACCAACAGCAGCTCCGATATCTCCAGCTTCTATCTTTTCCAAAGGATTTTGTTTATTTGCATGCATTTGCATTACACGAGAAATACGTTCTTTCTTTCCCGTTGCAACATTATATACATAAGAACCTGCTTCAAGTGTTCCGGAATAAACGCGGAAGAAACAAATTCTACCTACATAAGGGTCTGTAGCAATCTTGAATGCCAAAGCAGCCAAAGGGGCTTTCGGGTCGACCTTTCTTGTTATGGTTTCACCTGTAACAGGATCTGTACCCTCGACCTCAGGTATATCAACAGGAGACGGCAAAAATTCGCAAATCGCATTTATCAAGTTTTGAACGCCCTTATTTTTGAATGATGAACCACACAAAACAGGGGTAATTCTCATTTCACAAGTTGCTTTACGGATTTGATAAATCATTTCCTCCTCTGTTATGGAATTTTCATCTTCCATATACCTCATCAACAATTCATCATCCTCCTCTGCGACACCCTCTATCAATTTTTTTCTGTACTCGGCAGCAATCTCTTTCAAATCCTCAGGCATAGGAACCTCATAGCTTTTGGTTCCGTTCGACTCTTCATCATACATCAAAGCCTTATTGGAAATCAAATCGATAACACCCTTGAACATATCCTCTTGACCGATAGGCAATGTCAATGGCACCGGATTTGTTCCAAGCCTTTCTTTCATCTGTTTAATCACATTGAAGAAATCGGCACCGGCACGATCCATTTTATTCACGAAACCTATACGAGGTACTTTATATTTATCTGCTTGTCTCCATACCGTTTCAGATTGAGGTTCGACTCCACCTACTGCACAAAACAAAGCTACAGCACCGTCCAAAACTCTCAAAGAACGCTCGACTTCAACAGTAAAGTCAACGTGACCCGGAGTATCGATAATGTTTATCTTATATTGTTTGTCATTATACTTCCAGAAAACCGTAGTCGCTGCTGATGTAATTGTTATACCTCTCTCTTGCTCTTGCGCCATCCAGTCCATCGTGGCAGCACCATCATGAGTTTCTCCTATTTTATGGTTCTTTCCTGTATAATACAGAATACGCTCGGTAGTTGTCGTCTTACCGGCGTCTATGTGAGCCATAATACCTATGTTTCTTGTAAAATGTAGATCTGACATCTTCTATTAGAATCTAAAATGCGAGAAAGCCTTGTTTGCTTCTGCCATTCTGTGAATATCTTCTTTTTTCTTGAACGCTGCTCCTTCTTCTTTGTATGCTGCCAAAATCTCAGAAGCCAAACGTATAGCCATTGTTTTTTCATTACGCTTACGGGCAAATCCTATAAGGTTCTTCATTCCCATGGATTGCTTTCTTTCAGGACGTATTTCAGATGGAATTTGGAATGTAGCACCACCTATTCTGCGGCTTCTAACCTCAACAGCAGGCGTAACATTGGCCAAAGCTTTTTTCCAAACATCCAATCCATTCTCATTGGAACGTTCCGTAACTATATCTATAGCGTCATAGAAAATGCTATAAGCGATCGTCTTCTTTCCTTCAAGCATGATATTGTTGACGAATTTAGTCACCAAAACATCATTGAACTTAGGATCCGGAAGTATAATTCTCTTCCTTGGTCTTGCTTTTCTCATTACTTCAATCTTTTACCAATTAAAACTACTTCTTTGCTCCCTCTTTCGGTTTCTTTGCACCATATTTGGAACGCCTTTGTTTTCTTCCATCAACTCCTGCAGTATCCAATGCACCACGTATAATGTGATATCTTACACCCGGCAAGTCCTTAACACGACCTCCTCTAATCATTACTATAGAGTGTTCTTGCAAATTATGACCTTCTCCCGGTATGTAAGCATTAACTTCCTTACCATTTGTCAATTTAACCCTCGCAACCTTTCTCATTGCAGAATTCGGTTTCTTCGGAGTAGTAGTATACACCCTTGTACATACACCTCTACGTTGAGGGCAGGCATCCAAAGCAGGAGACTTACTCTTGTACTCCAATTTCGTACGTCCTTTACGAACTAACTGTTGAATTGTTGGCATATCAAATTTATCTTCTATTTAATCATTTTACTCTCCTTACAAACATCGATGAAATCGGGCTGCAAAGAAGAACTACAAACACCTAATAAACTACCAATACTAGCATAAAGCAACCGCATATAGCCTATTTCGGTCAAATTACTCGGAAAAGACGCCTTCAAAGCCACAGCCAAATGACTTAGAAAGTAAGATTTCAAAGGCACGCAACCCTTATAAAACAAAGAACCGGAACAATTCCGGCCATTTCGATGCCTATACAGAAACGCCTAATTTCCGGTTGCAAAGGTACAACTTTTTTCTGTAATAACAAGAGAACCAAAGAAAAAATCGCCATCTATCAAACTTTTTCCACTTCTTATCGTTGATAACAATAGAAAACAACAATCAAAAAAATATAGAAGTCATGAAAAACGAAACGTATGAATGCACAGCTTGCGGTTACATATACAACCCTGCTGTCGGAGACCCTGAAAACGGAATTGCGCCCGGTACAAAGTTTGAAGATTTGCCGGACGATTGGACATGTCCGTTATGCGGTGTGGGCAAAGAAGAGTTTCAAAAACTCTGAAACAAAGGAACGAGGGAAGTCAAAATCCCTCGTTCTTCATTTCATTTATTCTATCTCTCAGTAACACTGCCAATTCATAATCTTCTTTTTCAACAGCATCATTCAGCAATTCTTCCAACATGGCTAAATCCAAAGAAGGAATCCGTCCCATCATTTTCTCTGCACATATTTCTGTTTGTAAACTTGGCAAAGCAGGAAACTCGAAACCGACATCATTCATCAATTCTTCTGTTGCATAAATAGGGCATCTTGCCCTCAAAGCCATATTGATTGCATCGGAGGGGCGTATAGCAAATACTTTGCTTTCGGTTCGGGAAGAACAAACCATCTCAGCACCATAAACCCCATCTTCAAATGAAGTTATCACAACAAATTCCAATCCCACATCAAAATAATAAGCCACATCAGCAAAAACATCATACACAAGAGGTCTTGGCAACTTCTCACCATCTAATATCGGAGCCATCATTTTCGCCTCGTATTCTCCAATCGATATACAGATGGCAAAATTACTTCTGTCATTCAATAATATGACATCAAAAAGACCCTCACACTTGGAAGGGTGTAGCGAATAAACTCTGAGTGGTAACTTCATAACGATTTCACGTTTAGGTTCTCATTCTTTGTTGAACGAAAAAAAGGCTTCAAATGTTTAAGCTCAGCTACATATTTTTGCATTAACCTTGACAAGTTGGAATTTCTTTGTAACTTTGCCACTTGAATCAAGGTAGAAATCTCAAATAACAATATTCATACATATTATGAAGAAACTTTATCTGTTACAGCTGTCCCTGATAGTGCCTGTACTTACGCAGGCAAGCGAAGCTGATTTGAAAATCCCCAAAGAAATACATGAGTTCGGAGTATTACATTGGGGATTTTTTATTGCCTTATTGGGTATCCTCTTTGGAATATACCAATTCTTGAAAGTAAGAAAGTTGCCGGCACACAAAAACATGTTGGACGTTGCACAAGTAATTTATCGTACTTGTTCGACATATTTGAAGCAACAAGGCAAATTTCTTGCAAAACTTTTCGTGTTCATAGGTATTGCAGTAGCTGCCTACTTCGGCTTCCTTGCAAAAGGTGAAGACGGCAGCAGTTTCGGCATCGGAGCCGTACTTCTTATCTTGACATGGACGATAATCGGAATGCTCGGTTCGTATTCCGTTGCCGCATACGGCATACGAATGAACACCCTTGCCAATTCCAGAATGGCATTTGCCTCTCTAAGGAGAAACCCTCTGAAATTACTCAACATCCCACTAAGTGCAGGCATGAGCATAGGCGTGGTTTTAATTTGCGTAGAACTTATCTTGATGTTGGTCATACTATTGCTTATGCCGGCGGAACTTGCAGGAGCATGTTTCATCGGTTTTGCAATAGGCGAAAGTTTGGGAGCCTCTGCATTGAGAATAGCCGGCGGAATCTTCACAAAGATTGCCGACATAGGCTCCGACCTTATGAAAGTCGTATTCAAGATCGGAGAAGACGACCCGAGAAATCCCGGAGTGATAGCCGACTGCACAGGAGATAATGCCGGAGACAGCGTAGGACCCACTGCCGATGGATTTGAAACATACGGAGTAACAGGAGTAGCACTTGTCTCTTTCATATTGTTGGCAATCGGCGACCATGACATACAACGACAACTCCTTGTATGGATATTCACCATGAGAATACTCGGCATCATCACATCTGTAATATCTTACTATATAAATAATGGTGTAAGCAAAGCCCTCTACGGCAAAAAAGACGAATTGGACTTTGAAGCACCTCTTACCAATTTGGTATGGATAACATCGATTCTATCCATAATAGGAACGTTCGTTGCTTCCTACTTCCTTATCGGAAACCTTAATGGGAACACAGACCTTTGGTGGATATTGGCAACCATTATCTCTTGCGGCACATTGGGAGCAGCAATAATACCTGAGATAACCAAGATATTCACCTCACCGAAATCCTCGCACGTAAAAGAAGTCGTCAAAGCATCGGAACAAGGCGGAGCATCGCTTAATATATTGTCAGGCTTCGTAGCAGGAAACTTCTCAGGCTTCTGGACAGGCTTGGTTTTCGTGATATTGATGTTTATAGGATACATGTTCTCCCCTGAATTGGAAAGTTTGAACATGCTGTATCCATCAATCTTCGCATTCGGACTTGTAGCATTCGGAATGCTCGGCATGGGACCCGTTACCATAGCCGTTGACAGCTACGGACCGGTAACAGACAATGCACAATCCGTTTACGAACTCTCTTTGATTGAAGAAGAAAAAGACATAGACGCACAAATCGAAAAAGACTTCCACTTCAAACCCGATTGGGAAAAGTCGAAATACTACCTTGAAGCCAACGACGGAGCAGGAAACACATTCAAAGCAACAGCAAAACCCGTATTGATAGGCACAGCCGTCGTAGGAGCAACCACAATGATTTTCTCACTCATTCTGATGATTGAAAAGACCCTCGGAGTCGAGCCGACAAGTTTACTTAACCTGCTCAACCCTTATACCATCTTAGGTTTCATTCTCGGCGGAGCTGTCATTTATTGGTTCACCGGAGCATCGACCCAAGCCGTTACCACCGGAGCATACAAAGCAGTCGAATACATAAAACGCAATATCAAACTCGATACAAATGCACCGAAGAAAGCCGATGAAAAAAGTTCCGTCGAAGTGGTTCGCATCTGTACACAATATGCACAGAAAGGAATGTTCAACATCTTTGTTGCGATATTCTTCTTTGCACTCGGCATAGCCTGCCTTTCCTCCCCATCCTCCATAGGCGGAGAAGAAGCAGTATCCTTATTTGTCAGCTACCTCGTATCCATCGCCTTGTTCGGACTCTTCCAAGCAGTCTTTATGGCAAATGCAGGAGGCAGTTGGGATAACGCAAAGAAAATCGTGGAAGTAGATTTGAAAGCCAAAGGAACCCCCTTGCACGATGCGTCCGTTGTAGGCGACACCGTAGGCGACCCGTTCAAAGACACATCGTCCGTAGCACTCAACCCCATCATCAAATTCACCACACTATTCGGACTTTTGGCAATGGAAATAGCGATAAGCGAAGCATTCCGCAATGCAGCACCTTATATAGGCATAGTATTCTTCCTTATAGCATGCTACTTCGTATGGCGTTCATTCTATAAGATGAGAATAGATAAATAAGACGACATGAAAAACCTTATCAATCAACTCTACGAAGGGCAACATCTCGACGATGCTGCCCTTTTGCAGTTAATAACAATGCCGGACAATAGCGAAGACGAACAATACCTCTTCTCAAAAGCCGACAGTCGCAAAAGAGAAATCTATCAAGACAAGATATTTATACGAGGCTTGATAGAATTGAGCAATTATTGCAAAAACAACTGTCTCTATTGCGGCATCCGTGCAGCCAACAAAAACATCAGCCGTTACCGCCTGACCAAAGAACAAGTTCTCGGCTGTGCAGTAAACGGCTACGAACTCGGATTCAGAACCTTCGTTCTACAAGGAGGCGAAGATACAGCATACTCCGACAAAGACATCTGCGATATGGTCAGCGGCATTAAAGAATTATTCCCGGACTGTGCAGTAACCCTTTCGATAGGAGAAAAATCTTACGAAAGCTACAAAGCATATCGAGAAGCAGGAGCAGACCGCTATCTGCTAAGGCACGAAACGGCAACCAAGGAGCATTACAAACAGTTGCACCCCGAAACAATGAGTTTCGAGAACCGACTACGCTGTTTGCAAGACCTCAAAGCACTCGGTTATCAAGTCGGTTCCGGTTTCATGGTAGGCAGTCCTTACCAAACACCCCTGCACCTGATTGCCGACCTCCGTTTCTTACAAGAACTGCAACCCGACATGATAGGCATAGGACCTTTTATCCCCCATCACCAAACCCCCTTTGCCAACAAAAAACAAGGAGAACTGCATTTGACTTTGCGAATGCTTTCGATTCTGAGACTTATGTTTTCCAAAGCCCTCCTACCCTCAACCACGGCACTCGGAAGCATAGACCCCGATGGCAGAATCATGGGATTGCAATGCGGAGCCAATGTCGTCATGCCCAACCTCTCACCCTTGGACGTAAGAGAACTCTATAAAATATACGACAACAAAGCATACATCAATGCCGAAGCCGCCGAAGGATTATCTATCCTCAAAGCCCAAGCAGCTTCCATCGGTTGCCAAGTGGTGATTGACCGAGGCGATGCAAAAAGATAAGGATTTCAAATACCTGCCATCGATTGAGGCTTGTAAAAATCATGCTGCATAAGAGCAAAAGTACCGCTGAATTTGAAAGTCTCGGTACTTACACTCGAAAAAGTCATACTTTTCAGTGTAAAAAATATGACTTTTCCACCCAAAAAGTATAACTTTTCGGATACTCCCCTCCGAGGAAAATCTCAAAATGATAACAGAACAAGATTTCAAGCAGAAATCCTGTTCTGTTCTTTGCTTTTACATACCCATTGAAAACAACTCGTTCCCTATGGAATGATGAGTTTCTTATCGGCAGTGCCTTTCGGAGTATGTATTTTTACGATATAGC
>UQXW01000012.1 GCA_900545215.1 uncultured Bacteroidota bacterium
CGGTAGAATTATTTTCTTATAGCCTTGGCGTTGGGCTTCTATGGCTATCGGTAGGACTCCTCTGATTTTCCGAAGGTTGCCGTCTAGGGAGAGTTCGCCCATGATGATGTATTCTTCTATGTGTTCTGCGGTGATTTGCTCGGAGGCGGATAAGATGCCGATGGCTAAGGGTAGGTCATAGGCTGCTCCTTCTTTCCGTAAATCGGCGGGAGCCATGTTGATGACTATTCGCTTCCCGGGTATCTTGTACCCGTAGTGATTCAACGCTGTCGAGATTCTTTGCTGACTCTCCTTTACCGAACTGTCGGGTAACCCGACTATCAAAAAGTTGATCCCTTTCTCAACCGTGACTTCTATCGTTACTATCGTAGATTCTATCCCGTTTATCGCACTCCCGTATACTTTCCTTAGCATATCTTCACTCTTTTTTTCATCTTTACCTCCATCTAATCCTCTTCCTCTTTATTATCTCTTTGGCAAAGATACGTACTTTTCCTTTTCCTAAGCTACATTCTCCCTCCATTTTTATTAAGTTATACCCCCCGCATCGGCTGAAAAGTTCTATTACTACCTCCTCCTTATAGCTTCCTACCCTCTAATCTATATGTAGCCTATATGAACAGTTCTGAAAAACAAAAACGGATTGCAAACCCTCTTTTCGAGTTTGCAATCCGTTTGCTTGTTACTAAGAATTTATCCTTACGGACTATCCTTTGTATGCTATCGTCTCTATTTCGACCAATACTCCCATAGGAAGTTTTTCAACTGCGTATGCCGCTCTTGCAGGCAACATCTCGTTGTAGTATTTTGCATATACTTCGTTCATTGCAGCGAAATCATCCATGGAGTTCAAAAGACAAGTCGTTTTAACGACATCTTTGAAACTGTATCCTGCTTCTGTGAGAATTGCTTCTATGTTTTTGAAGACTTGTTCCGTTTGTTCCTTTATGGTTTCAGGCACTTTGCCTGTTTCAGGGTTTACGGGAATTTGTCCCGAGATGAAAAGCATGCCGTTACCTGCCAATATAGCCTGACTGTAAGGGCCTATTGCCTTAGGAGCCTTCGGTGTGTTGATTACTTTATTCATATCTGTATCTTTTTATTTGTTTACCACTATTTGTTTTACTGATTTTCTACCGTTGCAAGTGATACTTATCACGTATGTTCCGTTTTCAAGATTGCCAAGCTCTATTCTCTTGTTCGACAAATCGCAATTCGATTCATTGTAAACCTCCTGTCCCAAAAGGTTTGTTATACATACGTTCTCCGCTCTCTTGTCAGGCGATTGTATTGTTATGTAAGACGAAGCCGGATTTGGAGAAACGGTGAACTCGAAATCGTTTTCCACATCTTTCAAAGAAGAAGGATTTTCCTTTACATATATGCTTTGAACCTCCGAATACGCCTCAGGGCAGGTCGAAATCTGCACTTTCACTCTGTAAGAGTACATTGCAACGCTGTCAGGCGTTTCACTGAAAGTAACGTTGGTGTTGTTCAGGCTTTCCCATGCGGATTCGTTTATTTGTCTTTCCCAATCCACTATATCGCCTCTGTAAGAAACAACTCTCAAAGTACCTGTACTCGAATTCAAAGTTATGGTATCTTCAACTGATTTGTTTATACGACCTCCTCTTGAAATCAATACATTCATCAAAACAGTGTTGCTTGTATCCTTTATCGTTCCGTTGGAGAACACTATTCGACGATAGAAGGTACTGTCTTCAAGACTTTCCGGCTGATAGTCCCTTTGGTCGGAAACCTGTGTGGCATTCGACCAGTTGCCTGTACGTTTCTTTTCTTGCCATTGGTAAGTGAAATTACCTCTTCCGCCTGTCGGTTCCGAGCCTACCAAGAGTTCCGGTGTTGCTCCTGCACAGAAAGATTGGTCTGCAGAAATAACGTTGTTCTCTATTGCTGGATAAGTAGTGGTAAAGTTTCTCTTAGTACCGTAATTCGTACCGAGATTGGTGGTGATGTATGCCCTGTAATAATAGGTTACTCCTTCCGACAAAGTATCTATCGTACAGGTAAACGTTCCCAACGTTCCGTCGGTCGAAGTATATACCATACTTCCATCAATAGTAGGGTTTTCGTCGCCGTCAGTCGTGAAAGCAAATCCTTTTGCCACGAAAGTGCCATCTCCCATATTTATCAGATTGGCTTCGACCGTTGCGGCTCCATTGCTTATGTTACTTGCTGCTCTTGTTATGATAGTACCCAAGCCGCTCAGGGTTGTGAATTGGGAACGTACACCATAGCCTGTTCCGTCCGCATTGCTTGCGTAAGCCTTATAGTATATTGTAGAATTCGGAACAAGGGCGGTAAGCATTGCAGAGAAAACATCGCCTGTCGAATCCGATGGCACATAGTGTATGTTGCTTACCACTATATTGTCCAAGTCCTCTGCACTTGTACTCCAAACGATACCCCTTTCGGTTATTGCATGTTCAACTTCTTCTGCTTCATATACCACGCTACCCCATGCAACAGCCGTGGTGGAAGTTATTGTCGAAGAGGTAACACCGTCTGTCCTGACGGCAGGAAGGCTCGACATGAAATTAAATCTTATCAACGAGTCATTCTCGTAATGAATGTTCGTTATAGGCTTATTGGTTAAAGTACCGTCTTTCAAGGTAGAGGCAGGATTTGTGTTGTCCGTGAAATTGGCATTGCCGGTTGCTCCCGGATAAGGGCAACGGGTCGATTCCACATCGGCATCTCTGCCCGAAGCCGGACGCAAGAAATATCCTCTGTCGTTAGGTGCGGTATTGATTGTATTACTTCCGTTCTGCAACCATCTGTTCAATTTACTTTGATCGCAATGGAAAATCAACATTCCTTCACCCGGCAAATATGTATCCCAACGTGTCTGTTGTCTGTTCTCGACAACAAAATACTCATTCGAGCTCAGAGGTATCATATATGCTACTGTAGTGTCTAAACTGTTCAATGCAGGAAGGTATATGTTCTCTGCCGTGGAAGTCAAGGTATCAAACGTGAACCAATCCGCAATCCACCTTTCCACGGAAGACAATCCGACAGGACTTGCACTGTTGTTCATGTAAGAACCGCTTGCCATCAAATCCCATGTTCCCGGAGTAACAGCCTCTCCACCGCTACCGGAATAGTCGGTATCATAGTAATCAGGAAATCCCAAGACGTGTCCGAACTCATGACAGATGGTTCCTATACCGTCCATTTGAACGGAGTTTCTCTTTTCGGCAGAACATGAATAAGGTCCGAAACGAACACCGTCCTTTACAATATTTCTGTCCACATCGCTTCTGTGCGGCCAAATTTCATCGGAATTACCTGTTGAAGATTCAGGAGTTCCCGCAAATATTATATGTACCGCATCGACTCTTCCATTCCCATCATTATCATAATCCGCATAGTTCACATCAGGGTCGGCAGCATTCAATGCGTGTTGCACGAAACGCGCCATATTTGCATCATGTCCGTAAGATGAATTTTGACCATAGTAACGCATATTGTTAGGAAGAGTATATGGTCCTGCGACATCGATATCCATGATGAACTCTCCGTTGGAGTTATCCCTGTAATAATCCTTCACGGAACCTGTTCCATTGTAATTATCTTGGCTTACAAGGTTCACGAAATCCTCATTGGTGTAGGTAAAAGGCAAATCGCTGAATCCGACAAGTATAACCAATAGTTTGACAGTACCGTGAGACGGATACTTGGTATCATCGCTTATTCTTCCCTTTGGAGAACTTGCTTTCATTTCTGCGACCTGATTGCCGGAATAGAACAGATTGACAGGCAAAGTACTCAAAAAAGCTCTTTCTTCAGCCGTTCTCTCATTCGGATTGACCGCCAAGTATTTCGAAGCGACCAAATCGCCTTTCTCGTTCAATATACCGTATGTAAAGAAGCCCTCATCGTTCCTTACCAACATATATTGGTCTGTTGTTTTAGCCCAATGCACATTTTCATCTCCTCCGAGAATGAATGTAAGCATCTTACCATTGGGCTGTTTGATGGTAATCGCTTGTCTGTTTGCCGGAATGGCAAAAGCTCCCATGCCTATCATCAGGCACATCAGAAGCATGACCGTTTTTAGTAACCCTTTTCTCATTATATGTTTCTGTTTTTGTTTTTCACTACGCTACAACGCAAATCTTATTGCTTTAAGTATCCGTTCTATTCATGAATAAGACGTATTCGAAAACTCTGTCTTACACAATACATCTCGAATCGCCGGAAAACAAAGCGGCAAAGTTACGAGAAAATTTCCTTTCAGCCAAAGAGGCATATATAAAAAGAAAGAGGACGAGCCTCTGCCCGTCCTCCGAAGTTCTATATAGAACAATTTCTTACTTGTTTACAACCAATTTCTTTGTTTGTTTTTCTCCGTTTACGGACAAGGTGTAGAAATATGTTCCGTTAGCCAAGTCGGAAGTGCTTAGGTTTACATTGTAAGATGTACCTGCAACTTGGTTTCCTTGATTCATCATCTTAACCGTTCTGCCCATCATATCGGTGATTACTATATTTACATTACCTGATTTGTTCAAAGAGTAAGAAATAGTAGTCTCACCGTTTGCAGGGTTAGGATAAGCATTCAACGAAGAGCTTGAGCTGATTTCTTCAGGCAAAGAAGCAACATCGCCGAGTATCATACGAATCATAGGAGTAGAGTAATCCGTCGATGAAGGTTGATATAAATTTCCGCCCCAAGCATAATTAGAAGGGATAGTTGATTGGAATATCAACATGGAAGAATATATGTATCCGCCACCGGGGCCGAAACTTCTTAAGTATCTGTCGGTAGCCACTGCGAACTTACCTGTCGCTGCCATACGGTAGCAAGCATAGTAGATTTCGCCCGGCTCCAATCTTACGCTGTTAGGGAACTCAAGGTAAATGGTGCTGAAATTATTGGAATAAGCCAAACCCCAACCGTCTTCCTCCATTTGCCATACTTCGTTACCTTTGTTAAGGTCGGCATCTTGTACAGTGTAAACAGGAGATTGAACAGGTACACCCCATTCGTCTTCAACATCGATTATCATATTATCGTAGGTAACCTGTGTATCACGAGTATTAAACATTCTCAACTTTCCTTGTATCTTTGCACCTGCACGACAAGAGTCGACAGCAGGAACGACTTCTATACCCGTAATGTACTTGACAGAAGTATTCTCGTTGTTTGTACCGTAAGGCAAACAAACTTCATATCCGGCAAGACCGGTTGCAGCTTGGTTTGTTATGTAATTATATCCGTTTTCTCTCACGAAACCGTAAGTAAATGTACCACCTGAATATTCAGTAGATCCTGATGTAGGAGGTTTTGCTATTGCATTTCTATCCTTAGCCCATCTGTAATGTCCTTCATTGTTTGTCATTTGTCCCACAACGTTGAAGTATATGGTATCTCCCAATTCCTTGACAGTCTCTTCGCCATTTGTCAAAATGGTAGATATCGAATAACGACCCTCTTGTTGATAAGGCAAGATGTTGCTGAAAGCGTAAATATCCACATAACGTTGTTCCGTCGTATCGGTAGGTACTCCTGCTGCATCGGTTTCTATGATTCTTGTCATTTCATTAGCCAATGTATCTCCTGTGGAAGCGTTCACTCCATAGTAAGTATATGTTGCGTTATCGTTTTCATCGAAAGTTACGGTATTGATTACGTTCTTGGAAACGATATCATTGTATATTGTTCCTCCCGTATTCTCGGCAGATGTTACGTGAACGATGGTATCGGTCATCACGCCGACAGGAATCAAGTGATAAGCCTCTCTGTAGTAGATGGAACTTATAATATCGATTCTATCCTCAGGCACTTCCGAGTAGTAAATGTCATCAACCAACCAAGCATAACCTTGTGGTTGGTCTGCATTTGCAGGAGAGTATGCACGTATTCTGACGTAAGTCTGTTGACCTTCGTTTTCTGCAACAGAGTTTGCATTATATGTACCACGAGGAAGGGTAACTCTCTTGGTACCAATTATCAAAGAATTGCCGTCCACCTCAAGTCCTCTGATGTTGAACTCTATCGAGTCGTAAGTAGAGAAGTTTGCGTCATTACTCCAATCGATGTAGTAACGCTCTCTGTTGAAACGGTAACCCACTTGGTTCAACCAGATATCAACTCCTCTCATACCATAGCTTTCTATCGGTTGATTAAACTTGATTATGGCTTCATTGTTGCTTGTGTTCAAGCCGGCTTGTTCAATATCCAACCAACTCAAGAATGCAAATCCGTTCTCGGCAGAAGGAGAAATATCATATCTCGATGTTCTGTTCCAGAACCAATAACCACCATCTCTCGCTATGTTTATATCGAAGAAAGCAGATGCTTGTGTTCCATGAGAACCGAGACCTGTCATGTCTGCTCTGTACCAACCGTAGTTCGTTCCATCAAGAGGACCGAAAACAAAGTCGTAACCGGACGCATCTGAAAAGTCGCACAAAAGATGTTTTGTTTCTCCGTCCTTGCGGCCGTTCAAATTATTTTGTTGCTTTTGATACTTTAACTCCTGTAAAACAGCTGTTTTGTCAAGAGTTGTCTTCTGCGTCTTTTGAATAGCATCCGCTTTGATACCTATCTGTGCAAAAGCCCCACCGGTACCCAGCAACAATGCCAACGCTAATAATGTTTTCTTCATTTTTGATTGTTTTTTTGTAAGAAACTATTTGATGTACTCAACTATACAATTTGCAAATATACCACATTTGCAAACAATAGCAAGCATACTAACGCATTTTTCGACGAAATGTTTTTCCATCGGGAAAGAAAATTTCATCCTTTCATGCCTTTCATTCCTTATTTCAAGCCCTTGAAAAACCGTTTCTTTGCTACACTTTACTCAAACGCCGATTCATTTGAACGAAACGCCGTTCGGCGAAAATAAAACGCCGAAAGAATTTGCTGAAACGGCGATTTATTTTTGTGCTTCGCAAAGGGGTGGGTTATAAACGGGCAAGAAATGCGGGTTTGCTTGCTTTCTACTTGCGGTAAATACCTTGCAGAATGATTGCTCCGGAGTTGGTGCCTTTGAGAAAGAAAAGGAATGGTTTGTTGAAGCAGATGTTTTCTTCATTCTTGGCATCTATGATTTTGTCTTCCATGGATTTTTTCATGCTTTGAAGAATTGCTTCGGTAGGCTTTTGAAGGTGTATTTTCGTACTGAGTCGTATTGCGGTATGTTGCCGGATTACAGTATCCGTGATTATATCGGGGAGTTGCATTTCCGTTTCCGTCTCAAAGTCTTCGAATGATGGGAACATGAGACTTGTTTTCCGAACTTCCATTCCATCGATAAGATTCTTGTATCTCTGTTCGGTAAGGTCTCTGAGGTAATCGCTTATTTGCTTTTCAGCCGGCATTATCAACAGAAGACTGTAATTGCCGTTGCCGACAGGTATGTCTGCCATTGTCTCTTCCTCCGTTTCGAGTGTATTGAAGTTTCCGGACAGTCGGAAGAAATTGCGTTTTGTCTTTTTCAGATTGCAGTCCGAGAAAAATGCGGGCATGGAATTTAAGGCATCTTCGTATATGAGTGGCAAAAGGATATCGGTTTCGCACTTGAACTTTCCTGTTTCGGAAGTATCGGTTCGGGAGAAGAAAACCAAAGTCGAGTCTATTGCGTGCATTGTCTGCTCCAACGAAAGGAAGTTCCTTTTGAGGCTTTCCTGCGTTGTGTCGGAGAAAGCACAGTATTGCTCCAAGGCTTTGAGGTATTCTTCATCTGTACCGGCAAGACTTAATTCTTTCAGCAGGTAAAGAACAGAGCAGGCTTGATTTCCCGATGTATCGACAGGCTGAACCATGCTGCGTATCAGCTCAAAGTTCAATCCGTTTGCCATTCGAAACAAAGCTATATGTTCTTGCGAGAACACTTCGGCAGGAGTACCGGCAATGCTTGGGGCAGAGATGGAAACGCCGTACTGTTCCTTCGATTTGTCTTTTGAGCAACAGACGACGAAGAGCAGCAGAAATATTCCGCATAATGCTTTTGTTTTTCGTAATGCCGTTGTCGTCATTTGCAATCGCCGTATAAACCTTATATTCAAGGTAACTGAAAATTCGATACTTTATTTTGCGAAGTCGCAATAACGGTGTATTTTCCCACCTCGTCTTTCCTTTCCGCCGGAGACGCTAAGGCGAGTTATCGATGGCTTTTTGCTCGATCCGCAAAAAAGTTTTACCTTTACAAATCGAAAAACGGTTGTTCCGATATGAAGCATTCGGGCAATCATCTAATAAGAGACAATGATGAGAAAGCATATCGCAATTATCCTGTGTTTGTTCGCAAGTCTTTATTCGCAGGCACAGATAAACACAATCGAGGATTTGAAAAACAGACCTTATCCTCAATGGTTCTCCGATGCGAAGCTGGGAATTTTCGTACACTTCGGATTGTACAGCGTGCCGGCATATAGCGGTAAAGAGCAATATGCGGAATGGTTTTACAAAGGTTTGATTTCGGGAGACAGCCTTCGCATAAATTTTCAGAAAGATGTATTCGGCAAGGACTTCCGTTACGAAGACTACAAAGACTTGTTCAAGGCGGAGTTGTTCGATGCCGAACAATGGGCAGAACTGTTCCGCAAATCGGGTGCAAGATACGTTATCTTCACTTCAAAACACCATGACGGGTATTGCATGTACAACAGTCGTTATGCACAGGGTTGGTCATCGGCAACGACCGCTCCTGCAAGGGATTTCTGCATGGAGTTGAGCCGAGAGGTCAGAAAGAAAGGTTTGAGAATGGGCATGTATTACTCCTTGACCGAGTGGACGAATCCTTTGTACAGATGGACGGTGGATACGACCAAAAGCATAGACGAATATGTGGCAAAGCATCTGCACCCTCAGTTCAAGGAAATGGTGGACAAATTCATGCCCGATGTTATTTTCTCCGATGGGGATTGGGATTTCGACCATAAAACATTCGGAAGCGAAGAATTAGTAAGCTATTACTATGACAAAGTCGGCGAAGATGCCATCGTGAATAATCGTTGGGGCAAAGGTTTTGATTATGGTTATCTCACGCCCGAGTATAGCGAAGCAATAAAAGAAACCGATCGCCCTTGGGCGGAATGCAGAGGGCTGAGCCGCTCTTTCGGACTGAACAGAAATGCCGATTTGGCGAGCTATATGACAAGCGAAGAACTGATCCGACACTTCGTTCGCTTGGTTGCAGCAGGTGGAGGACTGACGATAAATGTTGCTCCTGCCGCCGACGGAAGCATTCCTTTGCTTCAACAGGAACGTTTGTGCGATTTGGGAGAATGGTTGCAGCTGAACGGAGAAGCCATTTACGGTTGCACCGCTTTTGAAAAACCGAACGAGACGTATGATGCGATGGCTTTGCGTTCCGATGAAAAGATAGATTTCGATTGGGTGAGGAATGCACCGGACAAAGGCATACCTGCCGACAACTTTACAATACACTGGCATAACGAAATGATGCCGGAGAAGACGGAAAAGTACAAATTTTATCTGCAAGCCGACGATAATGCGGGTCTGCAAATAAAAGACGAAAGCGGAGTGGTTGTTTTCCGTCTCGCAGCAGAGAAAGAATCCGTGCAAGCAGAGGTGAAATTGAAAAAGAACAAGAAATACTTCTTGGAACTCGTCTATTCGGAAAAGACGGAAGAGGCTTCTATAAGATTATTCTGGGAGAGTCCTTCATTCGAAAAGCAGGCTGTCTCTATCCCCGGCAGAAAGTGGACGGGGGAAACGGATTGGAAGCAAAGCTATGTTTGTTTTACAGTTAATGATGACCACCTGTATGCGATAGCTCTCGAACCTGTTTCCAAACAATTAAGTTTCACCTTGGAAAAAGCTCCGAAGGAAGATATGAAAGTATGTTTCCTATCGACCGTTTCCATATACCTCGATTGGAAATACGATAAGGAAACGAAGAGGCTTACAATCGATACATCGACAATACACCCTGCCGATGTGAAATCGAAAGGAGCTTACGTATTCAAGTTGGAAAACTACATGAAAAACCATTAAGAAGATGACAGATGTTTATTCGCTTGCTCTCTGCAAAGTCAGAGGAATAGGTCCCGCCATAGCAAAAAAGTTGATGGACGTTTATCCGTCGGCACAGGCTTTGTTCGAGGAAACGCCTGCAAATTTGCAACAGTTGTTCAGGGGCAAAGAGAAAACGATAGAGGACATCATAAGCCGCAAAATGTTTCCTCGTTGCAATGAAGAGCTTGAATTCATGGATAAAAACAACATTCGTTGCTACTTCATAAAGGACGAAGACTATCCTTACAGGCTCAAAGAGATAGATTCGCCTCCCACATGTCTGTTCGTCAAAGGAAACGGAAACTTGGATACCCCAAGAACGGTATCGATTATCGGTTCAAGGCACGCAAGCGACTATGGAAAGTGGGTAACCGCAAGCATAGTTCACGAATTGAAAGCTTACAACGCCTGTATCATAAGCGGACTTGCCTACGGCATAGATTCGGCTGCCCATATCTGTGCTTTGAATGAGGGAATGTCCACATTCGGAGTATTCGGGCACGGTTTGGACAAAGTATATCCCGTTCAAAATTACAATCTGGCTCAATCCATGTTGGCACATGGCGGACTGGTAAGCGAGTTCTTCTCTCTGACACCGGCAAACGCCTACAATTTTCCGCAAAGGAACAGAATCATCGCTGCATTGAGCGATTTGTGCATAGTCGTCGAGGGAGGCATAAAATCAGGTTCAATGATAACGCCGAGATATGCAAGAGAATTCGACAGGGAAGTGCTGGCTGTCCCGGGCAGGATAGGAGACGCTTATTCGGAAGGCTGCAATAATCTCATAGCCTCCAATGTTGCAGGTTTATTATCGGATATTACCGCCATCGGTTCGGTAATGAATTGGACGAATTCTCCGAAAACAGATTTTACAAAGCCGCAAAAGGTCGTTCAAACGGAAAAAGCACCCGAACGAATCGAAAAGAAACTGCCGGAAATGACGGAACAGGAAAAAATAATCTACGATTTCATTCGTCAAACAAAGAAAGCCGGCATCGATGATTTGCTCACACAATGCCGACTCGATTTTGCGTCCGTAAGTATCTGCCTCATGAACCTCGAATTGAAAGGTTGCATAGCGGCTCTTCCCGGAAAATGTTACGAATGTCTTATTTGAAATTATCGCTCAGCTTTTTCAATTCCGCTGCGGCGGACATTCCTTTATACAATATGTTATATACAGCTTCCGCAATAGGCAGACAAACCTTTATTGTCTCGTTTGCCTTGTGTATGCAGTTCGCTGCATAATATCCTTCCGCAACCATAGCCATTTCCAACTGTGCGGACTTGACGGAATAGCCTTGTCCTATCATCTGTCCGAACGTTCTGTTGCGACTATGTTGCGAATAAGCCGTTACCAACAGATCCCCCAAATAGACAAAACAGTTGATATTTCTTTTCTGCGGAGCAACGGCATCGAGAAATGTCTCCATCTCCTGTGCTGCATTGGCAATCAAAACCGCTATAAAGTTATCTCCGTACCCTACTCCGTGGGCAATGCCTGCTGCAAGGGCGTAGATATTCTTCATGACAGAGCCGTATTCTATTCCTCTGACATCGCACGATGTTATTGTCTTGACAAAGCGACATTCCAACGCCTTTGCAATTTCGCAAGCGAACTCTTCATTATGAGAACCAACCGTAAGATAGGTCAATCTCTCTTGTGCGATTTCCTCTGCATGCGAAGGACCGCTCACAACGGCTTGATTGTTCAAATCGATTGCAAAAACATCATTTATGTAATCGGCAACAATCTGATTGGTTTCGGGAATTATTCCCTTGGTTGCACAGATTATGCGTTTATCTTTCAAGTCTTGCGAAGTCAATGAACCGAGGCTGCGAGCCACGAAAGCCGCCGGTATGACAAGGATTATGTTCCTGACCTTTGAAACGACTTCCCGTATATCGGTAGAGATGTGAATTTTATCTTTATCCAACTCGCAAGAACGCAGATAGAGGGGGTTGTGGCCGTATTGCTCAACCCCGTCTGCTATTTCCTGCTCTCTGACCCACCAATGTACTTTCGTATGGGTTTCAATCGCAATTCTGACTATTGCCGTAGCCCAGCTGCCGCTGCCTAATACTGCAATCTCCATGATGTCTTACAATCCTAAAACCTTTTTGCCTTGGTTATATCTTATATCCTTAGGTATTCCGAGACTGTTTATTTTGTCCAAAGACTTTTGAAGTGCAGGACGTATCTTTCCGTTTTTCTCCGAGTAAGCCTTTGCCTCTGCCAAATCACCCATTCCTTCGACTTCCAATATCTTGGCAGCCCAAGCATTGATTGCTTTCATGGCATTGTCGAAGTCTATCACGTAAAGACCCTCGTTGTTTTGGCTGAACGCTTTGTGGTCTTCGAGAAAGTTGAAGCACATCATGTTCGCCACTCCGTGAGCCGAAGCCGCACCGAAACGAACGGAACGCAAAATGCCTGCGATGAAGGTTGCGATTGCATCGTCCTTGCTTATACCGCTGATTTCACCCCTGTCGATAAGAGTGCATACCATGTACAATCCCAATATATCTGCCTTTGCCTCTTCCCAAGAAGAATAGTAATTCGCCAAAGCGGTTCTTACATTGCCCTTGCCGTTGATTGTGTTCTTTATTCCCAAGCCATGAGCGACTTCATGGAAGGTTACGTTGTAGAAGAATGCGTCGAACTTGACGTTTTTCAACTGTTCCTTGCTCATGACATTGTCTGCTATTGGTTGAAGGATTGCATCGAATTTGGCTTTCATGGCATTCTTCAACTGCAAACGTCTTGCTCCTTTCTTCAACTGCACTCTCTCATCATTCGGAAGGTTGATTGCTATCGTTTTGCTGCCCGCATTGCAATCTCCTGCATAGAATATCACATCATATACGTTCAAATCGGACTCCGTTCCGGGTACTTCTTTCTTGAATTTCTCGTCGCAAGGCAAGCCTTTTTGCAATTCCGGCAACATGGCGGTGAACTTGGCAAGTTTTCCGCTCTCTTCCTCGTCCTTAACCAAGACAAAGGCTTCGTATGCTGCCTTCGTACCGAAAAGGCGATCCTCATAATTTTCGATAGGACCCACAACGAAATCCAATTTGCTGCTCTTCATGTCCATCCATGCCATGTCGGAAGCAAAGTAATCGTCTGTCTCGAAAGCCTTCTTTCTTTCTTGCAAATACTTTTTCAAACCTGCGTCCTCGGCAAGAGCTATCGCCTTATCCAACAGGGTACACACCTTTTGAATTTGGTCTTTGTACTCCTCTCTATACCATTTCACTACAAGTTTTCCATCGTTGTCTCTTCTCAAAACGGTGTAAAGACTGTTTTTGTTCTTGTCCTTCAAGGCATCGAACTCCTCTTTCGTCATATCCTTGGGATAAAAACCTGCACCGAGCGGCTTTTCGCCGAAACCGCTCACGAAAGGCTTCATATCGTTCAACCTTTCCCAAGGACCGTAGTTAATCATCGCAAATTGCTTTACGTATTCGTCCTTTATCGTATCCATATCGGCTTTGTTGCCGTAGGATTGTTGCCAAAACAAATCGTCCATTATTTTGGCGATGTCAAGGAATATTCCCACCAATTCCTTTTCCTTAGGTGTCAATTTGCTCAAATCCGTAGTCAAATCCACAGGAGCGAATTCTTCAACTTTTACCTGCATTTCCGATTTCTTTTCTGCTTGCTTCTCATTGCCGTTCTTGCCGCAACCGGCGAAGAAAAGACAAGTCAAAGTCAAGATTGTCAACAATTTTCTCTTCATTTCTTCAATCAAAATTAGTGAATAAAATACTTAAACTGAATGCGAAGATACGACAATTTGGCGTACCTTTCGGGACTTGAAGCAAAAGTCATTCCAACAAGCCGAAAACAGTTACAATGTCCGGCTTTGCAATCACCTGAAAACCAATCCGAAAAAGCGAAACATTTTTATACCTTGACGAAACACCGTTTCGTTCCATTGAAACGGCGTAAGAAAAAATTATTGCGGCGTTTCAGTAAAATGAAACGCCGCTTTATTTTCAGGGTATCGGTTTTATCAGAAAAGGAAGTTGCCGCTTATTTCATTTTTCTTTTCAGTCTCTTTCCAATAAGGCTTTTTGCCGAATGTCAGGTTCAAGCCCATGAATACGGAAACACCGCTCAAATCCGCTACATTGAACGAAAGTCCTTTCGCAGAGTTGAATGACATGCCGAGATTGAAGTGTACCGGTCCTGCATTGGTGCTTATCATTGCGGAAGGGTTGAAAAAGGCAGTTGTCATGAACGTATTTCCCGCCGAGAGGGAGAAATGCTTTGCACGTAGAGCATATAGAACGGACAACCTGCCGTCCATAAGGCTGCCGTTCCATATTTTGAAACCTGCAAGGGCGTGAAGGTAATGCACATCGGCGAATTTCCACGTATATCCTGCATTCACCTTGACAGGCGTTGCCCTTGTATATGAATTCATATCCACTGCATGTATGTCGAAAGCGTTCTTCAAACTATCCGTTATATCGTCCAAATAGTCCGTTATCGCAGTTCCTATGCTGTCTATGCAGGATTCCACACCCTCGAACCTGACAACCTTGCCCGGGTTCATGGTTTTTACTTCACTCACATTGGATTTCCAATTTATGAAGCCCATATCGCTTACACTCAGGCTGACCTCCATTTTATTGTTTATTTTATAAGCCGCACCCAAATCGAAAGCGAGACCCACATTGCTGAACATGCCCGAGGTTATGTCGGAAGCCTCTCCGGCGTTGAACTCCGTTTCCGAATCCTCATCGAACAAGGAATTCATTATGAAACTGCCTACAATGTTGGAAGTGTAAATATCAACGTCGCATTGTGCCGCAATCTCATCGCTATCGTTGTATTTCAGTCTTACATCGGATTTCTTGGTATGAATATCTGCCATTCCGAATAACAATTTCACCCTTCCGCCCACGGTGAGTTTGTCGTTTATCTCTCTTGCATAGCCGAAGGAGTTGGCAAGATAGGTGGTCATTTCAAGCAACTTGCCATCGAACAATTTGGTTTCTCCGCCCGGCACATCGGTTCCGTATAATGCGAAATCGAAAACATCTTTCGAGAAATTGAATCGGAAATCGGAACTTACGTACATATCGAAAGAGAAATGGTTCTTTCCTTGTCTGAAACCGAAACCGAGAATATTCTTATCGAAGCCGAAAGAGAGATAGTTGTTGTCGTTGAGTTTGTCGGCAAATCCCCTTATATCCACTCTCAAAGAGTCGGAATAAACAGGGTGTCGGTTTATTATATCGTGATAGCAGAAACCCGACGTATTGAAATTGAAGCCGAACATGCCCAAACCGAAAGAAATGTACAAATCATTGTTCGGCATAAGTGCGGGATTGGAAATCCCCGACTGCGGAACGTCTTTGAAGAAATATAATATATCTTTCTGCTGTGCTTTTGCATCGATGCAGTTCAGGCAAAATGCCGTTAAAATCGTAATGTATGCGTATCTGTAGATTTTCATGACTGTATCTTTTTTATGATTGAACGAAATAATGAGATTTAGAAACTGAAATCGGTTACTGCTTTCACACGAGCCTTTATCCTTACGGCTGCATCTTGTCGAAATCTTACGTAAGGACGATTGCCGTTGCCATCTGCCGAACTGTTGAGTTTGAAAGTAGTTTTGACTTTGTTCGCTTTCTTCAACTGTTCATACTTCTCTATCGTCAGGCTCGCCTCTATTGTTTCTCCGACAGGGCTGAGTGCGTTTCCGTTCGCATCAACCGGTGCCCCTTTCATCTTGACCGGTTTGGCAAAGAGAGTGTCGAAAACTCGCTCGTTCTCATCCAATAAAAGAAAATTCAATTCCAAACTTGCAGGAATTTCATTCTCCACAAACAATGTCAATGTTGCCGATTTCAAGAAGTCTATATCATCGGTGAAATCCAAAGACGAGGTTGTATCTTCGTAGTAAAGGTCGGTCAATCTGGCTTTTATCGGAATCGTGGTACAGGTTTTGAGATTTATTACGGCATCATGAGGACGAACGAACGCAGGAAAATCGCCCGAACGTAAAGCATCGGAAAATACAATGTCAAGATTATAAACCACCTTCTCGGGCAATACCTCTATCGCAGAAGCATCTGTTTCCAAAGATTGACGCGTGGTTATTCCCCATTGACCGGGGCTGGGACTTCTTTCTATATGAAGTGTATCGTAGTGCGTGAAGAAATCCGTCTTTTTACCGGTCGCAGTCAGACTGTAAACGTCGGGAACGATATATGCTCCGAGTCCGATGTTCGTTTCGGCATATATGTCGAAAGTAAGTTTCTCCAAATCTATTCCCCCCTCTTCGATAAAACTGCTTATGCTCTCATCGTTAAATGAATCGAATAACAAAGTATCGAAAACGGGTACAACGGCCTTACCGACCTTGCCGTATGCCAACTCTATCGAAAGAGGCGTAACATCGATATTCACTCCGACACCGTAATCTCCTCCCGTGCAAGCCGTATTACTGCCAAGCTCGACAATGACCCTATATCTCAGGTCTATGTATTGCTCACCTGAGTTTTCGGTGCTGTCTTTCAACAGAATGGTATAGTTCCTAAGGTCGAGCGTTTGTCCTTGCAATGCTCCGCTTGGGGAGGCTATTTGAAACCTTTGGGAATAGAATCTGCCTGTCGTGTTATCTCTGAGACTCGATGAGCTTAATTCTATATAGGTATTAAAAGGCAGATTTGTGTTTGCTGATATGGTCAATCCGCCGGAACGTAACAACAAACTGTCTATTGAAACGTCTTCCTCGAACTCGTCCAACAACAGACTTATATCCTCGCTCGGAAGTTCCTCCGCAGGATATTGCACCGTCATATCCGAAACATCGCTTCCCGACGACGCAATGGAAGAAACATCGGGGATACTTAATGCCGGCAAATCGATTTCCACATTCTGTACGTTTTCGATTTCTTTCACGAAACCAAGCACATCGAAAGTGTCTGCTCTTGTGTAAGACAGTTCAAGAAAGTCTCCATCGGCATCATGACGCGTTACGACTTCCAAACCTTCTTGTCCCTCTGCCAAAGAGTCCAAATCGAGGAAATCCCTGAACAATGCCTTCGTTTCAAACAACGGCACACCTATCGAAGGGTTTATCGTAGTCTGAGAAAGCCTGTCGAAGTCGAAGTCGTCTTCATTTACACAGGATTGAAATAGTATCATACCTGCGAATAGAACCGAAAAGAATAGTGATTGTCTCATAATTATCTCGTTTTTCGTTTTAATATTACTGCAAAGTTAGAAGGTGAAGCTCAGTCCGAGGGAAGGCATGATTGGCAGTTGGTCAACTCGTTCTGAGGTTATGCGGTTGTAGTAAAAGAGATTGTTCCTGTTATAGACGTTTGTTACGCTCAGGTTTATTTCAAGTATGGAACGCTTGCCTATCTCGAAGCGTTTCTTTGCGGAAATGTCGAAGCGATGATAGTCCGGCAGGCGGTGCGAATTCAAATCGCCGTATATGGTGGTCAATGTGCCGTTCTGATTGATGTAATCGGTATTTATACCACCGGAAAAGTCGAGTTGTTCCATCATGGACGCAGTCGGTGTGTAAGGGAAGCCGCTACCGTAATTCCATCTGAAACTTAATTCAAAACTTCTGTCCATTCCGAATTGATAATTCACCAAAAGATTGATATTATGTCTTCTGTCGTAATGCGGAGCGTATGTTTGAACTTCGTTGGTCTTGGTAACCTTGCCCAAGGAGTAAATTGCCCAGATGTAAAGTCTGCCGTCATCGTATTTTAACGATAAATCACCGCCATAAGCCTTGCCGTCCTCGACTATGTATTCCTTTTTGAGGTAGTCAGGTTTGTCTCTGTGTTCATTATCATCAAGATACATACGGTCTTTGTTAGCCGAGGCTGTTCGGGACATGGTTTTATAGTATAGTTCAAAGTTGAGAGAAAGGTTTTTGAGTATGTCATATTCCATTCCGAAGATAAGGTGGTCGGATTTTTGCACGTATGAACTTATTGCCTCGCCTTTGTAGCTTGTTACTATATTCAAATCGGGACTTACAGTGAGATAACCCGTAAACAGATTGACTATATCGCGATCGCTTTTGGTATCCATGAATACTTGAGAATAAATTCCTCCGGCGGCTTTCAAACGGAAATTTTCCGAAACATTGAGCTTCAAAGATAAACGCGGCTCCGGTATCAAGCTTGCAACGGAAGCATAATATGAAGCACGGAAACTCGGTTCGTAAACGAACCTGCCTGCCACTCCTCTGAAAACGGCGTAAGCTGCAAACTCGGTGGAATAATCCGTTATGGTATCGGACGCAGAGAAGGAGGTCTTTGTGGTGTTGCCGAGCATATTCAATCCGTATTTAAGCCTGTTCTCTCCGAAGAAGTTGGTTACAGCCATTCCGATATTGAAACCTCCGATATTGCTCATCTGCTCATTTGCGGACGAAGTCTCGGTCATTTTCATCGTATAGTCGGAATATGCAACCACTCCTTCAACCAAAGAAGAACCGCTACCGGGAAGAAGCAGGAAGTTGGCTCCAAATGCGGTGTTTCTCCAATTGAAATCGGCTATGGCTTCGTATCGATTGACCTTATCCGTGAAATTGAGACCGAAAAAGTTGACCTTACTTCCGTTATCCGTTGCAAGGGTCAGTTTTCCGTAAATATCGAGGAAATCATACGGCAGTTCTTTGTCCATATAGGAGTAAATGGAAGTGGAAGTCTGCGAAAGGTAGGAGTTTTTCGCATTCAGAATATATGATAAACTGTATCGTCTTTTTTCGTTGTTCTTGATAATCGGACCTTCCAACAACAAGCCTGCTCCGAATGTGGAAAGGGAAATTTTACCGCTTGTATTCTTTTTGTTTCCGTCCTTTGTGGTTATATCCAAAACGGAAGACAATACACCGCCATAGCGAGCGTCGAAACCGCCTGTGTAAACATCGGCATTCCTTATGATGTCCGTTTCAAAAACAGAGAACAAACCTATCGAGTGAAAGGGATTATAGACGACCATTCCGTCCAAAAGCACTCTGTTCTGAATGGCAGAACCGCCTCGAATATAGAGTTGACCGCCTTGGTCACCGGAAAAAACCACTCCGGGCAACACCTGAATATATTGAGCCAAGTCTGCCTGACCACCGATTGAAGGCATCTGCTGTATATCTTTCGATGTGATTTTTTCGACCGAGACATTGCTCTCCAATCTCACAGCTTCTCTTTCCCCGCTGACCTCAACGATTGCCAATTCCGTCGAAGAGGGTTTAAGTTCCACCTTTATGGAGGCTACTTTCCCCTTTTCCACCTCGACAGTATACTCCGCTGTCTCATAACCTATGAAACTCACCTTGATGACTTGGGTTCCTGCTTTCACCTTTGAGAAGACAAAATAACCGTTTATGTCGGTTGTCGTTCCTGTCGTGGTGCCTTTGAGTATCACATTGCCATAAGCAATCGGCTCACCTGTCGTTTTATCATATACAAAGCCTCTTATGGAACCTGTTTGTGCGACGAGACAGAGACCGGATACCATAAGAAACAAGAAAGATACTATTCTATTCATATTGTTATGCTGTTGCATTGTATCAATGTGTCAATTTGTAAACCAATTCTTTCAACAATTCGCTTTCATTGTCTATCGAAGCAAAGCCGACGCCTTTACTCTTCAATTCATACTCTCTTATCAGGGATATATTTTGCATTATTTTATCCGAACCGTACTTTTGAGCCGGTACTGCATAATCTCTCGCAAAGAACGACGGCACTTTGATTGCCGATGCCACCGATGCATCGGATTTGTCAGGCAGTTGTGCTACCACCAACAGCTTCACGAAGTATGTAAACAAGTTTGCGAACACCACAGGCAAAGGATTTTCTTTTACATGTGCAGCCATGTGGCACACGCACTTGTTTATCTTCTCGTAATCCAACTTTCCGATGGCTTTTTGCAGTTCAAAAACGTTGTAATCCTTGCTTATGCCGATATGAGAAGACACATCGGAGGATTTGATTTCCTTTCTGTCTTTGATGTTGATAAGCAATTTTGAAATCTCATTGCTTATCTTCATAAGGTTATTGCCGAGATATTCCGCCACCATCATGGAAGCCTGTTGCTCCATGACGAACCCTTTTTGCTTTACGAAAGTATCGATCCAACTTACCAACTTTTCTTCCCGTATCTTCTGACTTTCAAAAACCGTTCCGACCTTACCGATTTTTGTGGTGAGGCTTTGCGGGAACTCTTTCGCATTGTTGACAATCACAAAAACGGTACTCGAAAGAGGAGATTGCAGATACTTGCTCATTTTCTCCAACTCTCTTTTGTCCATCGTCTGAGCTTCTTTCAGCATTACCAATCGATGTTTCGCCATCACCGGATACTGTTTCGCAGACAAGACAACCTCATCCATGGACGCATCTTTACCATAAAACACGCTCATGTTGAAATCCTTTTCTGCCTCATCGAGTACCTCCTGCTCGAATTTCCCGCTCAGGAGTTCCAAATAATAGAGTTCCTCTCCTTTCAGAAGATAGACAGGTTTCAAATCGCCGTTCTTTATCTCCTTTTCTATACTTTCAAATGTTGCTGCCATAAGCGAGTGGCGAAGATACGAAAAAATTCCAAGCCCTTACGCAAGCCATGAATTTTATTTTCAATCGAAACAGGCAGGTCTTCACTGCACTGCAATCGGAACATACCTCATCTTAATTTGCATTCACCAACTTCCATATATATTCTTTCGTCCGACTCATCGCTTTCAATACGAATGTTCCCGCATCGGGTAACCTTATTTTCTTCTTTCCCCTTACGCTATCCACAATCCTGCCCCGCATATCATATAATTCCATGTACTCTATTTCCTCTTCGCATTCCAATATCACCCAATCCCCGTCTCTGAACAGACGAACATTCGACAACTGTAACGTTTCATCGAAAGAAGGCAGCGTTTTGTACAACTTCAATCGTAAATGCTTGGTCGCCTGCGGAGACTGAAAAGTATATACACTGTCCTGCACAAAATCGAACAGCCTTGTTCCGCTTTCCTTGTCCGTAAGTTCTGCAAGAAGATAAGAATTCATAGAGTCGTTCTTCAAAACGAGCGAATATACATCGAGCCGTGGAAGATTGATCTCGAAATCCAATGCTATGCTGTCCTCAAACAGTGGCATGGTTTTGAATGAATATCTTTCTCCGTTGCACTCAAAAGCAATCATTGCCTTATTCTCGTCCATCGAAAACTTATGATTGTCCGTCAAAGGGTCGAATGCCTGATTTGCAGCGGTCGAAAATTCCAAGGTTGCTTTATCCGAATAATCGGAGGTGTTCAAAATCAATGACAATGCTTCATTATCGTTCGGAGGCAAAGGGCTTAAAGGCATTCTATGCAAAACGAGATTTGCGGAATTGCTCATCTTCTCCACAAGAAAACCCTCAAAAGGCTGCAGACTATCCCTTTCGTTCAATGGAACGAAGATACCTGTTCTCTTATCGACAACCTGCGGCAAGGAGACTTCATCTCTGAGCAGTTGATTGACGCATACCGTGAACGGATACGGATTATAGGTGAATATGGTTTGCAAAGCACTGCTCTCCAAACCCGACATACCGGAGGCGAGCAGCGAATAGCTTTGCTCGTTGTTCAATTCGCCTGTAAAGCTCAACGTTGCGTCCGAATGTATCTTCATTGCGTATGATTGCGTTTGCGAGAACTCTTCCGATTGTGGCAAACCGGTCGTTTCCAAAGCCGTTTCGGAAGACAGAATTGCCGAAAGGCTGTCCCTGTTCGCAAGATTTACGTTTATCGGAAAGCCGAACAATCCGTAAGAAACTTCCCTTTGCGGTTCTTTTCCGAAATTCATATCCACGGAGACACCGGTTCGACTGCTTAAAACGCCGTTATTCAAGAACTCTGCTTTCTCGGCTCCCGTTGTATCCTTTATGAAGAGATGATAACATAGTGCGGTATCGCCCTGATTGATGCACAACGTTTGAGGATTGTATAAAACGGCTTCATCTGTCTCTGTAGGAATGCCCTCCGTCCAATATTCGTCGAACCAATTGCCGCTTTGGGTTCTTCGAGTTACCTTTCCTGTTTTGAAAACGACCGATGAGGACCTCACTTCTTCGCCGGATACTTCCGCCAAGAGGTATAATTCGTATGTGGTATTACTTTGCAATCCCTCCGGAGAGAGAATGCCATCATCGGGATTGAAATTCACTATGACGGAATCCGTGCAAAGACCGTGCAAAGCCCCATCCATTTCATGCTTTCCGAAATCCGCAAAATCTTCTGCCCTGTTCGTGGAAAGATTTCCCAACTGCTGCCATTGGCTTGCCAGCGTCGGAAAACCGCTTTGCACGTTCGTCTTCACACCTTTCGTAACCCATGAACGACGTTGCAGAACCGTCTTCGCCGTTCTTGTTTCTTCATCGACCCAACCTTGTTGATTGCTTATGCTTTCGCCGAAATTGCCGAATATATCTATCGTATCATTCCCCTTTATCAAAGCAATGGGGTCGTTACCGTCTATTACAACCTGTCCTAACACGGACGGATTGACATAGAATACCCCGTTGACATTGTTTTCCATGGCTTGCAAGGCTTGCAATATAACTATGCAGGAATCATGCTTTATCGTATCTCTTGCCGTAAAGCCTAATATCACGGTGGAATTGTAGTTGCCTCCTCCGGCATGAATATCCGTTACCACTCTGTAATCCTCCAAACAAATATCTCTGCCTGTTCCATTGTATATCTCCAAAGCTCGGTTATATGCATCTGCACTCGATACCTGAGAAAAGAACAAATCCGTTGCATAAACGGTGTTTTCGTCCGAGAGGCGTTTCAAGACGTAGCGGGGATTGGAAAGATTGTCGCAACAGGATACGGATATATCGACCGAGTGCGGCGAAATATTGCTGACGGCACCCGTTGTAACCGCCTTGGAGGTGCGAAACAACAATGTATCCGTACGTCCCGCAATGCTGCAACCATATCCCGTATCTGCTTTCAACATGTTCAGTACGCAGGAGTCCGCAGTCGTTGAAAGACTTCGCATATATGTGGTAATAATATCGGAAGACGACACTTTCAAATCATCGAAAGCAACAAATCCGGTAGTCGAAAATTCAAGTCGAAAGCCGTTGCAAGGTTTATTGAAAACAGTATCCACAATGCGGGAAGCGTTCTTGGGCAGAGCAATACTTTGCAAAAGAGATCGATTGCCCGCTTCATCGACAAGATAAACCGAAAATGTGCAGGCTCTCGAATGTTCCGATTTCAAGAAATAGGACAAACGTGCTTGATTTCCATACTTGCTTAAATCGAGATAAGGAGTGGAAAAAGCTCCGTCGGTATTGAAGAAACATGTATCCCCGTTGGGAGAATATAACCTTTTTGCCCGACAATTCGGATAAAGAGTGTAGGAATTCGGCAAGCGGAGCAGTTGAGCGGCATTGCAAATCATGGCACCCCTCTGCACGGAAGGAAAACGGGAAAAGTCCTCCGCAAAAATCAATGTATCATCGGCTCCGATGGTGAATACTTCCAAAGACAATTCCTCCCTTTCTGCATTGTCGAACTCCACAACCGCAGCACCGCAAGACACATTCCGCAAACCAATCTGCCCACGCAACACCACAACCTGCAACAACGCAGCAATAAACACCGGGAACAAACATACAAATCTAAATTTCATGACAATACTTTCTTTATTCACATTACCGAAACGCCTTATCACCGGATACGAAACCCACATATTTACATCCTTTGAGCCATTCGGCAAGCAAAGGTACAATTTATACGCAAATTCAGAGCCGTCTATTCCTAAAACCTCGCATCAAAATCCGACAGATCGAGACGAAAACAAATTCGTGATTAGCGAAAGCGAAGCTCGAAAGCCGATTGGTACTTAAAAATCAGCAAAATAGAAGTCCCGAATACCAAGACCGGAAATAGACACGACGTTTCGGCAAAATGAAACGGCGGAATAATTTCACGAACCGCCGCAAGAAAAAATTATTACGCCGATTCGCCAAAACCAAACGCCGCAAGAATTATCCGGAACCAAAGTACTCTTCAAAAAAAACAAAAGTGGGAAGAGCTTAATTCTTCTTCCCACTTAATGTGCGAGGCTTGTTTGATTCCCTGAATTTACCTTAGAAATCCGCCAAACGAATTGTCCTGTGATTATACAAGGAAACGGATATGGTTTTCACCTCAGTGGTATACTGATCCGCCTCAAGAGAAAAGGTCAATGTGTATTCTATTCTGATGTTGTCGGCATTATAGGCAACAAGGGAAAGTTTATCTCCATTCGTTCCGTAGATACTCTCTTCTTTATGCCCTACTTCTTTCTTACCTTTCAACTCTGTAATAGACATATCTGTTCTCACCGTCAAGCCCATCTCTTCCGCACCTTGCCATGCTTCCGGAAGTTCGCCGTCTGTGAAGCCTACAATGGTATATTCCACAGGGGTATTTTCTTCGTCGTCATCGCTTTTACATCCTGCGAACATTGTCGTTGCCACTATGGCAAACAATAAAAATAGTCTTTTCATTTGTCCTTGATTTACATTGAACCTGCTACTGCATTAAGACTTATGATTGCTATAAGCCATACTGCTGATGAAATACCCCAAGCTGTCCAAGCTCTATTATTCTTTTTCTTTGTTGCTTCTTGCGTATAGCAATTCCGATACTCTTGATTTTTCCATAGCTCTTGACTTGGATAATTCATTTGTGTAGCATCCAAATTGTTAGAAGCAGCAATAGCTGTAGGAATAAGACCTATTAGTGGAGAGGTAAGTAACGTTGTAGCCCATATACCACCTTTGTAAGAGCCTTTTCCCTGATAAAATGTGCCGGCATCAGAGATACCTCTGAAACACATATCATCTGAATTGTCCGTATTCATCAGTTGATTCGTGTTTGCTTCCTTGGTCATTTTCTCCACTTCTTCCATTTTATAGACGAATACACTTCCGTCTGCTGTTTGGATTTTGAGAGATACGCCCGGAATTTGTTCGATGATTGTACCGCGGATAACCGCTCCGTTTTTACAATAGACCACATCGGTCATATTGTTTTGTGCGGACAGGTTGCCAACAATGAAGAACATTATTGCAAGAGCCGCCGATTTGATGATAAATTTCATTTTAATGTTGTTTTTTCTTTTTTTGCCCTGTCCCTCAGGCTTATCGAATTAAGTTCCGCCTTTACGGCTTGACACGAAAAAACGTGGGACTTCATTCTCTTACTTGTTACATGAGGTATTCCGGACAACCTGACTCTACAAATAAGCAAAAGCCCACGAGATACATCGTGAGCGTTCTGCCACTTTTACTTTCGTAGAGTTACAGTTGAAAATGTCCGGTTTTCATGTAACAAAAGTATAAGCGAAAACGCTTTATCATGTCATATCCCCCTCATCGGGGGACATTATTTTCTCATTTTGTTCTTTCTGGTCTTACTCTCCTTTCTTTACTTGTTCGATTTATGCGGCAAAGGTATGAAAAAATCGAATTGCAACAAAGTAATATCCATCTTATTGTGCAGTTTGTATCGAGATGTAATGCAAGAGTGCTTCGTTTTAGCCATGTTTTTGAACAATTCTGTTCTCTTTGTATATTCGAGGCCATGTACAAGACCGCAAAGTTCGCTATCACCTTATACCTTGACCAAAGTTTCCGAATTGCATGTAAGTCATATCGAATTTCACTTGTTCAAGAATTACTTTTTGACATCATGCTTTCTCTTTCTCTATGCTTTCAAATTATTACGACTAACCATGGGAGAAAGCATTCCTATGAATCAATGAGAGAGAACGGCTATGGTGTCATGGAAAAGATAAGTCTCAAAAATCGTCGAGTAGGTTTATTGACGCAATTCCATCAGACTGCTTCCTGTCCTTCAAAGAATAAATGATAGTCGGTATGTGAGCATTTTCACTTTCCTTTGAATGAACATATTTCCTATCGTTTTGAAACTTGTAATCAGTCTATTGATGTATACAATGATATGTTCCTTCAGGTTATGAAGGATAAGATATGGATGGGAAATGAAAGTAGCATATTTTACGCCTTTTATTGATTGGTCTTCTGCGAACCTTTTTCTATCGAGGCTCTATTTCTATCAACAGTATAAAAACAAAAATGGAGATAAAACGATTTTGTTTTACCTCCATTTTGTGCGGGTGAAGGGACTCGAACCCCCACGCCTCACGGCACCAGATCCTAAGTCTGGCGCGGCTACCAATTACGCCACACCCGCTCAGTTTGCGTTTGCAAAGGTAGTATTTCTTTTTGTTTCTACCAAATGTTTCCGGTTTTTTCTACTCATCTCTGCAAACTCTTTTTGCAAACTCCTCTATTTCAACCCCATTTTCTTTACCAATAAAGGCGTTATATCTTCACTGTCTTCTGAATACCAAAGGATACCATTGCTCTCGAAGATGTATGTGTACTTGTTTTCTTTTGCAATCTCTGCGACTACTCCCTTAATCTTTTCAACAAGAACGTTCATCAGTTCCGTTTGTTTGTTTTGCAAATCAACTCGTGCGTTTTGTTGGAAAGTTTCCATTCTCTCCATTACACCTCTGATTTCATTTTCTTTGTTTGCTTTTAATAAGTCTGTAAGCTGGTCTTTTTTAGCTTCGTATTCTTGTACCAATCTGGTATATTCGCTTTGCATTGCCTTCAATTCCGACTCCAACTCTGCCGTATAACTTTTCAATACATTTTGAACGGAATCTGCTTCCGGCATTCTTTTCATTAGTTCACTTGAATTGAAATGACCCAACTTTACTGTTTTTTGTGCGTACAACCCTCCTGCGAATGTGAATATCGCTGCCAAAACCAATACTTGAAATGTTCTCTTCATTCTTTTGTCTATTGTTTTATTACTATATTTGTTGCAAAGGTACGTCTTTTTTGCTGTCCGTTTACCGTTTGGAAGAATTTATTTTGTAGCCGAGTTCTGCAAGCACGAGGTCGCTGATGTCTGTTTTGCTCTCTACATATAATATCGTCGCTCCTCCGGATTTGTCAAATACAACGGAATAATTCTTCTCACGAGCAACTTTTTCTATTGCGTTATAGATCCTGTCTTGTATCGGTTTGACAAGTTCGGAACGTTTCTTGGTCAAATCGCCGTCGTTGCCGAAGCGTTGTTTTTGAAGATTTTTTGCATCTTTTTCTGCGGCAATGATTTCGTTCTCCTTTTGTGTTTTCAAGTCTGTGGGAAGAAGAACTGCCTCTGCTTGGAAGGCTTTATAGAGCTTGTCCACCGTCTGAAACTTCGCTTCTACTTCTTTTTGCCATTGCAAAGAGACTTCTTCGAGTTCTTTTTGTGCTTGTTTGTATTCGGGTACATTGCTAAGAATATACTCTGTATCCACACAGGCATACTTTTGGGCATTGCCGTAAAAAGCAACTGCCGATAATAATACTGCAATCAATAGTTTTTTCATATCTGTCATTTTTTTGCTAATCTATCGAACCATTTATGGAAAAGTGGAAGTGCGAGCCGTTTTTGCCTGCGGCTGAAGGCACATCATCAAATCCGTAACCCCAGTCTATGCCGAGTGTTCCGAACATCTGCATGAATATTCTTATTCCGACACCGGCAGAACGATACATTTTGAACGGCTCAAAACTCTGGAAGTTTGCCCATGAGTTTCCTCCTTCAAAAAATCCCAACGCATAAACAGACGCCATAGGGTTCAGCGTTATCGGATAACGCACCTCTAAGGTATATTTGTCGAAAACAGTGGCTCCTTTATCGGGGTTCAAGCAGTTATTGTCATATCCTCTTAAAGAGACAAGTTCTCGACCGTCCAACGAGTAGCCTGTCAAGCCGTCGCCTCCCAGATAGAACCTTTCAAAAGGAGAATAACCTACCTTACTGTTATATTGTCCCAAAAATCCGAACCTTGCTCTTGTCGAAAAAACAAGATCATCTACTACATTGAAATACCACGCCGCTTTCACATTTACTTTATAGTATTCAAGCCAATTGAACTTTTCTGTGTCAGACATTGTGGAATAGTCTTTGTTATTGAACAAGGAGTAAGGCAGTGTGAGTTGTGTGGACACCGTTACTTCGGAGCCTTGGCGTGGATAAATAGGCTGGTCAACAGAATTTCTCGATATACTGAAATTATAGTTGATGTTGTTTGATACGCCCGATGAAAGCACAAAACTTGGATAGTTCTTGACGTTATATTGCTGATAGGTCAATCCTTGACTGAAGATGAAATAATCATCGGGCCACTTCAAACGCTTTGCCAAAGAAACGGAAGTACCGAATATGCCCATGTAGTATGCTCTTGAACCGGAAGTATTCCAATATCCGTCATCTTGATAAGAGTAGTACACACCTACCGTGAGTGCTTGCGGCTTCCTGCCACCGAGCCATGGCTCGGTGAACGACAAACTCACAAGACTGTAATACGTTCCGTTCGTTTGTAATCTCAAACTCAAACGTTGTCCGTCTCCGGTCGGGAACGGTCTCCATGCATTCTTCTTGAAGAGTTTCTGTGCCGAAAAATTGGTTAAGGATATTCCTGCCGTGAATATAACCATGTTGGCTCCCCAACCACCGGATACTTCAAATGTGGAACTCGTTTTTTCTTCCAACTGATATTCTATATCGACTGTCCCACTCTCCGGATTCGGTTTTATGTCGGGATTTATCTTCTCAGGGTCAAAATAGTTCAACTGCTGAATTTCTCTTATAGAACGATAGACGTTGTCTCTGCTGAATAGCTCTCCCGGGTAGGTTTTAAGTTCTCTCATTACAACATAATCGTTCGTCACGGTGTTGCCACTCAAAGAAACCTTGCCTATGCGAGCCTGCTTGCCCTCATATACTCTCATTTCGATGTCGATGGTATCATTGCTAACATTCGTTTCAACAGGAATAACACGGAAGAACAAGTATCCGTCATCTGTATATAAGGAATAAATATCCGTACCTGTCGGATCATATTGCAGGTTCTTATCCAACAAAGATTTGTTATACGGCTCGCCTTTGTTTATTCTCAATCGTTTGGATAAATCTTCCGAAGAATATTTTGTGTTACCTACCCATGTTATATCGCCGAAGTAGAATTTGTTTCCTTCATAGACTTTCATGTCTATCACCAATGATTTCTTCTCTTTCTTTTTACGAGTAAAGAAGTTGCGTTTCTCCTTTGTTATTATATAGGTTGTATCCCATACAATCCTTGCATCTCGGTATCCTTCATCGTTATATTTGGATATAATGTTCTGCTTGTCCTCCTTATATTTGTCATCGAGATACCTTGACGACTTCCAAATCCTCCACCAGCGATACTCCTTTATGTCTTTCATTTTAGCCCTTAACTTCTTGTCGGCTATCGCTTCATTACCCTCGATATTTATTTTGGATATACGTATCTTGCTACCCTTATCTATGCGAAACGTAAGGAATACCTCGTTGCGTAACACATTTGTATCTTTCTTTTCATCAATCTCTGTCTTTACCGAATAGTATCCTTTGTCTGCAAAATAATCATAAATCACATTGATACAATTATTCTTCATGTTCTCGGTTACGACATCGCCTGATGCAATGTGCATTTTCTCTTTCAACTTATCTGCTTCCGCACGTTTGACACCCTCTATCTTGAAAGCAGTCAACCGTGGTTTGGTCATAAGTTTATAGACCAAGGAAATAGTTCTGCCTTCAACCTTTGAAACAAGAATTTGAACATCTTCAAAAACACCTTGTCGCCATAGCCTGTCGATAGCCATGCTTATCTTATCACTCGGCAAGTAAATTTTTTCACCGACAGATATTCCGGACAACAGTATAACGGAGTTATGATCCAAATGATCGGCACCTTCTACAGTTATTTCTCCCACTTCATATTCTTTAGGAGAATAATAGTCTAAATCGATTCCATTGTTTTGAGCGAACAACATATCCATTCCACACAAAAGCAATGCGAATAATGACAATATCTTATTTATCTTCCTCATTCGTAAACCGGAATTTACCCACCTTACCGATAAACGCCCGATTTCGTATTTAATTTTGTCTGCCATCTGATTTGTCGTTTTCTTTCAACTGCTCGCTTGTTTTGCCGAAACGCCTTTCTCTCTTCTGATAATCCACAATAGCCTCATACAGATTTTGTTTACTGAAATCAGGCCACAAGACAGGAGTGAAATAAAGTTCCGAATAAGCAAGCTGCCACAAAAGATAATTACTCAATCTATACTCCCCGCTTGTACGAATCAACAAATCCGGATCCGGATACTCCGCCGTTGTGAGCCGAGACGATATATATTCCTGATTGATGTCCTCGATATTTATCTCACCTCTCTTCGCTTTCCCCGCTATTTCTTTTACCATTTCCGTAATCTCCCAACGGGAAGAATAATTCAAAGCAAGAATCAATACCATACCCGTGTTTCCGCTTGTCCTATCGATACATTCAAGCAAAGCATTGCGGGTTTCGGAAGAAATTTGTTTCAAATCTCCGATGCAAGCCAACTTTATGTTGTTTTTCATCAAAGTCTTTTCTTCCTGTGCGATGGTTGTAACCAGCATGGACATCAAAGCATCTATCTCTTCCTTGGGTCTGTTCCAATTTTCAGTGGAAAAAGTGTACAAAGTCAAGTAACCAACACCCAATTCTGCACAAGCCTCGCATATCTGCCTCACTGCATTGACACCATTTCTGTGTCCCATTATCCTTTCTTCACCTCTTTTCTTCGCCCACCGTCCGTTGCCATCCATTATGACCGCAAGATGCTTCGGCAACCTCTCCTTTATGATACAATCCTTATAATCCATCTTTTGTGTCTGTGGAATAATATTTTCGAATACCCTTCTGTTCGCACATTTCAATGCGATTGCAAAGTTAATTATTATTCCACAGATTGCCAAACAGAAACCCGTTTTTTTGCTCTTTCTCGAGTTTCTTTGCCACAAGGAATATTTTTTCTAACTTTGCCGGCTCAAAAACAAGAAATTCAATATGAGAAAAAAGTTACTTATTTGCATTTTTGCAGTTGCAACATTCGGCACAACCCTGTTCGGACAAGACAGCAACGTATCCTTGAAATTCGATGCCAGAGCAGACTATAACTACAAAAAAATAAAGAATACCGAAGACAAAGCCGGTTTCCACGGACGCAATCTCAACCTTATGTTGGATGGGAAAATAAACTCTATGTTCGAGTACCACCTCCGCCAGAGATTGAATGTCCCTATCGGCAGCATAGGAGGATTATTGGACGCAACCGATTGGGCATACCTCACCTATCACATAAATGATAATTTCTCCCTTTCGGCAGGTAAGCAGGTTGTTGCGATAGGAGGATTTGAATACGACTATGCTCCGATAGACGGTTATTTCCTTTCTGCTTTCTGTAACAATATTCCGTGTTATGAAGTCGGTGTTTCTTTGGGCTTCAAAGATAATTCCGGCAAACACTCTCTGCAATTCCAAATAACCAATTCCCCGTTTGTTAGCACAACGCTTGATGATATATACTCCTACAACTTTCTCTGGAACGGTAACTTCGACTTCTTCAAGACGCTATACTCCGTCAATATGATAGAATACAAGAAAGGCGACTTCATAAACTATATCGCATTGGGAAATCGCTTCGACATAGGCAACCTAAGCCTTGAATTGGATTATACAAACCGTTATCACGGCAACCAAGATAACTTCTTCGATGATTTCTCTGTGGTTGCACAACTGAAATACAGTATAAACAACAGTTGGAATCTGTTCATAAAAGGAGGATACGACCAAAATAAAGCACAAGAAGCCGTAGTACCGGAGCATCTCCGTTGGGACGTATGCGTAGTCCCCGGAACGGAATACACCTTTGGCGGAGCAGGCTTCGAGTTCTTCCCATTGAAGAATAAAAAGGACATAAGAATACATGGATATGTCGCTTCGTCCGATGCCGAGCCTACCGAAGTTACCCTCAATCTCGGCTTGACATGGAAAATGCAGGTTCTGAATAAGTAAATCAACAAAAACAATAAATTCGAGACAAATGAAATTCAAACAATTAGGCTCTTCGCTCAAAAGAAGTATCGAAGCCTTGATTTTTCTTACGATATTCTTTATCGTATTCGGCTATGTAGGCAACAAGATGGGACTTGCCAACATGCTCAACACCATAATGAAAACGGCATACGACCTTTTGATAAACACGGTATTCTACCTTATGGCGATAACCGTGCTTTCCGGAGCATTGGGTAAGCTATTGGTGGAATTCGGAGTGGTACGTCTGTTGGAGCAAATACTCCGACCATTCATGAAGCCGCTCTTCAACCTTCCCGGAGTATCGGCATTGGGAGGTGTTGTAACCTTTCTTTCCGACAATCCGGCAATTATAACATTGGCAAAGGACAAAAATTTCAGCCTTTACTTCAAAAAATATCAGTTGGTCTCACTTACCAATTTCGGCACAGCCTTCGGAATGGGTCTTATAGTAATAGTCTTTATGACAGGTTTGGGATATGGAACAGGAGCATTAATCGGATTTGCAGGAGCAATCATCGGCAGTATTATTTCGACAAGACTTATGCAAACATTCACCATTAGAGCATATCCGGAAATGAAAGAAGCCGTTGGCGTTGGTGGAAATGAGGAGGCAATCTCCTACAAAAGTGAAGGGAACGTATTTATGCGAATATTAAATTCCATATTGGACGGTGGCAAAAACGGCGTAGAAATAGGACTTGCCATTATCCCCGGCGTTTTAGTCATCTCGACATTCGTAATGATGCTTACTTTCGGACCATCTAAAACAGGCGAATTTACAGGAGCAGCATACGAAGGAGTAGCAGCCTTACCCTATTTGGCAGGCAAAATAAACGTGGTTTTCGAATGGTTGTTCGGATTTGAACATACAGAATTGGTAGCATTCCCTATCACATCTCTCGGAGCAGTAGGAGCAGCCTTGAGTCTGATACCCAGATTTATCGAAGACGGTTTGGTGAACGGCAATGCCATCGCAGTATGCACAGCAATGGGAATGTGTTGGAGCGGATTTCTCTCGACACATACCGCAATGCTCGACTCCTTGGGATATAGAAAACTTATATCCAAAGCAATACTTGCCCACACCATAGGCGGTTTATTCGCCGGCATAGTAGCCCATTGGCTATACGTGCTTTTCAGTCTGTTATAAGTTTTTCGACAATCGACAAAGAACAAAACTCATGTTACGTCAAGTAATGGTAACATGAGTTTTTTGTGTATCTCATATCGTTACAACTATACAAAACCTGAAAAAACAAAAGCAAGGTTTTATCTCAGCATGCGGAACAACACGAAAATAACAGTCGAAACGATTATCAACAAAGCCGAAATATAGAAAACCCTGAGGCTTTTCCCGCCTCCGTTTTTCGTTTTCCTCTTTCGCTTTATGACAATCCGCCTTTTCACAGACTTTTTCTCACTTTCGACAGAAGCTATCGGGATAAGAACACACGTATGGTTGTCTGCCGTTCCCCTGTTGCAAACCTCCTTGATTGCAGAGAGTTTCTCCTCATCATCTTTTTGCCCGTCTGCCAGAATGGAACACAACTCCTCATTGCTCAACCGCTCCAACACCCCGTCGCTGCAAAGGAAGAAATAATCCCCCTGCCTTACGTCCTCCTCCAATCTGTAATCCGCCCTATCCCTTGCTCCGTCCCTTGCCTGCAAAGCCCTTGTTATGACATTCTTATACGGATAAGTACGAGCCTCCTGCTCTGTCAACTCCCCTGCTTTGAGCAAACGGTTGACCAAGGAATGATCCTGCGTTTGGAACATCAAGCCGTAGGAATGTTCTTCGGGCTTATAGTCCTGCGGCCTTATGTGATAAATCCTGCTATCGCCTATATGAAAACACCAAGCACCCCTCGAACAGAAATAAACGCAGGTCAGCGTCGTCCCGGGAGCCTTGGAGGAATTTCCATCGGTCTTTTCTTTCAACCTCTCGTATGCAAAATCCAACGCTGCCTCGAAGTACCCCTCCCCCACCTCATCATCGGCAGGCAAATACTTGTCGAAATATTCCGAAAGAGCCTCGCAAACCGTCGAACTCGCCACCTCGCCCCTATCATGACCGCCCATACCGTCGCACAATATGAAGTAAGGTCTGTATTCTCCCGTTTCGGTGCAGCGGAAGCAATAGCTGTCTTCCTGATTTTGTCTTGTGCCCAATTCGCTGAAAGCAAAAACCTTTTTAATCTCTATATTCATGTTACCGTTCCTTTGTTTACAAACAATGACCCGCTATTCGTTTCCCTTCTTCTCGAACACGAACGCCGTCCTTCCCATTCTCAACTCGTCGCCGAAGTTCAAGACAACCTTCATTCCCTTATCCAACCTCTTCCCGTTGATGTATGACGCATTCTTTGCCTCTGTATCGTAATACACGTACTTCATTCGCTGCCCGCTGCGACTTACTTCCACGGCACAATGCCTGCGGGAAATGCACAAATCCTCGGGATTGAGCCTTTCCCTGCCGATGGAATTAAGCCCCATCGGCAGAGAAATCGCTTCCTTATCATTACAACGAACAAGAACGCCCTCTTCGCATTTGCAATCGGTGAAACATTCCGTTGCGTCAGTCGGATTACTGCTTACAAAGGTGCTGTCCTCATGACCTAAACCCGCTCCCTGAGAAAAGATGTCCGCATTAAGTCTGCCATAAGAATTGAAAGGAGCATTGAAGCCGCATTGAGGACACGAAAACCGTGTATTATTCTCCGAAAATACCGTCGGCACTTCCAAAATCGTCTTGCAACTCGGACAGAAGACCCTTATCTTGTCACCCATCTCCCCTCACAAATCAAAATCCGAGCGAATCCACCCCGTCCAAAGGGTTGTTCACCACAACATCCTCCATGCTTGTCGGCACAGCACACTCCGGGAAAGAACAATCTGTCACAGGTTGCGACTCGTTAAGGTCATTCATTAAAGCAGACACAGGCATGGCACCCTTTGCAATGGTAACTACCTCATTGTCGACCAATACTCCGTCGGCATTTGCGTCCATAGCTGCGACATCTACATATCCGTCAACATCGGCATGGACAAATACGGAATTATATCCGTTGATTTTGGCAGCAACAACTGTAATCGGATTACCACTTTCATCAGTTACCGTTTGCACTCCTGCCAACTCACCCTGTCCATCTTCACCCGAAATTGAAGTTTGTGAGTCATCAGCAAGGTTTTCCGGTGAAGTTTCATGTTGCAACTGCTCTTGCGTCGGTGTTGACGAAGATTTGGAGGAAGAAGTTCCGAAAACATTGGCAGCATATCGGTCTTTCTCTGCCTGAGACATGGAATCCCACTCTGTTTTGTAGTAAGTACCGTATTGCTTTCCTCGCCACTCGAACACACCTCCCGCACCTACTTGTTTCCTCGCCGAAGCGAATGCCTCCGAAAAACTCATCTCATCGTTTACCTCGGCGACTTTCACATTTCCCGCCGGTTTTACCATATTCGCTTTGCCCACATTCGCCGCTACCGCATCATCGCCGCTTACTATTGCGGACAAACCTATTCCGCCTGCAATACCTGCCGCACCTATGCCCGCCATGCCCGCAGCCTTTTTCCATTTGGAAGTACCCTTAGGCTCTTGAACATCGTTTGCTCCCTCTTCGATGATTGTCGTTTGCTCATCTGCAAATTGTGTCTCTTCATTTCTGTTATCCATATCCGTATGTTTTAATTGTTTAACGGGTACAAAATTACACCCGTTTTCCTTCCGCACCAAGCCTTCTCCCTTCCGATACTCCAAATACCCCGTTTAATCCGTCAAACCGCAATACCGCTTGACAAATCCGTCACTCAAAAACCAACGACAAGAGCTTTCAAAGAAATCTTTTACAGGCACTTGTCGTTGAAAGGCGGATTAACCGTTCATTTTCGTTTGTTTCCAAACACGACAGCAAATTGTTTACCACTTGGAAATCCATCCGATGTTTTAAGCTTAAAGGGCGAGGCGGAGACCGTTGTTGTTGTTGCGGTTGTCGGGCGTGTTGTTGTTGCGATTCGACACTCGCACGTTCCTCGCGTTGTTGTTCCAGCTGCCGCCACGCAGAACGCGGTTACTACCCTTTTCATTTGTTGTCGTTTATCATTATTTCCCGTCTCAATCCCTTACTGTAAGCATATCGTGAAAAAGAAATCAGTGGCGTGATATGCTCCATATATTCTTTTTCTGTCCATTTCTTGTTTTCAAGCAAGTTTTCATACAGCCTCATTTTCTTTTTCAACCGTTTTTTACTGCGAGAATTGAGGAGTATCTTCTTATTGCTGATACGATACCCAAGAAATGATACTCCATTTCCGTTTTTTGCGAATACAGGCGGCTTCAATCGTAAGGCAAGTGAGGCATTCATATAATCGTTTATTGCGTAAGCATTGCTTGTAAGCGAAGAATGATTGGTGCAAAAAACAAGAAAATCGTCCATATACCTTATATATTCCTCCGCTTTCAAGGTTTCTTTGCACCAATGGTCGAAATCAGATAAGTAATAGTTGGCAAAATATTGGCTTGTAAGGTTTCCTATCGGCAGTCCTTTGTTTTCTTGTTCTCTTTCATAGCTGTCGATTATGCGAAAAAAGATTTCCAAAAGAGTTTTGTCCTTAAACAGACGCGATAGCTTATTTTTCAAAATCGTGTGGTCGATACTGTCAAAATAATGCCTGACATCGAATTTGCCAACGTATGAATACTTTTTCATCGCTTTGCAGGCTCTGTCCAATGCGGCATAAACTCCTTTTCGAGGACGGGTTGCATAAGTTGTATAGATGAAATGTCGTTCAAATACTGCATGGCAAACATTCATGATTGCATGGTGCAGTACTCTCTCGGGGAAAGATGCCGCACAAATCGTTCTTAATTTCGGATCATAGACGTTGAAATAAGTATAATCACCCACTTGCACATCTCCACTCCTTATTTGCAAAGATAACTCATGGAGGTTATCTTCCAAGTTTGCCGCATAAATCATTACTTCCCGCTTTTGCCATTTTCCTCTTGCCGCTTTATGAAATGCAAGTAAGAGATTATCCATATCATATATACGTTCCGTCAACCTTCCTACCCTTTTCATTTCTCGACTTGCAAAGTATTGTTGTACATATCCACTATTGTTCGTCCGTATTTCTCTGCCCGTTTGTTCCCTATGCCGTTTATGCCTTGCAAACTCTTTTCGTCAAAAGTCGGCAAGGCTGTCATCTCGGCTAACTCTGCGTCTGTAAAAACTGCGTAGGCAGGCACGGCATCATTTTGTGCTATCTGCTTTCTCAAAGCACGTAAATCGGAAAACATCTTGAAGGCTTTTTCGTCCAAAACCTCCTTATAATCCACTTTTTCCTTGGATACGGAATTTTGTTCCTGCGTCTGTCCTTGCAGATAGGTTATGCAGAATGTCCAATAGGACTGCTGTTCATCTCTTATCAGTTCCTTGTCTGTCTTTACCACTTTATGCGAACGCAGAAACTTGTTCATGGTTTCCTGTTCCTCCTGTCCGCAGGTTATAGGTATCGAAAAAATCGCATATTGCATGATTCAAATATTTTTAGACCGCCTTTGGCGGTATTGTTTTTCTTTTTCGCTTCGGTCGTTTGTCGCTCGGCTCCGCTCTCGCTCCTTACTCCCTCCGCTCTTCTGCTTTCCTTCTTTTTTCTTTTCTTTTTAAGCTTAAAACATCGGGTGGATTACCAAGCGGTAAACTTAAAGGGCGAGGCGGAGACCGTAGCGGCTGCAGCGGTAGTCGGGCGTGCCGTGGAAGCGATACGACACTCGCACGTTCCTCGCGTTGTAGTACCAGCTGCCGCCACGCAGAACGCGGTAACTACCCGTGCTTGCTCCTATCGGATTGTTCTGCGAATTGCTCGAATAGCCATCATACCAATCCTTACACCACTCCCAAACGTTTCCGCTCATGTCATATAAGCCTAATTCGTTGGCTTGCTTTTGTGCAACGGGATGTGTCTTACCTCTGCTGATATCGTCATACCATGCAACGATATCAGGATTATTGCTTCCGCTGTATTTGTATCCTTTGCTTTTGTTGCCACCTCTCGCTGCATATTCCCATTCGGCTTCCGTAGGCAGACGGAAATTCTTTCCCGTAAGTCGATTGAGTTTCTCGATAAATTCTTGACAGTCGTTCCAGCTTACCTTTTCCACCGGACATTGATTATCTCCCTTAAAGTATGAAGGATTACTGCCCATGACGGCTTCCCATAGTTCTTGCGTTACTTGAGTTTGCCCGATATAATAATCGGGAAGGGTAACGGAGTGAACAGGTTTCTCATCTGTAAATGCATCGCTGCCTTGCTCCGAGGTGGCTCCCATTTGAAAAGTTCCGCCCGCTACTTTCACCATCTTGAATTGCACGCCGTTGACGGTAAATACTTGAACTCCCGCTCTGCGTTGTTTTTCTTGTTCTGCCAACCATGCTTGTGCTTCATTGGCTACACTTCCGGAACAGGTGGAAATCAATAGTCTGAATTGCTCTCTTGCCTCGGCTTCTCCATTTTCCAAATAATTTTTCTTCGCTCTGCTTAGCATGTCCCAACATTCGGTATCATAGTCTTGTGCTTTCGCAAAACCGTTTGCCAACAGGGCAAACAACAATAAAAATCGTGCTATCTTCTTCATCTCCAATTTGTGTGTTTGTTTAACCATTTATTTCTTCTTTATCCATTATTCTTCTCTTACTTCATTTCTTGCAAACATTACCTTATTCTGCTCTCTTCTTCAAACCATTCCGCAAAACGCCATTTGGCTGAAACGGAACGCCGTTCCGATAAATTCTTTCGCTTTTTCATCGCAGCAAAACGGCAATTCGATTTCATATTTTCAAAATTTATAGAAATCAAAGGCTTACAATGCATTGTATTTCCTCCTCACTGTTGCGTCCTCTTTGTACTGCAATGCTTTGCCGTAGTTTTCTTTCGCTTTTCGTTTGGCTTCCGTATCGTTGGTGTTTTTGAAGTAATCTTTGTAATAGAAATCGCCCCTGCCCTTATACGTCTTGAACGCTTCCTCATTATCCTTCTTCCGTTTTGCTTCTTGCTCCGCTCTTTGGCGTTCCTGCTTCTGTTGCTCTGTTTTGCGGCGTTCCGCTTCCAAACGGGCTTGGCGTTCGGCTTCTGCTTTCTTTCGTTCTTCCGTTTTACGTTCCATCATCTTTCGGGTAGGTTCTTCTGCAAATGAAGAAACTTCTGTATTTGATGAAATTTCCATCTCCGGATATTCAACTGCCGTTTCCGTGGCAGTTTCTATACTATTACCACTTCCGACGGAGCATTTCCCGATTACAAGAGCCGATACTCCTATCACGATTACAAGTCCTATAATCACGAAGAATACTTTCCGAGACTTCGGATCGGGCTTTTGGCTTGGTGAAAGACTTGGCGGGTTCGGTGATGGGGCAGGTGGGTTCGGTTCTTTGTTCAGAAGAGCGATTACTTCGTCCATTGTCTGCGGACGGTCTTTGCGTTTCTGCTCCATGCACTTGCTTACGATGCGGAAGAGGGCTTGGCTCATGCCGGCAGGCTTGGTCAGGGTGGCATCGTCTGCCAAGTCGGTGGAAGCAGGGGGCTTGGTGCCGCTTATTATCTTGTATATGGTGGCACCGAGGGCATAAATGTCGGTCGAGGGCGTGAATTGCTTCAAACCGCCGGGCGTCATCTGTTCTATGGGCGAGTATCCGGCGGAATAGCCTACGGTTGTGGTGCTTGTGGCTTCTCCTCCGCCGTCGTAGTGCTTGGATATGCCGAAGTCTATCAATACTGCATTGTCGTCTCGGTCTATCATGATGTTGGCAGGCTTGATGTCCAAATGCAGTATGCCCTTGTCATGAATATACTTCAAAGCTTGTGCTACCTGATCGATGTATTTGAGAGCCGCGGCTTCGGGAAGTTTTCCTTTGTCTTCAAGACTTTGCCCTTCGATATAGTCCATGACGTAGTATGCCGTGGCGTTTTCCTCGAATACATCGCTCACACTCACCACTCCTTTATGCTTCAATTCTGCCATGGTGCGGGCTTCTTTTAAGAATCGCTCGATATTCTTGCGGTTCTCGCCGGTATTGCTGTAACTTACCTGCGTTCCGTCCGACTGCCTGCGGAAGCTGTCTTTGGGAAAGTATTCTTTGATGGCTACTTTCTTGTTCAGACCGGTATGCAATCCCAAATAAGTGATGCCGAAGCCGCCTTTGCCGAGAACTTTCAGCAGTTTGTATCTGCCGTTGCACAGACTTATTCCCGACTTTATGTCGAGGGCTGACTGTGAAATGTCTGTTCTTATTGTCTCATCATTGCTTCCCATTATCTTTCTTTTGTATTATTTATTTCAAATATCTCGTTTTCAATTCTTTGCAACTATTTGTTATTCCCTTTGCTTTCTTTACTCCCATTTTGTTTGGCAATACGGGCATTTACCCTGCTGTTTGACAGCTTCAAAGGGCTGGTCTCCAAGCCATTTCTTACATTTGGGACATACATAGGTCGTTTTGAATTCGTCCATCAGCCTTGCTTCTTTCTCGGGCATTTCTTTGGTTATTTTCTTCTGAATATAAACGGAATATATCAGGAGAATAACTCCCACAGGTATGAAGACGGTAATCAGAATGGTCGATAGGAGTTTGAGTTCCGCATATTCCCTTGTAAAATAGCCGAACATGGCACATAGCAACATTATTCCGGAGGCGACATACTTGTAATAGGTAGTTCGCATCTGCTCCTGTCGCAACTTGGTTTTGCGTTCGGAGTGGCGTCGGTAGATTTGCTCCAAATGAGATATGTCCGTGGCAGTTTTTTCGGGCGACAGACATAGTAATTGCTTCAATGTGGCGGTATATGTCGGTCCGAGGCGGAGCGGCGTGTCTGCTTTGACTATACATTCCTCTATTGCCATGCCATCGACAAAGGTTCCGTTCCTGCCCAAGTTCTTTATTTTGAAACTGCCGTCCTGCAAGGGTGTTACTTCCAAGTGTTTGCGTGATACGGATTTGTCGTTTATGGGGATTTTTTGCCCGCCTTCTCTTCCTATTATAATCATTTCTGTTTGGGGGAATAAATGTTCTTCAAATTTTTCAGGGCTTCCTTGGATACGTTTAACTCGTATGCCTGTGTGAATACAAAGTCGGACAAGAGCAGTTTTTGTTTCGGTATATTGATATGGTAAATGTATTCGATATTCACTATATATCTGCGACCTATACGGATAAAAGCCAAATGCTCGTCTTGGTTTTGCAGTTTGAAACTGTTGCTTATCAGGTCTTCTATTGTGTGCAGGCTTGCGAGTACCTGTGATTGCAAGCCGTTACGGAAATATATGGAGGTATAATTACCTTCTGCTTCAAAATAAATCACTTGCGACAAGGGGACTTTGAGTAATTCGTCCCTTGTGTTGAAGTATAAATGTGTACTGTTGTCGTTTTCCATTTCTCGTTACCTTTTTTTCTCTTGCCATCACTGCTTTCGGCAGAGGGAGATTGCGACTTCGCTGTCGGTAACGATGTATTATGCAGGGGTTTTATGCTATGGGCTTCGTTTCTCCTTACAAGAATACCGTGAGTTGTTACCTTAATTTGTGTTTTGAGGTTCTCGACTACCTAAGCACAGCAAATAAACAAAGCTCACGGTTACACACCATGAGCGTTCGAGCTTATTTTTTCTGCGCTTATTCTGAAAGTGTCGAGATTTCAAAACAGCAAAAATTCAGCAAAACGCTTTAATTCAATATGTTCTTATTTTATTCCTATTCTATCCTGCTTCTTTTATTCCTATTATCGATTACTACAAAAAATATCTGCTTGCAAAGATAAGGTTTTTTAATAAGTCCGATGCTCTCAAAGCATGATTTCTTTGCTTCTTACTTCCGTTCGGGCGAAACGCCGTTCGGGTCGGAATGAATCGGCGTAATAATTTTTTCTTTCGGCGTTTCGTTGCAACGAAAGGGCGTTTCAGTTTCGGGGAAAGGGTATTGGTTGCCCCGAACGGGCAAGGGTATGGATTATTTATTTGGTTTGCAGCAGTTTGATGAAGGAAGGACAGAGGTCTTTGGGATTTTGCTTTCAAGAGGGCAACAAGGCGAAAGCGGAAATAGAAAAAGCGGGTCGGGATTGTTGCCATGCAACGCT
>UQXW01000013.1 GCA_900545215.1 uncultured Bacteroidota bacterium
TATTTTCATTTGTTTTCTCCGCTCTATCCTTGCAGGATAAATCGGATAAAAAGAAAGCCGCTGCGAATCTTGTTTTCACAGCGGCTTTCGGTATTGCAAATATCCTTATCCTTCGATTTACAACAATTCTTTATTGTATCTTCTCAAGCTTTCCAAAGCATTGGTCTTTACATTGATGTAATCCGTAACGCCTTGTGCATTGAAACTTTCCATATTATCGACAGGGTTTCCTGCAACGACTATGTGTTTGAAGTGTTGCTTCAATGTCGGCAATGTTCCTGCAACCAATTCCGGATATTCGTCGTCGGAAGAGCATAATACCACCACATCGGCTCCGGATTCCACTGCTGCCTTTGCACCTTCTTCCGGTGTGGCAAATCCTGCATTGTCCAAAATTTGATATGCTGCCACTCCGAAGAAGTTTGTCGAGAATTGGGCTCTTGCTTTTCTCATTGCAAGATTTCCATACGTCAACAAGAATATCTTCGGTGTCTTTGCCGCGTTTTCACTCTCCATTCTCAATTCTTCGAATGGTTCTGCCAAACGATTGCAAGGCAATGTCTTTATGTCCTTACCCGTAGTTTTGCAACCGCAACACTCTTTCTTTTCGACAGTCGGCTTAGGCTCGTTCAAATTAGGGTATTGGTTCGTTCCCAATATGGTTGTTTTGCGAGTGGCAACGTCTTTTGCTCTCTTCGCTGCGGTTTCTGCTATCGCGTCTTGTATGATTCCTGCCTTGATTGCTTCTACAAATCCGCCCTTTGCTTCTATTTCCTTGAATATCTCCCATGCTTTTTCAGCCAAAGCATTGGTTAGATTTTCTATATAATAGGAACCTGCCGCAGGGTCGACGACTTTGTCCATGTAAGACTCCTCTTTCAACAATATTTGTTGGTTCGTGGCTATTCTTGTGGAGAATTCGTCCGCTTTCTTCAAGGCAACGTCGAACGGATATACGGAAATGGAGTCCGCTCCGGCTATTGCTGCACTCATCGTCTCGGTCGTGGTTCTCAACATGTTTACGTATGGGTCGTAAATCGTCTTGTTGTAAAACGAGTTCTCCGTATGAATGTGCAATTCGTAAGCAGTAAGGCATTTAGGATTGTATTGCTCCACAATCTTTGTCCACAACAATCTTGCAGCTCTCAATTTTGCAATTTCCATGAAGTAGTTGCTTCCTACGGCAAACGAGAATACCATTCTGTATCCCACGGAGTGAGGAGCTATTCCCCTTTGCGTAAGGTTGTACATGTATTCGTTTGCTGCCGAAAGGGTGTATGCCAATTCTTGAACGATGGCTGCACCTGCATTGTTGAAGACATTGCCGTTTACGGTTACAACATCGAACGCAGGAATGTTCTCTCTGACCAAATTCATTATCTCTACAAATTCGTCATAACGTTTTTCCAATCCGCCTCCGCAAAATTCACCGGTTTTAAGGGCGCATGTATAAGGGTCGAAGTTAATCGAACCTTGCACTTTTTTGCCATCGACGTTTTGAGACTTCACTTCGTCGATGAAAAGCTTTATCGTTTGAACATAGTCTTCGGACTTGATGAAGTTTATCTTTACTGCGGAAAGGTCAATTCCTTTCAACAAGGCTTTCATGTCTGCGGCGGTTTTCACTTTCTTCGCCACCGTAAACGGCAATGTCTCTTCGCCACCAAGCCGAGAGAGGTTACTCCACGTTTCAAACCTGCCAATGCAATGGCATTTGCCGTTGCAATATCGCATTCCATTACGTCTTGACGTATATCCCATGCGTTGGTGATTTTCTTATATCCTCTTACAAAAGGAGATTGTCCGGGATTACCGTTCAAATATTCCAATGTGGCCAAGTCTTCCGCTCTATAATATGGTCGTACATTGAAACCCTCCAAAGTTTTCCAAACCAACTTTTTCTCATAGTCGGCTCCTTTGAGGTCTTTTGCTATTACTTCTTCCCATTCCTTCGTGCTTACTTCGGGAAATTCTGAAAACAACTTATTATTTTCCATTATCGTTGAGTGTTTATTTCTTCGGTCTAATCAGTCTGCAAAGGTATGAAGATTTTGCCACATAGCCCAATTCAAAAGCCAAAAAACCAACATCTGAAAGACTTCTTTCCTTTTTGTGTTTTTGGAGTTCGCCGTAAAGGTCTCTGATTGCCTTTCACCCGTTTGCCAAAAAGAAAACACCGTCCGCACAAGCATGTTTACACAATTTCGCACGAACGGTGTTATCACCGAAAATCCCTATGTTTCTTCTTATTTACTTCCTGTCAATTCCTTAACCTTTGCTACATCTGCGGCTTGTCCGGCTTTGTCTCCGAGTTTGCCTTTGGTGTTTGCTCTGTATTTGTAGGCGTTTATATGTTTAGGATTTAGTTCTATGGTCTTATCGAAATCCGCCAAGGCTTCTTTGAATTTGTTGCTTTTGAACAATGCCACTCCTCTGTTGTAATAGTAATCCGTGCTGTTGGAATTCAACTCTATGAGCTTGTTATAGTCTGCAGCTTCTTCGGCAAATTTCTTCAACATCTTGTTACATATCGCTCTCGATTGATATAGCTTTTCCGTCTGCATGCCGAGTTGCTCCGCTTTGGTGAAATCTTCGATTGCCGCTGCCAAACTTTCCGGTGTTTTCAAGGAATACCGGGCGAAACCCCTGTCATAATAGAACTCCGGCTTTTCCTGCAATGCTATTGCGGAAGTCAAGTCAGTTATCACGGCGTTCCAATCCTTTTGAATGGCATAGACGGCTGCTCTGTTCGATAAAGCGTCTATATTCTTAGCATCTATCGCCAATACGGCTGTAAGATCCGCTATGTAATTCGCATAGTCCTTGTTTATCATTCTTGCCTGTGCTTTGCTCAACATGACAGAAACATCATTCGGGTTGGATTTCAAATACATGTCGTAGTCCTTCACGGCAAAATCAGCCTCGTTCATTTCCAAGTATGCATTGGCACGACAAAGGTAAGCGGCAGGTGTCTCGCTGTTCTTTTGAATAAAAGCGGACAATGCTTCGACTGCCTTTTGGTAATTCTTCAAATTGAAGTTCGCTATTCCTTCATAATAATCCGCAAACTCCCAATTCGGCACTTCTGCCCTGCATTCCGGAATTTTTGCAAGCATGCCGTTCCAGTCTTTCGCCGCATTGAGAGACGAATAGGTGTCAATCCATTTGTTAGTGTTCTCTGCCTCGTTTCCTTGTGCAAAAGCACCGATGGCGAACAGCACAAGCATAAGTGAGGAAATTGTTTTTTTCATCTTCGTTAAAGTATTGATTTCTAATTATTCCTATCAGGCGATTTTCTTTCGGCGTTTCGTTTTGTTCTTTCGGCGTTTCGCTGAAATGAATCGGCGAAAGAAAAGATTGAAACGCCATTCGACCAATCTCTTTATTTGAACGTGTTTTTTATGTCCTTATTGCTTACAGACGGAATTTTATATAGGTTATCGGCTTACCCTCTTTCAAATACATGGATTCGTAAAAGGTTTGTATGCCTATCACATCTTCCGCAAAATCGGAGTGATAGAGATCCGACGTATGGTAAAGCACCTCTCTGTGTGAAGGTATAAGCACTTCATTCAGGGTATATTCGTGAAGCTCCAAGGAATCTGTTTTCAGATGAAGCAGACCTTGCGGCTTCAAAACCTGCGAATACAGTTGCAAAAAACGCTCTGAACTCAACCTTTTATTGGGTTTCTTCGGTTGAGGGTCGGGAAAGGTTATCCAAATTTCGTCAACCTCATCTTTATCGAAATAAGAACCTATCATTTGTATGTGAGTACGAATGAAAGCCACGTTTCCCATTTGTTCTTCGTTCGAGGCCTTGCAGCCTCTCCACAATCTTGCTCCCTTTATGTCTATGCCTATGAAATTCTTCTGCGGATATTTCCGTGCCAATCCGAGAGTGTATTCACCCTTACCGCAACCTAATTCCAATACAATTGGGTTGCCATTTCCGAAAAACTCCTCTCTCCATTTCCCTTTCAGCGGGCATTGTCCCAATTCTGTTATTTCCTCGAACGAGAGTTGTATAAGATTTTTGAAGCCTGCGTTTTCTGCAAAGCGTTCCAATTTGTTTTTTCCCATCAACGTAATCCTTTCACTTGTGAATGAACCGCAATATAGCTTTTCAGGTAAAACGGTTCGAAGTAAGCCGTATCCAAAAAATCTTCCTCCAAATACTTTTTCCAAGCCGGCTCCGCAATATGAGAAGCCGAAAGTCTGATGTCCGCATCATAAAAGTAATTGGGTTTGTTCTTGAAAAGCGAGCGGGTTTTCTCCGCTCCGTCTCCTACCAAAAGCACCTCTGCCTTATCAGCAAGGTATTCGTCATAAATATCTTCGCTCAAAATGTCCGCCGAACAAGCTTTTATCTCATTCATTCGAGAATCGAAAATATTTGCGTACACCTCCATTCGTCTGGCATCGATCATTGTCAGAACGTATGAGTTTTTATGCCGTTTCAATGCCGCATTGGCTAAAATACAAGGGGTTTCCACTCCTATGACAGGCACATCGAGAGCATACGCAAAGCCCTTTGCCGCCGATGTTCCTATTCTCAATCCCGTGTAAGAACCCGGACCGAGAGACAAAGCCACGGCTGACAAATCACCATAAGAGGTATCATTTTTTCTAAGCATGGTATCGATCAATGTATGCAACTTGGCAGAATGCGAATTCGGCAAATCGCTTTCTGCCAAATCCAGAATATGATTTTCTTCCGCCAAAGCAACCGAACAAATCGAGGTCGCAGTCTCTATCAACAGTATCTTTTTCCGAGTGTTATTTGAGTGCATGACGCTTTTCGTTACTTCTATCGGGCGGCAAAGGTAAAGAAAAAAAACGAATAAACTTGCGGCGAATTCAAAACTTATGCGTACCTTTGCACTCGCAAATGCCCGAGTGGTGGAATTGGTAGACACGCCACTTTGAGGGGGTGGTGTCGGTTACGACGTGCAAGTTCAAGTCTTGTCTCGGGTACTTCTTTTTTTGATGCAAGGAAACGATTGTCTCATCGGCGGTAAAGCGTCGCTATTATAATTAAAGGTATAGTCATGATAGCTTACAATGATTTCTTAGATGGTAAACAGTTGAACAAAGTAACCGAAGCTTTGCGGAATGGTTGCATTATGATTATTCCGACCGACAGTTTCTATTGTTTCGTATGTGATATAGAAAACCATAAAGCGGCAAGCCGATTGGCGCAGATAAAAGGCAAGAAATTGGAAAAGGCTGTCTTTTCAATATTGTGCGGTTCCATTTCCCAAGCCTCCGAATACACAAAGCCTCTGACGAAGGAACAATTCAGGCTCTTGAAGCAAAACACTCCCGGAGCTTTCACTTTCATATTCCAAGCCTCGAACAAAGTACCGAAAATCTTTCTTACAAAAAAACGAACCATAGGTATAAGGATACCGAATTGCAAAGTGGCGACAGACATTGCCGAAAGCATGGGGCGTCCATTGCTTATCACTTCGGTACCTCACGTAAATGAAGAGAGGGATTACTATGTGAACGGGGAATTGTTGGAGGAAAAATTCGGTAAAGAGGTGGAGCTGGTGATAGAGAGCGATGTCCCCACACATCAACCTTCAACCGTTGTCGATTACACGGGCGAAGAAGCAGAAATCATCAGGCAAGGCGTGGCGGAATTGAGTTTATGAGAACGCTGTTACTCTTTCTATCCGTCGCTCTCTGCACCTTTACGACATACTCGCAAGGGATAAGTCTTACAGAGCAGGTCGGAAAATACATAAAAGAAGGAAGATACAAACAAGCCGCAGATTTCATAACGGAAACCCAAGCCCTCAACCCCGACAGTGCGGAAGTGTTACTATCGACGAAAGCATACTGTGAATACAAACTCAAAAAGCACAAAGAAGCCCGTGGATTGCTCGCATACATAGAGGACAATGATATATCGGATTCTGTAAGCGATGTCTTGAACCTTTATTACGCTTGTTTCGACGGCAACTCCGAAGAACTTGCCGAGCAGTGTCGTGAACTTATGGAGGCAAATCCGCAACTGTTTTACCGACAACTGAAAATATTGGGGAAAAACGACCTGCTGCTTATAGCCCAAAACATAAGAGAATACACGGACACACAGGAGCAGGAGGACATTCCGGATTATAAGACAGCCCTTGCAATAATCTGTTTCGTTGCCGAAGATTACAAAGAATGCTACAACCAACTATCGGTTGCAGCTGAGAATTACCCTCTCGGCATTTCATATTACATAATGGGGCGATTGAAAGCCAGACAACAGGAGTACATTTCCGCAACGGCTTATTACAACAATGCCGAAGCCATAGGCTACAAACCTCTTTCCTTATATAAGGATCGCAGTATTGCGAAAGGATTCAACAATGACTTCAAGGGTGCCATAGAAGACTTGGATATATGTATCGAACACAGCAATTCCGATGAATTGTACTGTCTTCGTGCCATTTGTTATATTCGTTTGCTACAATACGATAAAGCCCTCTCGGATTTGAATACCGCCATATCAATCAATGATACCATTGCTCGATACTATAACCAAAGAGGTATTATCTTCACCAACACAGGAAATTATGCAGAGGCTGTTATGAATTTTCAAACTGCCTTGAAGTATGATGCCAACCTCAATTATATACACAACAATCTTGCAATAGCTTTGGAGAAAGCCGGCTTCAAGGAACAGGCAGTGGAGCATTATAAAATCAATCTCAAACGCCACCCCGATTATGCGGACTCTTACTTCAACCTCGGAAGGATTGCCTACTCGGAAGGAAACTATAAGCAAGCTGTGAAGTTGCTTTCAAAGGCAAATGACCTGAACCCCAAATTCTCGGACACACAATACATTCTGGGATTGGCTTACATGAAATCAGGCAAGAGGGAACAAGGGTGTTTTTACCTCAACATGTCTGTCGAAAACGGCAACTCCTCAGCACCGGAAGCAATAGAAACTTATTGCAACAGCGTTCCGGAAGAACAGAACGAAGAAGAATAATGCTTCAAACCTCGATTAATCCACAGGTTTATGCTTACCTATAAACTTTGTGCTTTTTTGTGTGCGTCGAGATAGTCATTTCTCAAATCCGAACAGGAAAAAGAATTTTCAAATTCTTGTTCCATGCAAGCACATTCTTCCTTTCCCATTAAAGTTGCATGGGGTAAGTTCAGGATTATCGCAACGATTATTTGCTTCTTTTGAGAGTGAAACCAAAGGTGGTGCCTTCACCAAGACTGCTGCGGACATTGATTGTTTGGCGGTGTGCTTCGATGATGTGCTTTACGATTGCCAGTCCCAAACCTGTACCTCCGTTTTGACGGGAACGGGCTTTGTCGGTTCTGTAAAAGCGTTCAAACAATCTCGGAAGGTCTTTTTCCGCCACGCCTATGCCTTTGTCTGCCACTTCTATCAAGGCTTGGTCTCCCATATCGAAGAATTTGATTTTTATTATCCCGCTGTCCGGCTTTGAATACTTGATTGCGTTATCCAAAAGATTGGTAAGTACTTGTCTTATACGGTTTCTGTCGGCCTCAACAAAGAGCGGTTCATTGTATTGTATCTGTATGGTCAGGTTATGTTCCTTGGCCTTTTGTTCGAGACTGTCGGCGGTTTCCTGTGCGAGTTTCAATATGTCGAATCGGGTTATATCCAACCGGATTTCGCCACTTTCGAGTTGAGAAATGGTATCGAGGTCATTCACTATGGCTATCATTCTCTCTATTCCTGCTTCTGTACGTTGCAGATATTTGCGTGTCAACTCTTTTTCTTCCATTGCTCCGTCCAAAAGTGTGGAAATATAGCCCTGTATGGTGAAAATGGGGGTCTTCAATTCGTGAGATACATCGCCTATGTACTCTTTTCTGTATTTTTCCATTGCAACCATCTGGTCTATTTTGCCGGTTTGCTCCTCTATCCAATGATCGACCTCGTCATGAACGTCCGAAAGGTTTTGTTTACCACTGTTGATTTTGGTTTTAAGGTCTTTCTTGTTGATTTTGAAGTTGTAGATGTTCTTGTAAATGGTGCGAACCTTATCATATACTTCCTTTTGTATCCAATATCTGACTATGAAGAAAACCACGACAAGTTGACAAAGTGATACCAACAGTATGCTGACGGTGTCAAACTTGTAGAACCTCAATACCAACGCCAATATGATGAACAAACTCAAAGATGCCCAAAAGGCTGTGAGCAATGCTATAAACTTAGTCTTCATGTTATTCCTCGTATTTGTATCCTATTCCTTTGTATGTCTTTATTTTGTCTGTTTGGAGTTTGTCTCTGAGCTTTTTGATGTGTACATCTATCGTTCTTTCGCCCACTATGACTTCATCACCCCAAACAGCGGAATATATTTCGTCCCTTGTATGTATTTTATCTGTGTGCGTAACAAGAAAAAGTAACAGTTCAAACTCTTTTTTCGGCAAGGTCATTGTTTTTCCATGGCTTACGACCGTGTAGTTATCTTTGTCTATTGTGAGGTCTTTGAGTTCTATTATGGAATTGTTGTTTTGCGGCACGTCTGTTTTCCTTCGCAATATTGCATGAAGGCGACTTATAAGAACTTTCGGCTTAACGGGTTTCGGAATATAATCGTCTGCTCCGGTATCCAGACCTTCCACCTGCATATAATCCTCGCTTCTTGCTGTCAGGAAAACAATCATTGTGTTTTTCAGGCTTTCTTCTTTGCGAATATGGCGACAGGTTTCCAATCCGTCCCAACCCGGCATCATCATATCCAAAACAATTATATCCGGTATTGTTTGCTTTGCAATATTGAAGGCGGTTTCTCCGTCTGTACTGCTTTTTACTTCAAAGCCGTCCCGTTCCAATGCAAAGGTCAGGAACTCCAATATATCCGTATCGTCATCAACCAAAAGCACAAGGGGTTTGTTCATGGTGAAAGTATTTTATATATTCATCTGCCCGAGCATGCAGAAGAGTTGTTCGCAAGGTAAGCCCATTATTGTATAATAGTCGCCCTCTATTCTTTCTATTCCCACCAAACCTATCCATTCCTGTATTCCGTAGGCTCCCGCTTTGTCGAAAGGCTTATAACATTCGACATAATGTATTATTTCTTCATCGGTCAGATTACGGAATGCAACGGTAGCGGTTTGATGGAAGGTTTTCTTGTCTTTATTGCTTCTCAAACAACATGCCGTTATCACTTTGTGCGTTCTGCCTCTGAGGCTATTGAGATAGAGGATTGCTTGAGTCGCATCATGAGGTTTGCCAAGCGGTTTGCCGTCTGCAAAAACCAAAGTGTCTGCCGTTACAAGAACTGCATTATCTGGTATCGGCAATGTGTAGGCTTGGTTCTTTATGGAAGCCAAATGTTCGGCTATGGCGTAGTCTGCAAGCGACGAATCAAAGACTTCTTCTGCTTTTACGTTTACAATTTCCACGTTGAAGCCCATTCGTTCGAGCAGTTGCTTCCTTCTCGGAGATTGTGAGGCAAGAAGCAGACGCAGAGAAAGCATTTCGGATAAATTCATTGCTGCAATATATATTTGGCTGTTGTTATGGTAAACAGCAAAGACACAAAGACCATTTTCAACAAGCCTGCAAGAAAATCATAATCCTGTACGGATTGTGCGGAACGGAGTTCTTTGATGAAATAAAGCAAGGGCAGGTGTACTATGATGCTTATGCCGCCAAGTATCATCAACTTCGAGTGCTGGTAATACAAGTATTGATAAGCACCTATGGTAAGCATCAGGATTATGGTGAGAATATATGCTATGTTTTTGCAGTTCTTTTCACCGAAAGCCATGGCAAACGTATCTTTATTTGCGGCTTCTTCATCGTCGTCTTTGTCTCGCAAGTCTTTTATCACTTCCCGCAAGAAGCAAAGGACGAAAGCAAAAACAGCAAAGAAGAGGCTTATGAGAAGAGGCTGTTTTACCTCATTGCCGATTACTCTGAACAAATCAGGTGTGTGCATAAGCGAGAAGAGTTCATAAACCGTCGGTAAGATAAACAGCAATGCACACAATGCAGAAACTATGAATTTACCGGTAAGCAGTTGTCGGTTGCACCTATCCGCATAAAGCCAAATTGCAATCACCGATGCGACCGAAATAAATCCCAAATGAATGAAACCGTTCGGCACTCCTATGGCAAAAGATAGTCCGACAGCGACGATGGAAAGTACCCAAAAGAATATTTTTGCTTGCTTGCTGCTTACAAGAGCAACTTGCGTTTCTTTTTTTTCCTTGTTTGAAACAGAGCCGATGCCGAAGCAATGGTTTGCTATGCAGGCTGAAAAAAATAAAAGCACCGCAGAAAGAACGAACAAGCCGTATTCAAGTTCGGAAATAGTGGGACTAAGCTCGAATTCGGCGTAAAAATATTTCAAGATAAAAATTCTTGTTGCTATGAGGCATATAACCATAAGCAACAATTCTTTCCAAGCTATCAGGTTAAAGAAATCTTTTTTCATTCCGCAACTTACTTATCGAATATTGTCTCTTTCGTTTTCTTTCCGTTGTCGAAGACTGTAGTGGAAAGGACTTTGCCGCTTCGATTGTAGTTTTTCCATGTTCCGCTTTTCAATCCGTTGCTGTATTCTCCTTCTGCGGCTTTTTTATCTGCGGAATAATATTCGACCCACTTGCCATGCGGTTTGCCGTTGTGAAAGTTCTGCTCTCTTTGTTTTGCTCCGTTGGCACTGTAAAAAGTCCACAAACCGTCTTTCCTGCCATTTAAGTATATGCCTTTCTCTATCAGTACGCCACCAAAGTATTTTTCCCATCTTCCGTTAAGAATGCCCTCGGCATAATCGGCTTTCTGATAAATGTCTCCGTTATCATCGTATAGTATTTCGGTGCCGTGTTTCATTCCATCTTTATAAACAGTTCGTGTCTTGCAAATTCCGTCGGGGTAAAAAGCCTCCCATTTGCCGTTCATCTTGCCTGCAACGAAATTTCCTCGCTCCACCGTGTTTCCGTTCTCCGACCAACTCTCCCAAATGCCCTCTTCCAAACCTGCAACATAACTTCCTTTATGGTGTATCTTTCCATTTTCATAGTATGTCGTCCATAAACCGATGCGCTTGCCTGTATCATATTCCCCTTCTCTCCATTTCTCTCCGGTTTCATAATAATACGTCCAATGACCGCTCTCTTTATCGTCCTTGTAGTTGCCTTCGCTACCTTTCGTACCCGTACTTTTATAGTAATACGTCCACATACCGTTGCGTTTGCCGACATGCAATTCGCCTTCCATGTCTTTGTTCCCGTTTTCGTACCACCAAACGGCTTTACCTTCGAGTTCGTTGTTTTTATAGAACGCTTCCGTTTTCTTTTTGCCGTTGGAAAAATATTCCGAGAATGCTCCCTCTCTGCTATTGTCAACCACCGTGTAACGATATTGCAATTTGCCATCGGGATAATACGCAACGACTTCTCCGCTTCCCGAAAAGACTTCTGTTTTTTGAATGTTCTTACCCTTATAATAGTATGTCCAAACTCCTTTTTTTTCTCCTTTCTCATCATACAAGCCTTCGATTTGGACATCTCCGTTATCGTAATACCATTTCCACACGCCTGTTCTGATACCTTTATCATTAACCGTTCCTTCTGTTGCAATGGCTCCGTTGTTCCAGTATTCGATATGTGCTTTTTCCTGAGCGTTCAATCGGAATTGAAGTGCGAAAAACGATAAAACGAGTAAAGTAAAGACTGTTTTTTTCATTGGTGCGTTTTTAATTGTTCTTGGTGTACGTAACCTTTATATGTGCAGGCTTGGTCGGGTGCTTCGGTCCGTTGAGTATCACTCTTGTTGCAGTTGAACGCCTTGCGTCCGGAATAAGATAAATATCAGGATCGGTTATGTTGCCATTAAGGTAATTTGCCAAGTGCATGCTTATGTACATCTTATACGATTGCGATTTCGTATCGTAATATCCGCCGAAAAACAAGTCGGAAGCCTGTGCATCATGTATCAAGACGAGATTTGTATCGCTGCCTGTTACAGCTTTTCTGTAACAAAGAATTCTCGCAGTTTTGTTTATGTTGTTCGCAAGACTTATATCGGCAATGGGAAATTCCAAAAGAGCCGAATTTATAGACACATCATTATCCGGCTTACCTCCGTTTACGACTTCTTTCCAATCCTGTCTGAAATCTTCTATGCTTATCTTAGCCATGGAAATACCCATGCTGCCGAGATATATCAAGTCGTCGCCGGAGATAGTAGTATCCTGTGAAGAAAATCTTTGCAAATCAGAACCGGAAAAATCGTAATCGAAGTGCATGAATCTACGCCCTGCGGAAGGGAATTTGATGGTATATTGTTGCGACTTGCCGCTTTCGGTATGATAAACAGTTATGCAGGATAATGAAGAGGTCATGTTTATGTACGCCATCATGCCTCTTTCATCTGTCTTTTCAAGAGAGAATTTCAACCCTTTGAATTGGGAAACGAATGCGGCGTTTTCACCGGAGAAATTTTTGATTTTGTCTAAGAACCAGCCTGTAATAGATACCCGTAAATGCGGATCCAAGGTGTCATTTCCGATTATACGGTCTTTATTGTAATCTATGTCGACATTCTGAGAGTATATGGGGGTTGGATTTACCTGAACCGCATCAAAGCTGTACTTCTTCGTCGAATCCATATCTTCTGCGAGTTCATAGACACTTAATTTCATTGTTTTACCATCTATTGCAGTATCTTCGGTAAAGCCACCCGAATAAGCCAAAGATAAAACGACGGAATCTATATTGTATTCACGAAAATCGGCAGAGGGCATTGATAATGTCATTTGCGTATAAATCGAAGAGGATACCTTTCCGAATCTTGTATCCTTATATTCTCCCAAAACATTATATTGATAATTTGCCGTAATGAGCGAATCCTCCCTGAAATAAGCCCCTCGCATCACAATACTCTCATAAATTCCGGCACCCAATTTGTCATTCTCATCTATCAAATCCAAGCCCAATGTTTCATCTTCATCAACGCATGAAGCAAATGCAAAAGGCAGACAAAGCAACAAAAGCCATATCTTTTTCATGTCTCAATATGTTTTAATCCTCATCAAGTACCGCTATCTTATCGTACAATTCGCTGAGTTTGTCCGCCAATTCCGGCATAGGAGCATATTCGACGATACGCTTCTTCGAAGACTTGGCAAACTCTATCAATTCTTCGCTTACACCTTCTTCCGCTATGACAACAGCATCGGCATAACTTATCGCAGCCTTCATGAGATTGGTATAAGTCGGTTCCTTATACATTTTCCAATCTTTGAGAGTTCCTCCGTCGGCTTTCAGTTTCTTGGAGAGATTTTCGCAAAGACTTCCCTCGAAAGGGTCATTGAATAAACTCACGACTATTTTACTATCCGAGAAAAACGGGTGATTTTTGTACTCGGTTCTCTTTACATAAAACGGTAACAATGCTGCAAACCAACCGGAACAATGAATGACATTCGGCTTCCAACTTAATTTTTTGATGGTTTCCAAAACGCCCCTGATGAAGAATATGGCTCGTTCATCATTATCCTCGAACATTTCGCCTTTGGCATCATACACATCGTACTTCCTTTGAAAATAGTCTTCGTTATCTATAAAGTATATCTGCAATCTTGCAGCCTGTATGGAGGCAACCTTGATTATCAACTGGTGATCCGTATCGTCTATTATGATGTTCATTCCGGAAAGTCTTATAACCTCATGCAGTTGATTTTTTCTTTCGTTCACATCGCCGAAACGAGGCATGAACGTCCTCACTTCCTTTCCTCTTTCCAAGATACATTGAGGCAAATGTCTTCCTATTTCAGACCTTATGTCGTTTCCCAAATACGGCGTGATTTGTTGGTTTACGAATAAAACTTTTGCTTTTGTCATATCTGTAATTTCTACAATGTGCAAAGGTACAAAAAAATAAAGTCTCAACAAAATTTCTTTTCCTTGAGCATCGGGACAAATCGGAAGTCGCCATACTTCTGCACATCGATTTCTCCCTGCGATAACTTCGTTATTTTACACATGACCTGCGTTCCGATACCGATAGGTATAACCATTATCCCTCCTATCTTCAATTGCTCCACCAATTTTTCCGGAATACTTTCCGCTCCGCATGTTACGAGTATCCTATCGAACGGAGCATAAGCAGGCAAGCCCAAATAGCCGTCCCCGAAAAAACATTTCGGTCGGTAATTCAACATTTTGAAAACAGCTTGCGCTGAATTATGCAGCGGCTTGAATCTTTCTATCGTATAAACCCTTGCCTTCATGCGGCACAATACACAGGTCTGATAGCCCGAGCCTGTCCCTATCTCCAAAATCTTGTCATTCTCATTCACATCAAGCAGTTGGGTTTGAAAAGCCACCGTCGAGGGTTGGGAAATGGTCTGTTTGCATAATATTTCCAACGCTCTGTTTTCATACGCCAGCACATCGAGAGAGGAATCCATGAAGAAATGTCTCGGAATGTCATTCATCGCCTCCAAAACCCTCTCATCCGTTATACCCTTCCGCCGCAAATCCTCAACCATCAATCTCCTTAAACCCTTGTGCTTGAAACTGTCAACCCTCATATCCGAATTCATTTGAACGTGCGAAGTTACGAAAACCGCCACATATAGCAGCCGACAGCCGGATTTAAGAGCATTTTCGCAAGCAAACACCACTCCATACAATAATGGCAAAATGTTAACGTTCCTTTGACAAAAGATACAGAGACATGAACAAAACAAAACGCATATCGATATTATCGATTATTGCATTCATGATTGTGAGTTGCAGTAATTTCGAAGGCGAACAAGAGATACCTGCCTATATAAAGATAGAAGGGTTCGATTTGGTGGAAAATCCCGATTTGAACATACCGCAAGACAACGGTTTTCTATCGAACGAAATAAAAGATGTATGGGTCTATGTGGATAACGCTTTCATCGGAGCCTTTCCGTTACCGTGCAGCGTTCCTGTATTGCAGGAAGGCAGGCATAAGGTCGATATACGCCCGGGCGTTCTTTACAACGGCATGCAGGGAACAAGGGAAGCATATCCTTTCTATACCACAATCATAGACTCTCTCAACCTTGTACCGGGCAAGGAAGTGAAATTCACGAAGAGAGAGGTGATGTACGACAACAACAAATGCCAATTTCCGAACCTGTATGAACTGTTTGAAAGCCCATACACAGGTTTCGAACTCGCAGATGTTACTGACGGCAATGCGGAAAAGATGAACATCATCAGCAACGACAGCGTCCTCTACGGCAATGCCTGCGGAGCGATTTATTTCAGCAGTGAAAGCAAAAACAAATACATATCCATAGACTCCGTTTACTGCACCAACCACAACGGAACAGTCTTGGAATTGGACTATCACTCCAACATTCCTTTCGAGGTCGGAATTTACGGTAAGAACTCCTCGTCTTCCTCTTACAAATATATAAGTGCCATGAGAGTTACCCCGAATGCGGAAAAAGGTTGGCAGAAAATGTATATCCTTTTGAACAAAGTATGGAGTAATCTCGGCTATCCGAACTATTATCGGTTCTACTTTGAAGCCGTCAACCCCGATAGCAAAGCCAATACATTCATACATTTGGACAACATCAAAATCGTACACTACCCCAACCAATACTAAGACCGTCAAATACTTGTGATGAACAGGAAAATACAAACCGCAAAGTACGTAATATCGGACTTTGTAACCGCAGCCGTGTCGTGGGCTTTGTTTTTCATATTCCGCAAAAAGAGCATAGAGAACGGAACCTTTGAAGACATGAATGCAGTTTTCTCCGATACGAACCTATACGTCGGATTGGTATGTATTCCGCTTATGTGGCTGCTTCTGTATTATCTTCAAGGCACTTACAGGGACGTATATCGCAAATCCAGACTGCAAGAACTCGGACAAACGATACTTATAAGCATAACAGGCGTAATCATCATCTTTTTCACCCTCCTGCTCGACGATCAGGTAACCACATACTACAATTACTACCTCTCATTCGTCATTCTGTTACTGCTGCATTTCACCTTGACCTACCTTCCCCGCCTTATCATCACGACACGAGCCGCAAAAAAAATACATAACAACATCATCGGTTTTCCTACACTCCTTGTAGGCAGTCGGCAAAGAGCCATAAAAACCTTGGAAGACATAAACAATCAAGTCTTTCAAGCCGGCAATAAATTCATCGGTTACCTGAGCATATCCGAAGACCGACCCAACCCGGCAATTCCCCTACCCTACCTCGGCAATGCAAAAGACATAACAGCCATCACCGAGAAATACAAAATAGAAGAAATCATCGTGGCATTGGAACCCGATGAAGAAAATGAAATCTACAACATCATCAGCTCAGCCGGTCAGAACGTTGAAATAAAAATCCCGGCCGACAGAAAAGACCTTCTTCTCGGCAACGTGAAAATGAATGCCATATTCCATACGCCCCTCATCACCATAACATACGGCAAGCTCCTTCCCGTGCAACAAATAATCAAACGAGCCTTCGACATACTCTTCTCGCTGCTTGCCATGATTCTCCTCTCGCCTGTTTATCTCATAACCGCCATCACAATTTACACCACAAGCAAAGGCCCTATCTTCTACAAACAAGAAAGAATAGGATACAAAGGCAAGCCTTTCTACATGCACAAATTCCGCTCCATGTACACAGACGCAGAGAAGGACGGTCCCCGATTGTCAAACGGCGACAAAGACAGCCGCATCACACCCTTCGGACGCTTCATGCGTAAAGTACGATTGGACGAAATACCTCAATTCTACAATGTCCTCAAAGGCACCATGAGCCTCGTCGGATACAGACCCGAAAGGCAATACTTCATCGACCGCATCACCGAAAAAGCACCCGAATACAAACTGCTCCTACGGGTAAAGCCCGGCATAACCTCTTGGGGACAAGTCAAATTCGGCTATGCCGACACGGTGGAACAAATGGTGGAAAGGCTGAAATACGACCTGCTTTACATGGAAAACATATCCCTTGCCACCGATATCAAAATCCTGTTCTACACCTTCGTGATTATCCTGCAAGGACGAGGCAAATAATCTTTCCGAAACCTGAAAACGAAACAGCGAACAGCCGCCTTATCTTCCAAAAGCACCTATCCAAGCCACCGCTTTCCACCATCGGGAAATCCGACACTTGCAAAGACAAAATCAAAACACCGTTTCATTTTGCCTGTTGCAAATATCTGATTTTCCGCCTCCACGTTTGATCGGCTCAAACGTGGCATCGGGTTGGTGAAATCGGATGAAAGAACCTCCGTCGGGGCGTTCTCCACGCCTATCTTGCGAAAATTTATTACCTTTGTGGCGAGAAAATTTATTGAAAGATGAAAACAATCAAGAAATCAAGCATTATAATGCTTTGCATGTTTGTCACGATGGCGTTTTTCGCCTCCTGTGAAGATGATAAAGACGAGTCTGCAACATCTTCAACCGAAGTCACACCCTCCGGCAAGGAAGACGATAATACCGGTGGAGGAAATGATACCTCGGAAGCCGATATTGAAACTATTAATGTCAACGGCGTGAAGTTCCAGATGGTGAAAATACAAGGTGGAACTTTTCAAATGGGAGCCACTTCGGAACAAGGCAATGATATAAGTATCAATGAGAAACCTATTCATAGCGTTACTCTCTCGGATTACCATATCGGACAAACACAAGTAACGCAAGAACTTTGGCAGGCGGTTATGGGTAGCAATCCTTCAGAATTTAAGGGCGACAGTCAATGTCCTGTGGAAAACGTTTCTTGGAATGATTGCATGGAATTCATCGCAAAATTGAACCGACTTACGGGAAAGAACTTCCGCCTACCTACCGAAGCCGAATGGGAATATGCGGCGAGAGGCGGAAGCAAAAGCAGAGGATACAAATACAGCGGAAACAATAATCCGGATTTGGTTGCGTGGTATGATGGCAACAGCATAAATAAAACGCATCCCGTTGCACAAAAACAAGCAAACGAATTAGGCTTGTATGACATGAGCGGAAACGTTTGGGAGTGGTGTTCCGATTGGTATGGAGAGTATATAAATGAAGTACAGACTAATCCGACAGGACCGATTACAGGAACCGATTATGTTCAGCGTGGCGGTAGTTGGGAAAATGGTTCTATTGGCGTGCGTGTGTCGCGTCGCAGCCCCGGTACACCTGCTCTTCGCGGTTGTTACTACGGTCTCCGCCTCGCCCTTTAAGCATTTGCCGCTTTCGACATGCCGTTTCGATTTGAGTAAGGCAACAAAAACGACAATAAACAACCATCGGTGAAAATCGAATCATCGGAATCGTAAAACCGGAACGGCGTTTGTTGCGATGGTATTCAATAAAAGATGTAAGCATGGCGTTGTATGATTAGGGAATTTAATCGTTAAGTTTTATGGATAAGAAGAAAGTTTATGTGCCTGAGCCGTTGAACTTGGAGGAAGTGGCATTGCCGGAAGAGGTATTGGCTTTGTCGGAAAGGATTGCAAAGAATGTGCATGATGTGTGGGCGGAGAAGAGAATGAAAGAGGGCTGGTCGTATGGCGAGGAGAGAAATGATGCGGAGAAGAAGCACCCTTGCTTGGTGGAGTATGAGGATTTGCCGGAGGAGGAGAAGGAGTATGACCGCAATACGGCTTTGTCGAGCTTGAAGATGGTGTATGCCTTGGGCTTTGAAATCATAAAGAAAGAGTAATCGGGCGATGAGAAAATATTGGGACAGGCTTTGGTTCAAGTTCGACAGGGCTTCGGCAGGTAAGGTGTGGAAGCAGGTCTGCATTCTGCTTATTTTCGCCGTGGCGATTGTGTCAGGATTATTTTTTGTCTCGCTTTTCTGCAACGGAGTTACGTTCTCCGAGCTTGTTTTCTCCACTTTGTCGCCGGCAAGGCTGAGTACGAGCATGACGCATCGGGAATCGCATCAGTTGCTTTGGTTTTTGATTTATCTGGTCGGACTGATTTTTGTGAGCGGTTACCTGATTGCTTCGCTGTCCAACATGATTCGTTCACGGGCGGAGCGTTATCGTCAAGGGGAAGCAAAGTATTGTTTCTTCAAAGGACACTTGCTGATTTTGGGTTACGATGATATGGTCATCGGTTTGCTGAAAGCGGAGAATGTGAAGAAGTTCAAGCATATTGTCGTGGCTGTTCCCACTGATATTTCCAAGGTCAGGGATAAGTTGCGTTCGGGATTGAATGCAGAGACTTTCAAAAGGGTGGTGATAATTAAGGCAACGGTAGACGATAAGGAGGATTTGGAGAGGCTTTGTGTCGATAGGGTCGGCAAGTTGTATATAATAGGTGGTGAAAAAGACGAGTTGCACGATGTGGTGAACCTTCACGGTTTCGATATGATTAAGGAGATTTGCAATGATAAAGGTACGGAAATGCCGATATGCAATGTTCACTTCAAAAATCAGGTTACCTTTACTCTTTTCCAAGCAATAAATAAGCAGGAGGATAAATTCAAGTACTTGAACCCCTTTAACTTCGAAGAGATGTGGGCAAGGCGGGTTTTGGCAGGTATGGACAAGGAGTATGATTATGGTTCATTCCTCGATATGAGGGACGGAAAACGTATGGATAAGGATTCGGATTGTTCGGTGCATGTCGTGATTGCGGGCATGACGGCTATGGGCGAGGCTTTGGCAAAGGAGGTGGCATTGATTGCTCATTACCCTAATTTCAAAAGCAATGGCAAGAGAACAAAGATTACTTTCATAGACAAGAATGCAAGGGAGAATATGCAGTTGTTTGTGGGTAAGTACAGGGAATTGTTCAAGTTGTGCGAGTATTCGTATCATAATTTGGAGACCGGCTGTGCGGAGACGAACGAAGGGGAAACGGACGAGAGGTTCTTGGATTTGGAGTTCGAGTTTTTGGATTCCAATATTGCTAATCCGAAGTTGCAAGATATGATTGAGGATTGGTGTAGGGACGAAGGGCGTTTTCTATCGATATTCGTATGCTTCGAGACTTCATACAGGAGCATTGCCGCAGGGGCTTATCTTCCTTTTGCGGTTTATGACAGGAAAATTCCCGTGTTCGTGTATCAGGCGGCTTTGGGAAACATAGACAAGTATTTGAAATCGAAGAAGTATGGTAACGTAAGGGTATTCGGAATGAGCAATCAGGGCGAGAACTTCATGGAAGCTCACGGAGAGGAGATGGCAAAGGGCGTGGCGTATTGCTATTCCAAGAAACCTGATTCCGAAGGAGCGATGACGAAAGAGGAGGTTTGGAAAGACTGTACTCCTTGTGAGAAATGGTCGAATATCTACAATGCTTCGTCCATTCCTACGAAGTTAAGAAGTTTGGGAATGAAAGAAAACTTGACACTGATGGAAAATTTGAGAGAATTAAGTGAAGATGAGATTGAAACTTTGGCAGAAGTGGAGCATAATCGTTGGAATGTGGAGAAACTTTTCATGGGTTTCAGACCAGCAAACAAGGAAGAAAGAAAGCTATCGAGCCAAGAGGACAAGAGAAAAGAGTTGAAAGACAGAGGCATTCACCCCGATATAATGCCATACGAGTATTTGGATAAAGAGACAAAGGATATAGATAGAGACTTGACCCGTAATATTGTCGGCATTCTTCGCGATAGCAATCGTAATTCCCAAAGGACGGAAGTATGATGAAGAATCGATGAAACGTTTTGCCGGTGGGTTACTTTGCAAAGCGGATAAAAGAAAACGGGTGTCGATTTTGAATTTCGACACCCGTTGTTTTGTTTTTGTGAGAAAGTTTATTTCACTTCCCAAGTTTCACCGCTGTTGAGCAAATCATCGACGCATTTGATTTTTGCGTTCTCTTGCGCTTCTTTCATTTGCTTTTCGAACAACTGATTGTAGGTTGGTTGTTTGAAAGCCCTGATAACGCCGAATGCCATAGGGAACTCAGGCGGTCTCATTTGTGCCAACATCATGTGAATACCGGTATTTTCGGTTGTTTCGTCGTGTACCAATATGTCTTTCTCGGTTACTCCGTTTTCTCCTATGGTTACGACCTCGAGTTTGGTGCCTCGCAAAACGATACCTTTATCTCTGTTCTTTCCGAATATCATCGGCTTGCCGTGTTCCAACCATAGTTGGCGGTCGTCCCTGACTTCTTTGTCTGTTACTTCTTTGTGGGCTCCGTCATTGAAGATAACGCAGTTTTGAAGGACTTCTACAACTGCCGCTCCATCGTGTGCCGCCATGTGCATGCAGACATCTTGCAACTGTTTGGACTGTGTGTCTATTGCTCTGGCGAAGAAAGTTCCTCTTGCTCCGATTACCAATTCTCCGGGGTTGAAAGGATAGTCTATAACGCCGAACGGAGAGGTTTTCGTTATCTGTCCCTGCTTTGTTGTCGGCGAGTACTGTCCTTTTGTCAAACCATAGATTCGGTTATTGAACAATATGTAGTTCACGTCCATGTTTCGACGGATTACATGTATGAAGTGGTTTCCTCCAATCGCCGTTGCATCGCCGTCTCCCGAGTTTATCCAAACGGATAAGTGCGGATTGGCTATTTTAACTCCCGTTGCAATGGCTGCTGCTCTTCCGTGAATGGAATGGAAGCCGTAAGTGTTCACATAATATGGGAAACGACCGGAACAACCTATGCCCGAAACCAAACAGAAATTCTCTTTCTTGTATCCGATCTTTGGGAATACGTTCAATACCGAAGCCAGTATAGAGTGGTCACCGCATCCGGGACACCATTTAACCATTTGATCGCTTGCAAAGTCTGCTTTGGTTAACTCTTCTTTTGAATGTTCTATTGCCATTTCTACTCTCCCAAAATTTTATTAAACTCTTCTACTAATTCGCTGACCTCAAACGGTAGGCCTTGTACCTTATTATATTGATGGAACGTCAATCCCTCGAAGTGCATTCTCAAATAGTTTGCAAATTGTCCCATGTTAAGCTCGCATACGACTATTTTCTTATGACGTCTCATGATGTCGCCGGTGTTTTTCGGCAAAGGCATTATGTAATTGAAGTGTGTGAATGCAATGCTTTTGCCTTCTGCCTGCAACTGTTGCACGGCACAGCGCAATGCTCCTTGCGTTCCGCCCCAGCCTACGACCAATAGTTCTGCGTTCTCGTCGCCTTCCACTTTTTGATCGGGGATACGGTTCGCCACTCTTTCGACTTTCTCCTTTCGATAGTTGACCATCAACTGGTGATTGGCGTTATCGGTGGATACGCTGCCTTTTCCGGATAGTTTTTCCAAGCCTCCGATTCTGTGTCTCAAACCTTCCATTCCCGGAACCGCCCATTGTCTTACCAATGTCTCGGGATCTCTGTTATAAGGTGCGTAATCAGGATCGTTAGGCTTTGCAAACGGTGGGTTTATCTTAGGAAGATCTGCCATTTTCGGTATTCTGAACAACTGTGAACCGTTTCCAAGGTAACCATCCGAAAGCAAAATCACCGGTGTCATCGATTCCAATGCCAAACGTCCTGCCTCGAATGCCCAATCAAAGCAGTTGGCTGATGAAGACGCTGCCAAAACTATGCATGGTGCTTCTCCGTTTCTGCCGAAGAGTGCCTGACCGAGGTCGGATTGCTCTGTCTTGGTCGGCAAACCTGTACATGGACCGCCTCTTTGGACATCTACTATGACCAATGGCAATTCTGCCATGACTGCCAAGCCTATCGCTTCGCTCTTCAAAGAAAGTCCGGGACCGGAAGTCGATGTACATGCCATAACTCCCGCAAACGATGCTCCTATTGCGGAACATATACCTGCGATTTCGTCTTCCGCTTGAAAGACTCTTGCTCCCAAAGATTTGTGCTTTGCCAATTCCACCATGATGTCCGTTGCCGGAGTGATGGGGTAGGAACCGAGGAAGAGCGGTAAGCCTGCCTTTTCGGCAGCTGCCAAAAGTCCCCAAGCCGTTGCCACGTTTCCTGTGATGTTCCTGTATTTGCCCTTCGGCATTTGTGCCGGCTGAACCTCCACTTGGGATTCCATCACATCGGTATTATCACAGAAATTATAACCTGCCCTGACTACTTCCTTGTTTGCCTTAACCACATCAGGCTTCTTGGCGAATTTCTTTTCAAGATAGGCATCCGTATGTTCCAATCCCTTACCGAAGATAAAGAATATCATTCCCAAGGCGAACATGTTTCGACATTTCAAAGCGGCTTTTCTATCCGTGAAAATGTCCTTTACTGTCTCTATGGTGAAATTGGTTATCGGTGCTTTGATAAGCCTGTAATTGGAAAGACTGTCGTCTTCCAAAGGATTGGAAGTGTATCCTGCTTTTTCTATTGCTCCTTCCTCGAAAGTGTCAGCATCAACAATGATTATGCCTCCTTTTTTCACCCATTTCAAGTTTGCTTTCAAGGAAGCGGGGTTCATTGCCACCAAGACATCTGCCTTATCTCCGGAAGAGTATATCTTCTTTCCTATATGTACTTGGAAACCCGATACACCTGCCACGGTGTTATGCGGAGCTCTTATCTCGGCAGGATAATCGGGAAAGGTGGCTATGTCGTTGCCATCTAATGCCGATGTGTCCGAGAAAAGCGTACCGGTCAGCTGCATTCCGTCGCCGGAGTCTCCGACGAACTTGATTACAACATCGTCTTTCTTTACAACATCTTTTGCTGTCATATCTATATTGTTTTTTATTTCTTCTCCGTCTAAAATTCCGGCAAAGATAGCAAGTTTCTTTCACTTGGGAAAGCCTTTTCGGCTTTTTATTTTCCCCTCCGGTTTGAAAGCCTTTCAAATTAGAGGCTTCACTTCTTTTCAAAGTCTTTGTTACCCTTTCCCATCTTCAAAACAAAGGCAGGGATTTCGTTTTGTCCCTGCCTTTGCGATGTTGTATATGAACCGTTTCAAGCAACAATTATTTGCCCAAACGTTTCAACTGCACTGTAAAGTGTCTCATCAATTCGGCTTCCCATGTTATTTCAAGTCCGCGGGTAACCTTTTCTCTTCTGTCGTAAACATTCTTCAACGCGGCGGCAATTACGTCCATGTGATTATTGGTGTAAACGCGGCGGGGTATGCACAAGCGAACGAAATCCAAACCTCCGAAACGATTTTCTCTCGTTACAGGGTCTCTGTCCGCAAGTATGTATCCTATTTCGCAAGCTCTGATACCGGCTTCCAAGTAAAGCTCGCATGTCAATGTCTGTGCAGGGAACTCTTGCTTAGGAACATGAGTAAGGATTTTGTCTGCATCTACGAATATCGCGTGTCCGCCGGCAGGTCTTTGGTAAGGAATGCCGTATTCGTCCAATTTCTTTGCAAGGTATTGCACTTGTCTTATTCTGGTATCGAGCATGTCGAACTCGGTATTCTCGTCCAAGCCCACAGCCAAGGCTGCCATATCTCTACCATTCATACCGCCGTAAGTCAAGAAGCCTTCAAAAGGAATGCAGAACTTCTTCGCTCCCTCATACCAGTCTTCCTTGTTGGTGGCAATGAAACCTCCCATATTCACCAAGCCATCCTTCTTTGCACTCATGGTCATGCAGTCGGCGTAAGAGAACATCTCTCTTGCGATTTCCTTTATCGTCTTATCCGCATAGCCTTCCTCACGAGTTTTTATGAAGTATGCATTTTCAGCAAAACGAGCCGAGTCCATGTTTACCGGAACGCCATACTTATGACAAAGTTCGCAAGTCTCGCGAATGTTCTTCATGCTGACAGGTTGACCTCCTACGGTGTTGTTGGTAACAGTCAAAACCATGAAAGGCACATTGCCCTTGTTCTCTTTCAAAACCTTTTCCAATTTCTCCAAGGAAACATTTCCCTTGAAAGGCACTTCCAACTGAGTATCCTTTGCCTCGTCCGTCGTTACATCGATTGCAAAAGCTTTTCTGCTTTCGATGTGTCCTTTTGTGGTGTCGAAGTGAGCATTGCCCGGGATAACGTTGCCCTCTTTCACAAGGTAAGAGAACAAAACGTTCTCTGCCGCACGTCCTTGGTGGGTTGGGATAACGTGTTTGAAGCCCGTGATCCTATTGACAACCTCCTTGAATTCAAAAAACGAGCGAGCACCGCTGTAACTCTCATCTCCCATCATCATGGCAGCCCATTGACGATCGGACATCGAGCCTGTACCGGAGTCGGTCAAAAGGTCGATGTAAACCTGCTCCGATTTCAACATGAAAACATTGTTATGAGCCTCTTCCAACCACTTTTCGCGTTCCTCGCGAGTGGATTTCTTTATAGGCTCGACCATCTTGATTTTCCAAGATTCTGCAAAAGGTAATTCCATAAATACTATCTTTTAATGGTTTATAATAATGAATGATACGAATTTCCGCTTCAAATTCGCCGTAAGCCCGTGTGTCAGAGTGAAAGGAAACAATCCCTCTCCTTGATGTTGAGGAACGTCCTGTAAATGATAAGGGAAAATAAATACGAGTTCATATTCTTTCCATCTTGCTTACAATTCGCAAAGATAGGACAAATCTTTGAATACACAAAACAAAGTAGCGTTTTTTTACTCCTCCGATTTCGTATTATATGTTTTCGCTTTCCGTAAAGCAAAGAACCGATAAAAATTTCCGCCGAACCGACATTTCCGAATTCGAACGCTGTTAGAGAAAAATGAATCGGCGTTTTAATTTTTTCTTCCGCCGTTTCGTGAAATTCTTCCGCCGTTTCGTCGATGATGAATCGCCGAAAGAATTTCGGCTTCGCAACAGAGGGGATTTTCGTTTTGCAGGAACGGTTGCGGGGAAAGAGGTTTTAACTTGCGGAATAAGGGATTTGCAAAATTGGGGCAGAGGTTGGGGTGTTGCGGTTCTTCGTTCGCATGGGAAATTGAGGCGGAATGAAAAAACAAGAGGAGAATGTTCCCGATTTCACTCGGTTTATCCTCCTCTTGAACCCACTACAAACAATCAGATACTTATGATTTCATTTCGTATTTCCTCGTTATACGTCTATCACGTCCCAGAAGAATACTCTCAATCCTTGTTCGGGTGCACTGTTGTCGAGTGCCTGTATTCTTTTTTTGAGTATGGGTGCGATGTTGTCGTCCACTACGCAGAGGGTTGCCATGTTTTTTGCCGGCCATGCGTGGGAACCGAGGTGCGGTTCGCCGTTCTTGCTACCTCTTCCCTGTATGTCCTGCCAGCGAGTGAAGCCACGGATGGACAACTGGTGCAATATGTTTTCCACTTCTTCGACGTGGGCTTGGTTATATGCTATGAATGCTGCTTTCATTTCGATTATGCTTTTATGGTTCTTGTGTTCAATCTCAATGCGTGGTTCTTCCTGTAACTCTTCACCTCTCTCGATGCAAAGACGCAGTAAACGGTCGGCACAATGAGCAGTGTTACGAGTGTGGAAACGGTCAGACCGCCGACTATCGCTATACCCATAGGCTGCCAAAGCTCGCTGCCCTCTCCTATTCCGAGGCTCATCGGAACCATACCGAGTATTGTGGTGAGCGAAGTCATCAATACGGGACGCAACCTCGACTTTCCGCCCAAGATGACGGCTTGCGATATGCCCATTCCTCTTTCACGGTTCAGGTTGATGTAGTCCACCAAGACTATACCGTTCTTTACGACTATTCCGACCAACATTATCGCTCCTATGAGGCTCATCAAGTTGACCGTGGTGCCTGTCAAAAGCAAGGAGAAGATAAATCCCACGAAAGCAAAAGGCACAGAGAACATTATGATGAACGGATAACGCAAGGATTCGAACTGTGCCGCCATCACTATGTAAACCAACATCAGGATAAGGACGAGAAGCGTTCCCATATCGGAGAAAGACTCCTGCTGGTCTTCTATCGAACCGCCTATTTTCGTTCCTATCTCGGTCGGAATGTCCATTTTATCCAATTCTGCCTGTATGTTGGCGGAAGCCACATCAAGAGTCGCTCCGTAGAGGGTTGCGGATACCTTAATCATACGCTCTCTGTCCTGACGCTTGATTGAAGGCGGTGCTTCTCTTTCAACAACGTTTGCGACCTCATACACTCTTACGGCTTTGCCTTGGTTGTTATAGATGAGAATGTTCTCTATGTCTTCGACGGATTGGCGGTGTGCCTTGTCGTTTCTGACTTTGATTTTATACTCTTCGCCGTCCTCGCGGAACACGGAGGCTGTCATACCGTTTATTCTGTTCCTTACGTAGGTCGAAGCGGTGGCAACGTTAAGTCCGTTCAAGGCAAGTTTCTCGCGATCGAAGTCTATTTGGAACTGAGGACGATAATCTTCTCGGTCGATGGTAACATCTTTAAAGCCCTGCATTTTTTCCATTTTCGCTTTCAAGGAGTCGGCTATGCGTTCCGTAACTTTGAAGTCGTATCCGAAGATTTCGACATCGATGGTACTTCCTGACATCATGTTGTTCTGACCTCCTGCCGAAACGGAGAACTTGTTCACTTCGGTATATGTGGCGATTTCCTTTCTCAATTCGTCGGCTATCTCGAACATATCACGCTTCCTGTCTTCAAGATCGACCAATTTCATACGGAAACTGATATAGTTGCTTCCCGAAGTTCCCATAAGGGCAAAGGTATTGTCGTCATCGTCTCCCGGAACACCGACCGTATAGTTGAATGTCTGCACTTCGGGGAAGTCTTTGTCCACTCTCTTTTGAAGTCTCTTCGCAATCTCTTTCGCCCTGTCCACATTCGCTCCGGCAGGCAACTCTATGCTTCCGGAAATCTGACCGTTGTCCGTTGCTGGAATGAATTCCGTTCCGAGTGATGTAACGGCAAGGACAAGGGATATGATGAACAACAATGCGGCAGAAGTGATGGTTGTGGTTTTATGCCTTACAGCCCAAGTCAAAAGCCTTTCGTACCAAACGTCGAGCTTGTCCAAGCCTCTTCTGATCGGTGTGTAGATTTTTTCAAAGACTTTATTCTCTTTTTTATCCTTCTTTCTCTTCAAGAGCAAGGAACACATCATAGGCGTAAGCGTCAAAGCGGCCGTCGTGGAGACCACCATCATGATACAAATCATCCAACCCAACTGCTTGAACATTATTCCCGCCATACCGGTCATCATCGTGAACGGGAAGAACACCGCCAGCAAGGTAAGGGTTGTGGCAATCACGGCTACACCGACCTCGTTCGTTCCGTATATTGCGGCTTCCCTCGGTTTGCTACCCCGTTCTATGTGTGTGGTTACGTTTTCCAAGACCACGATGGCGTCATCGACCACCATACCCAAGGCTATGGAAATGGAGGATAGGGAAATAATGTTTATCGTATTACCGGTAATGAACAGGTAAATGAACGATGCAATCAGCGAAACAGGTATCGTAACCATAATAATAATTGTTGCCCGCCATTCTCCGAGGAAGAACAACACCACAATGATGACGAACAAACATGCCAATACGACCGTCTCGACCAAAGAGGAAATCGAATTTTCTATATTGTCGGTTGTATTCATTACCTCTTGAAGATGAATGTCTCTTGGCAGGTCTTTTTGGATTTGAGGCAACTGTGCACGGATTTTTTTCATCACCTCGACGGAGTTCGCTCCCGTTTGCTTTTGCACGACTATCGTTGCACCCTTCTTTCCGTTGACAAAACTTTCCTGTGCTTTCTCCTGAACACTATCAATCACCGTTGCAACATCTTTAAGAAACACGGTCTTGTCCCCGAATTGGGCAACGACCACATCGTTCAACTCCTTGCTGTCCTTCATCTCCCCTTCCATACGTAGGGAATAGGTCTGCGAGCCTACGTCTATGTTACCGCCGGGAGTACTTACGTTCTCGGCTGCAACTTTCGAGCCGATTTGCTCGACGGTAAGGTTGTAAGCCTCCAACTTTGTAGGGTTGCAGTTGATTATTATCTCTCTTTGCGGAGCTCCCGACACGGATACGGAACCTACACCGTTGATACGGTTCAATGGATTGGCGACCCCATCATCCAAAATTTTATAAAGAGCAGCCGTACTTTCCTCAGCCGTTGCAGAAATGATGCTTATCGGCATCATATCCGTGGATAGTTTCAATATCATGGGGTTCGAACATCCGTCGGGCAAATAACTCTTTATCATTTCTATCTTATCCCGCATGTCATTCACCGCTCCGTCCAAATCTGTTCCCCAGTTGAATTCCACGCTTATGATTGCAGTGTTTTCCTTTGAGGTGGAGGTTAGTTTCTTCAAGTCGCTTACCGTACTCAAAGCACTTTCCATCACCTTCGTAACGTTGTTCTCGACATCTTCTGCACTCGCTCCCGGATAGGTAACGATAACAATCGCCGTGTTCATCTCGATTTCCGGCAACTGATCGATTGCAAGTTTGTTCAGAGAGAAGAGTCCCAATACTATTATCGCCACAAAAATCAATGCGGTCGTGATTGGCTTCTTTACTGATGACTCATATATTTTCATAGTCCTGATTGAAATCTTTTATTTACTTTATCACATTTACCTTTGAGCCGTCCAACAACTTGGATTGTCCTGTTATCACGACGTTCTCCCCTGCGGATACACCGCTTAATATTTCGTATTTGTCGTTAAAGCGTCTTCCTATCTCGACTTTGCGATATTCCACGGTGCCGTTCTTTTCCGTGTAAACGTATCTGTCGTTGGAGCCGGATTGTTTCAAGATTGCCTTATCGGAAACGAGGATTGCGTCTGCTCTTCCGAGGTTCAACTCCACACGTCCGAACATTCCGGGTTTCAACTTGCTGCCTGCATTGTTTATCTTGACCTCACAAGTGAATGTTCTGGTGCTTGCGTCTATTGTAGGGTAAATCAACGAAATCTTTCCGGTAAATTCTTCCTCTCCGAATATCTCTGTCTTCAATTTAACCACCATTCCGACTTTCACTTTCGTGTAAAAGGTTTCGGAAACGTTGATTTTCAATTTCACAGGGTTGATTTTCATTACCTGTAATATAGGTTGCGAACCGGCAACGTCGCCATTGTCGAAGTTTCTCTGCGTTACAACTCCTTCGATGGGCGATGTAAGGTAGATATTCTCTTTAAGGTTGTCCACATTCTTCTTCGCAACGTTGTATTGCACCTGCATCTGATCCAATTGCTGCTTGCTGGCTCCACCGGAGTTGTAAAGAGCCTGCATTCTGTTCAATTCTGTTTTCAAGTTCTCCAACTGAGCCGTGGAAGTCGCCAATGTGGTGCTTTCCATCTTCACAAGCTGCTGTCCTTTTCTCACTCTGTCCCCCACTTCAACCATTATCTTTTCTATTCTCGTTCCTCCGGCGGAAGAAATGTAGTTCTTGACCTCCGCATCGACCGTGGAAGAGAATTCATATATTCTGTCTATCTCCTGTGTCGAAGCTTTCTCGACTTTGACGTTGATTACATCGCTTTTGGTTTCCTTTTTTGCTTCCTCTTTCTTTGAACACCCGATTATCATCAAGGGAGTCAATACAGCGAGGTAAATAAGTTTTTTCATATACTCCTCTTTTGTTTGTTGTTGTTTATTATTTCGTTGATTATTCTTTGCCTAATACTTTTTCCAGATTTGTTTGTGCAATCAGGAAATTGTACAACGACTGCTGGTAATTGAGGTTCGCTTGCGTCATCGACAGTTCGCTGTCATTCAATTCAAGTATCGTTCCCGATCCTGTGTTGTAACGCACCTTGGCAATCTCGTATCCTCTTTCCGCTTGGGCGATTGCTTCCTTGTTTACGGTGAGTTGTTCCTGTGCCGCTTTCATGCTGTTGATTGCAGAACGGATTTGCAAATCCACTCCGTCGATTGCATACTGCTTTTGCAACTCCAACTCCTGCAAACTTATCTTCAACTGTTTTGCTTTGTTGACAACGGTTCTTCCATTAAAAATCGGAATGCTTAATTGCAAGCCTATGGCAGCACTTCCAACCCAGTTGTAATCTCCGAACTTGAAATCCTCGGCTTGGGTTTGGTAAGAATACTGACCGAAAGCAGACAACGATGGCAGGTGTTGGCTGTTAACCATTCTCAAACTGTGTTGCAGACTTGCTATATTCAAATCCAACTGTCTTATTTCGGAGTTCTGGCTTACCGCTTTTTGATTTTCAACAGTTGCAATGCCCGTCATACCCTCTGAAAAGTCCTCCAAGTCTTCCGCAAACTCCATTTCAGTCTCGGCCGGCAGCGAAAGAATCATCTTTAATTGAAGTATCGCCAATTCCAAACCGTTTTTCGCCGAAATGTAAGTCGGATTCAAATTGTTCACCTGCACTTTCGCACGTATCAAATCATATTCCGAAACAAGCCCTTGCTCGAAAGACGTTTCCGTTGTTTTGAGAGTCTCCTTTGCATTGTTGATGCTTCTCTCCAAAACCTTCAAACTGTTCTTTGCAAGCAAGACCGCAAAGTAAGCATCCTTAACCTGCTTGGTCATATCTATGCGAGAGGCACGCGACTTCTCCAATATCAAATCTATCTCGCTTTGTTTCGACTTGATTTGTTCCCATAGAGAGAAATTGACCAAAGGAAGAGCTGCCGAAACGTTCACTGCGTATGAGTTTTTGTAGCCTATCTCCATATACTTCTGTCCTCCCATCATGGCAGAAAAACTCTCAGGCATGAACATGACCGATTTCTTGATATTGTTCGTGTATTGTCCCGAAGCGGATAAGGTAGGCAGGAGATTTCCGAGAGCCTCTCTTTTGCTGTAATCCACTCTTTGAATTTCCAATTCGGCAACCTTTATCGTCGGATTGTTGTCATGAGCGATTTTGAGAGCCGTCGATAAATCCAACCGCAAAGTTCCACCGCCTTCATTCTGACAAAAGGCATGTCCCGATAGGACTGCGGCACACACGAAAAGGGATAATTTCCCGATTTTCGTAAAAAACCTTCTTCTCATTCTGTTCTTAAATGTTTATTGTTGTTATTCCGTCTTTTGTTTCTCCAATATATCATCTATATATTCTATTCCCTTCACGGTCGATATGCCTCTCATCAAAGTATATAAAACCATGAACTTTATCGTTTCCTCTCCGTATGGAGCATTTGCGTCGAGAAATTCCGGTTTCGAGGAATAGTACATATTCATCTCCAATATGCTCATAAAGAATTTCTCGTTTATATGCTTCCATATAAAGCCTTCTTTCTTGGCTTGTTCAAGAGATTCTATCATGTTGGTCTTTGCAAAAACTATATGGGAAGAAATGATTTGCTCGAAGATGTCCGGATAATTCGTTCTTATCTCCTGAGCAAAGCAATAAACGTCCTTGAAATACTCATGCACTATCCGAATGGAGCCGAAGAACATCTCGAAAGAGTGTTTGGAGGTTGACCTCAACTTTTCGCAATCCCTGTATATATATTGTATGATTCTGTTCATGCCCTCGAACACCAACTGCTCCTTATTGCTGAAACACTCATACAAAGTCCTTTTCGATATGCCGCAATACGCCGCAATCTCGTCCATGGTAACGTTTTTGCACGACCTTTTCTGCTTGTACAGCGTACAGGCAGCGTCCATTATCTTATTCTTTTGAGCATTCTCCATATACTTTTTTGCTTTCAAAACAAATTCATCGCCCTCAGACAAAAATGAAAGCCCGTTTCGATTTTCTGAAACGGCGTTTCGTGAAAACAAAACGGCGTTTCGCCAAAGCGGCATTTCCATTCGACAAATCAAAGCAATAAAAACACATCATAAACGTTGTTCTCCTGCTTTGGTTTCCCTGCTTCTGAAAACGGATGCAAAATTACAGAAAACTCATAAAACGGAAAAAGTTTTCCGAGTTTAATTTCGACGAAACTGAAACATTTAACATCGATTAAGCACAGCGAAACAATCTTCCGAATGCAAATCCTCTGTTTTCCTTTCTCTTATTCCTTTGCAAGCAAAAGCACAACCGAAAAAGACAAATCGGACATAAGAACTTTCCGAACAGGAAAAGCCTCACAGACAACGCCCCTGTTTGAAAGAAATTTCTTACCTTTGTAGCTCGAAAATCAAGAATAAAAGGAATGAGTGAAGAAGTAAAGAAAGGCGAATACACGGCGGCGAACATCAACGTGTTGGAAGGATTGGAAGCAGTGAGGAAACGTCCTGCCATGTATATAGGAGACGTCAATGTCAGAGGCTTGCACCATTTGGTTTACGAGGTTGTGGACAACTCCATCGATGAAGCATTGGCAGGATACTGCACAAAGATAAACGTAAGTATACTGGAAGGCAACTCCATCAGGGTTGAAGACAACGGACGTGGTATTCCGGTAGACATGCACCCCAAGGAACATCGCTCGGCTTTGGAAGTCGTCATGACGGTTCTGCATGCCGGAGGAAAATTCGACAAAGGCTCCTATAAGGTATCGGGCGGTCTGCACGGCGTGGGTGTGAGTTGCGTCAACGCCTTATCGAAACATACGAAGGTAAACGTTTTCAGAGACGGAAAAATCTACGAGCAGGAGTACGAAAAAGGTAAACCGATGTACGCCGTTCGTGAAGTTGGAACCACAGACAAGAGAGGAACCGTCGTGGAGTTCACTCCCGATGACGAAATCTTCACCGTAACGGAGTACAACTACGACACACTTTGCGCCCGTTTGAGAGAATTGGCATATTTGAACAAAGGCATAGAGTTGACCATCGTCGACATGAGGCAGAAGAACGAACAAGGAGAATATACCTCCGAACGCTTCTACTCGGAAAACGGATTGAAAGACTTTATCGCCTATCTCGATGCGACAAGAGAGCATCTCATTCCGGAGCCTATCTATGTCGAGGGAGAGAAACAAGGCATTCCCATCGAGATTGCAATGCAATACAATACCGGATTTACGGAAAATCTCCACTCATACGTCAATAACATCAACACTCATGAGGGTGGTACACACCTTACGGGCTTCCGCATGGGTATGACGAGGACTTTGAAAAACTATGCCCAGAAAGAAGGCATGCTCGATAAGTTGAAGTTCGACATAGCGGGAGACGATTTCCGCGAAGGACTGACTGCCGTGATTTCGGTCAAGGTTCAAGAACCGCAATTCGAGGGACAGACGAAAACAAAGCTCGGAAACAGCGAAGTCGCTCCCGCAGTGGCAGCAGCGGTTTCGGAGATACTGACGAATTATCTTGAAGAACACCCGAAAGAAGCCAAAGCCATAGTCGATAAAGTCATCTTGGCTGCAACGGCACGCCATGCCGCCCGCAAGGCAAGGGACTTAGTTCAACGCCAAACGATATTGGGCGTTGCCGGATTGCCGGGAAAATTGGCGGACTGCGCAAGCAACGACCCTACCATTTGCGAACTCTTCCTTGTCGAGGGAGATTCCGCAGGCGGAACGGCAAAACAGGGAAGAGACAGGGAACACCAAGCCATTCTTCCTTTGAGAGGAAAAATCCTCAACGTAGAAAAAGCCATGCAACACAGAGTTCTCGACTCCGAAGAGATAAAGAACATCTACACGGCTTTGGGCGTGTCGATCGGAACGACGGAAGACTCCAAGGCATTGAACATGGAGAAACTTCGATACCACAAAGTAATCATCATGACCGATGCCGACGTGGACGGAGCCCACATTGCGACCCTTATTCTGACTTTCTTCTTCCGTTACATGAGGGAATTGATAGAGGAAGGACACGTTTACATCGCCACGCCGCCTCTTTACAGAGTGTCGCAAAGTGCAGGCAAGAACGGCGTTTACTGTTGGACGGAAGAGGAACGTATGTCTGCCGTGGCAGAAGTAACAGCGAAGAGCGGCAAAGTGGAGGTTCAACGTTACAAAGGTCTTGGAGAAATGAGCGAGGAACAACTTTGGTCAACCACGATGGACCCTGCAAACCGTATATTGAGGCAAGTAACCATCGAAAACGCCTCCGAAGCCGACAGGGTCTTCTCCATGCTGATGGGCGACGACGTTCCGCCGAGAAGAGAGTTCATCGAAACAAACGCAACTTACGCAAACATAGACGCATAAATCCTTTCGCTTGCAAGAATTGCAAGATTCGACGCAGGCAAAAGGGAAAAGCGATAATCGATAAATGAGCCGGATTTCTCATTCGAGAAATCCGGCTCATTGTTTAAGTTCCTTATCCGACAGACTTCGAGAACAAATCCGCCTCATCAAAGCAAGCATTCCCCCACTCGCCCTTTGACAAAAATAAAACGGCGAAAGAATTTCCTCAAACGCCGTTCCGGCAAATCCTTTCGCCGTTTCGTCAAATGCCACTTGCTCACTCGGCGGATTTATCCAACATCTCCTCTATTTTATTCGACTTATCGATATACTCTTTTGCTTTTACCTCGTCTCCGATCAGGTCATAAAATATTGCCATGAAGCTGTATATCGTATATGTTCTGCGAGAAACAGCCGTCTCTTCGTAAGACAGAAATATCGGTAAAGCCCTATCGAAATATGTATAAGCCTTACCCCATTCGTTTTTCTTGTAATATATAAACCCCATACGGTAACAAGACTCTGCAACATAAATATGCTCTTTTCCGAACCAGCGTTCCCATATCTTTAATGCTTTCTTGGAATATTTCAACGCTTTATCGTATTCTTTCATATCCTCATACACACCTGCCATATTGTTATAACAGGTTGCCACATCGGGGTGCATTCCGCCCAATCCTGCTTTAAATATTCTCAAAGCCTTTTTGCGGTACTTCAAAGACTTCTCGTAATTGCCCATGTAGTAATATATTCCTCCGATATTGTCGTACGCAACAGCCACTCTTATATGATTATTACCCAATTCGGATTTCATCATATTCAAAGCCTTGTTCGTGTAATGCAATGCCTTATCGTATTCACCCTTATATTGATACGCACTACCCATATTGTTATAAACGGTAGCCAAATCGGGGTGGTCTTTCCGCAGATTATCGGAGAATATCGCCAATGCCTTGTTGAAGTACTCCAAAGCCGTATCGTATTCACCCTTTTCGATATACACATTACCCGTATTGTCATAAACAATGGCTACATCGGTGTTGTTTTCGCCGAATACGGCTTTGAGCATATCCGAAGACTTGCCATAGTACTCCAACGCCTTATCATAATCATGCTTCGCTTTGTATAACAATCCCATGTTCAGATATGCCGCAGCTATCTGAATATTCTGCTCCTCCGGTTCGTTCTCCCATATTGCCAACACTTTGTCGAACCATTCCAAAGCATCGCCATATTCTCCTTTTTGATAATGCCACAAACCTGTCGAGTTGTATAATGCTGCCAAATCGAGATTTTTCTTTTGTTTTGTGCCTTGTGCTTGGGAAGCAAATACCATTCCGACAAGCAGGATAAGAAGTAAAATTTTCTTCATCTGTCTTTTGTTATTGGTTATTACTTTATTCTTTGTTTTCGCAAAGGTATAAATTTATTCCGAAGTAAGTATGGTCGGAAGAATAATTCATAGGAAATTACTCTGAAACCGATATAAACAACCCCTCCGAACAAGCATAAAACCCGAACGCCGTTACATCAAATTGAAACGCCGAAAGAATTTTCTCAAACGCCGTTTATGAAAAACAGAACGGCGTTTCATTCCGAGGCTCTGCAAGAACGGTTTTTACAATTTGCGGTTTATGTATGAATTATAATCGTAAGGCTTTGGTTTATAACTTGTATCCTCGAACAGAGGCGAAGAAATGAGAAAATCTGCCGTCGCTCTGTTGGAGGCTGTCGGTATGTTGTACATCACGGAGATACGAAGCAAAGCCTTAACATCGACATCATGCGGTTGTTGTCCCATGGGATCCCAGAAAAAGAAGAGATAATTGATTTTGCCTTCGCTTATCATTGCTCCGAGTTGCTGGTCTCCGCCCAAAGGACCCGATTTCAATCTCTTTACTCTTACATATTCGCTATCCGTTTCCTCTCTGCCCTTATTCAAAGCCTTTTCCACCAAAAGCCCTGTTGTTCCCGTGCAGATAAGTTTGTGTTTCGCAAGTTTCAAACGGTTGAATGCAACCCATTCCACCAAGTCTGCTTTGCAGTTGTCATGTGCTACAAGAGCCACTGTGTATTCTTTCATTTCGTATCTTTGTTTTTGTGTTTTCTGTTTCGTTTGAAGATGTCAGAAAACCTGTCATACTGCTTATGATAGAATAATCCGACGCCTTGTGTGTAAGGAGAGATGTTGTACTTTGTGAAATCGTTGGCATTGGAACGGTTGAACACCCTGACTCGGAAATCTTCCGTCATCTTGTATTCCACGAAGGCATCTCCTATTATCTCTTCCTCCTGCTGTACATCGGTCTGCGAGTTGCCGGAAAAGCCGGCATTGGCACTCACTATGAAGCGACCATATTCCTTTGACAAGGTCATGTCTATCCTGTCCGAGTTTCCTGACGCTCCTCTCGAATAATTCATATCCACATCCACGAATTTGATGAGATTGGTAAGCATTCCGCTCACCTGAGAGAAAGCCGCCTCCAATGCAGAGGACACACCCGTCTCCACAACCGAGTTCTCGGCAGAACCGTCAGAGGAATAGAAGCTGTTTATCACCAACAACGAGAACGTTTGTTCCAATACCGTCCGTTCATCGTCCAAATCTATTGCCGAAGCGAAGTATTGCTTGGTCGATTCGTCCACTTTAGGCAATTCTATGCTGAATTTGGGTTGAGGGTTCGTCATTTCACCGCTCAAATGTATTATTGAATTGACATCGACCTTCTTTGAATATTCCTGTCCGAGTATGGGAGCCAACGAAGCCGTTGTCGAATAAACAGCATTAAGGTCGATTACTCCGCCGGCAGGGTCGCCTGCCCAAGCCAACGTGCCACCCTTTTCCATGGTAAAGTCCTTGGTTACAAGGTCTGCAATGGACATGGAAAACTTTCCGTTGTCTATCGCAACAGTTCCGTCTATCGACAAATCGCTCTCGCTTCCCACCTTTATGTTCAACTCTCCGTTGCCGGCGGCAGACAGTTTGCCCTTAATCTGATTGAAATCTATCGGAATGTAAAGCTCTGCGTTCGGATTGACTTTAAGGTTCACATCTATGTTATAGTACATGGAACTTTCCACAGGCTTTTCCTCCACCACGGTTTCTTCGTTCTCTGTTTGCAAAGAGGTGAAAGTGATGAAGGAATTGTCGTTTGCGGACATCTTGCTCGAAATCGGTACGGTCAATCTCGTATTATCTTCCGTCGTTGCATCGACACGTATTTGCAAAGAGTCCAAACTACCGGTCAATACGGCATCCGCCGAAGCATAAACGGTACCGTAATACATCTGTCCGGCGTCCCGATAGGTGTCCAGCATCTTCAACTTGTCCGCTTTGGCATCAAGGTTCAGCACAAAAGAAGAGAAGTTGTCGTGAGAGACGGTTCCGTTTATCGTAATCTTGTTTTTGTTGACATCTTGCAGCGTGAAATTATCGAAAGAGAAGATACTGTCATTCATTTGCAGCTCATTATCGAAACTATACACCGTATTCAGCATGTTTATCTTGATTGAAGTGTCCTTGAACTTCAATTTACCGACCACGTGGGGCTGAGAGAACCTGCCCCTTACGGCAAGGCTTTCGGTGGACAGTTTACCCCTTACATCGGAAAAGAAAGACGAAAGATAGGTTTCAATCAATTTTATATCGAAATCCTGCATGCTTATCTTCAAATCAAGATTGTCTATGCTGTCATACGGATTGATTTTACCCTTTATCCGCATCGGCACAACCTCTTTCGACCCCGGCAATTCGTATTTCATTTCTATGTCCGCCAAGAACTCGTTCCTTTCCTCTCTGTTGCTCAATCCGAGTTTCGTTTTGCCGAGACGCACATCGTTTATAAGCAAATCATCGACATTTATCGAAGATTCCACGCTTAAATCCTTCAATACACTCCACAGAACGACTTCATCATTCAATTTTCCTCTCACATCAAGTCCGAATTTGTTCAATATGGGATTGAAATCCGCTATGTTCACTTCTTGAAATGCTATTTTGAGCCTGTCTCTGCCGTTATCGGACACCGCTCCCGTGATAACGATTTTCTCGTTCCTCTTTCCGAAACCGAATCTGTTCAATTCAAAGCGTCCGTCCTTGTACCCTATGCTGCTGTTGTTATCAAACAATATGGTGTCTTTGCCGAGCATGACGTATGAATCCTTGAAATCCACCTGCAAACCGTTGTTTCCAAGGTATGACATCAACTTCAAACGTCCTCCTATATCGTTCTTCTCATCTCCTTTGAAGATTGCAAGTATCATCATGTCGTTTCCACTGAGGTTTATGTTCACTCCCGGAGAGACGATTGCGAAACTGTCGCTTAATTGAGCCTTGTCGGAATATGTATCGACCGAAATGCCGGTATCTGAGGCTCTTGCATTCAAACCGATATTGTCAAAGACCATTTTCCCATAGCGGAAGCCTCCCGCTTTCAGGTCTGCGACCAAGGCGGTATCCGGACTTATTCTGCCGGTAAGGCTTAATCCGTCTTGCAATGCCATATCCAAATTCAGCAATTCCGTAATCGGCGAAATATCTTTCAGTTTCAAATCGAAATCTGCAACAGAGCTTATATTCAAATGGCTTTTCGTTGTTTCCATTGCCTGTAAAGGCGTCTCCGAAGTGGAGAGAAGGCTGAGGTCGGGGGTGTAATAATTCACCAAATCGCCAATCTCTTTCACCAATGCGGATATTTCGTAACGACCTTCCAGCCTCAAATCGGCAAGAGAGGACTTCAAAGTGATGCGATTTACCGTACTGTCGTTTTTAACGTTCAAATAGAGGTATTCGACTGCATAGTTTTTCTCCCTTGTGCTTACTTTCACATTTTGCAAATCGACAAAGCCGTTTATGCTATCGGGGTTGAAACTCCTTATATCGGCGTAAAGGCTTGTCGAAAGCACGGCAGTGGTATCGGGAAAGGCGAAAAGGTTCATCTTTTTCAAGTCGGCATCTGTTATATCTGCACGAACTTTCAGCCTTTTGTTCTCCACCAAATCTCCGTCGCAATTCAAGTCCGCCACAACGGCATCATCTATTATGCTGCATTGAGCAGAAAACTTTCCTTTCGCCATGCTGCCGTCCAAAGACACGGAATTATATCTGTTGCCACTGAATTCAAAACCGTCGAGTTTTGCTTCAACCTCTGCCGACAGTCCTTTCAAATCGGCAGGCACGGCTTCGAGCGATACGTCCACGGCTGTCGTTCCCAACATATTCTGTCCCAACAAACGCCCAAGGTTGAAACGCCCGCTTTGCAACGAACAAGAGTATGATGTTCTGCCCTTTGCCGCAGGTTTTGAACTGCCTGAAAGTACAACATTGCCTATATCCGTTTTTATGTCGGCGTTTGCTTCAAAAGCCGTAAGCAAACCTCGGAAATCGGCTCTCATTTTGATTTGACCAAGCGAATAAAGCATTGTCGGCAATTTCAATCCGGAGAGTTTCTTGCCGAGTTTGAATTCATCAAACTCCTTTGCCGAACTTTCGAGACGTTCCAATGCTATGTCGAAAACGGTGTTATCCACATCCGGCAAGCCCTTCACGCTTCCTTTCAAAGCAATATGGGTTTTCCCCGTGTTTATTTTCAAGAAGTTGCAAACCGCATCACAAACCTTTCCCTCTATTCTGGTATGCACATCAAAACTCATGTCGAACCCTTGCAGCGAAGGAACCCAATAGGTAACGTCTTTCATCGACACCCTGCTGCCATTTGCCGTGGCAAGAAAGCAATGTGCAGAATCTACAAAGTGAGAATACGTTCCCCAACCCTCTGTCTTTATGCCTACCTGCATTTTCAAGTCGGAGTTTTCTGTTTCCACGTGCATATTGCTGCATGTTATTCCCCTCGGACTTACGATGAATTTACCGCTGAGGTCTTTCACCCTCTGTCCGCAACGTTCCGTGGTGGAAAACCTGCCGAAGGTTGCCGTTATGGAGTCGGAAATAATCTCCACATCGCTGATTAAGGCATCCGTATTGCCGAATGCAAGGTGATTTGTCGCCACTCCGAACTCCGGTATGGGCTTGGGGTTGTCGTACATGTCCAAACGGAAGTTCACATTCTTCATTCTGAGCCTCTCGACTTTCAGAACGAACGGATCTCCCTTCGGTTTATCTTTCTTGGGCTTGTCGCTCTTGAAATAATCGAGGATAAACGCAAGATTGAGTTTGCCGTTCTTTTTTGCGAAAACGTAAGTTACATCTTGCAAACTGACATTCGACACCACAAGTTTCTTTGGCGGAGAAAAGGAACGAAGACTCACGCTGATGTAATCCGCATCGACGATGACATTTCCCTCTCTGTCTTCCAAATAAACATCTTTCAGGGAAACGGTAAGCAAAGGACGTATCTCCAAAGCACCTATCGACAACTTCGTTTTCCACTCCTTGGAAAAATGTCCTGCCACCTTGGCAGCAGTGAAAGACTGAACCAAAGTACTGTTCAACAGAGCCACAAGAATATAAACAAGCAAGAAAAGATACCCTACCAACCTGAACGGAAGTTTCAGGCACAACGATAAAACCCTCCTTCTTTTGTCCTTTTTCACTTCAAACATAGAAGACGCAAATTTACGACATTATTTCCTTACGACAAAATACCACTTGGTGTTTACTCCGTTTCGCAAAACATTTTTACCGTAGATTCACCCATACTTCCACAACCGATAAACCAATCCTTTGCAAAGCCGCAACCGAAACGGCGTTTGAGTGGCTGAATTCCACTCACAAATGCAACTTATCGGTTAGACCACTCGTTATGGTCTCAAAATTAGCAAAAAAATATTCAAGAGGAGCTAGAAAGCCGAGCTTTTTTCTTGGTCTATTGTTCAATCTGTTCTGAATGAAAGAAATGTCTTCATCGGTCAAATCCTCAAACGATGAACCCTTCGGCAGATATTGTCGTATAAGTCCGTTCATATTTTCATTGGCTCCTCTTTCCCACGAATGATATGGATGTGCAAAGTAAACATCTATACCGAGTGCAGTGGCAATGTCCTTATGTCCGGCAAACTCTTTTCCATTGTCTGTTGTGGCGGTGTGTAGCAATGTGCGGATTGGTTTCAATTGCTCTATCACTGCTCTTGTCAATGTCTTTGCGTCCTTTCCTTCAAGTTCTGTTTCGGACTGTAATCCTCTTTCAACATTGTCTCTACAAGTAGGCATATCTCTTTTGTGAACTTGATGGACTTAGGCTTCTCTTTCATTCTTCGTTCATATTTGCGTTGTGCAAGCTCTGCCCTATATTGTCCGCTACGCTTATCGCAGTTCCGCTTTAATTCACGACTAATCACAGATT